>SHZI01000001.1 GCA_009692345.1 Gammaproteobacteria bacterium | reverse complement strand
CGGGCTGCGAGATCGAAACGGTAGGTGCCAAAATGCCCGTCAACCGCCTCGAGCATCTTGCTGAGCCGGGACAGGATCCAGCGATCGGGCAGGCTCAGGGTCGTGACGGCAGCCGTGCCGCTGGCGAGTTCACGGCCCTCGACGTTCATCAGGACGAAGCGCGCGGCATTCCAGATCTTGTTGCAGAAATTCCGGTAGCCCTCGATGCGGTTCAGGTCGAAGCGGATGTCCCGCCCCGTGCTGGCCAGGGCCGCAAACGTGAAGCGGAGGGCGTCGGTGCCGTAGTCGGGAATCCCGTTTGGGAACTGTTTCTTCGTGGACTTTTCGATCTGCGGTTTGAGCTTTGGCTGCATCAGGCCGGTAGTCCGCTTGTGGAGCAGGGTCGGCAGGTCGATGCCGTCGATCAGATCCAGAGGGTCCAGGATGTTGCCCTTGGACTTGGACATCTTGTCGCCGTTCTCGTCCCGGATGAGTCCCGTGATGTAGACCTCCCGGAAGGGCACGTCCCCGGCAAACTTGAGGCCCAGCATGATCATCCGGGCCACCCAGAAAAAGATGATGTCGAAGCCCGTCACCAGCACACTGCTGGGATAGAACGTCCGCAGCGCATCGGTCTCTTCAGGCCAGCCAAGCGTCGAGAAGGGCCAGAGCGCCGATGAGAACCAGGTGTCCAGCACGTCTTCGTCCTGGGTGAGGACCACATCGGCTCCGAGGCCGTGAGCAGCGCGCACTTCGGCCTCGCTGCGGCCAACGTAGGGCCGCCCCCCGCTGTCGTACCAGGCGGGAATCCGGTGGCCCCACCACAGCTGGCGGCTGATGCACCAGTCCTGAAGGTTGTTCATCCACTGAAAGTAGGTCTTCGACCAGTTCTCCGGGATGAAGCGGATACGGCCATCTTCAACAGCCGCTATGGCGGGTCGTGCCAGCGGCGCAATCTTCACGTACCACTGGTCCGTGAGCCAGGGTTCCAGTACGGCACCGCTCCGGTCCCCGCGGGGGACCTGCGGGGTATGGGGTTCGATGCGCTCCACCAGGCCCTGTTCCTCGAGGAGGGTAACGATGCGCCGGCGGGCCTCGTAGCGCTCCAGTCCACGGAGTTCTGCGGGAATCTCGGCTAGAGCCACGGCGGGGTCGTAGCCCGAGCCGGCGGCATCGGGTTTGCTGATGATGCGTGCGTCCCGGTCAAAAATGTTGATCAGGGGCAGCTTGTGCCGGTTGCCAACTTCATAGTCGTTAAAGTCGTGCCCGGGCGTGATCTTTACGCAGCCCGAACCGAATTCCGGGTCAACATAGTCATCGGCGAGAACCGGAATCAGGCGGTTCGTGAGCGGCAGGCGGATCTGTTTGCCCACGAACCGCCGGTAGCGCTCGTCAGCCGGATGCACCGCAACTGCGGTGTCGCCCAGCATGGTTTCGGGCCGCGTCGTGGCCACGACCAGTTGACCGCTCCCGTCGGCAAGCGGGTACCGGATGTGCCACAGGGAGCCCGGCTCCGGCTCTGACTGAACTTCCAGGTCGGACAGGGCGGTGTGCAGAACCGGGTCCCAGTTCACCAGTCGCTTGCCCCGGTAGATGAGGCCTTCGGCGTGGAGGCGAACGAACACCTCGGTAACCGCGTGGGACGGGCCCTCGTCCATGGTGAACCGGTCCCTGGACCAGTCTACTGAGTTACCGAGGCGCCGCATCTGGCGCGAGATCGTGCCGCCGGATTCCTCCTTCCATTGCCAGACGCGGGTTACAAAGGCGTCACGGCCCAGATCCTGACGGCGCGTGCCTTCGGCGTTGAGTTGCCGCTCGACGACCATCTGGGTGGCGATGCCCGCGTGATCAGTGCCCGGCTGCCATAGGGTGTTGTCACCCCGCATGCGGTGATAGCGGGTCAATGCATCCTGCAGCGTGTGCTGGAACGCGTGCCCCATGTGCAGCGTGCCCGTGACATTCGGGGGCGGAATCATGATGCAGTAAGGCTCGCCGCGACCGGCCGGAGCAAAGTACCCTGCTGCTTCCCAGCGGGCATACCAGCGCTGCTCGATTCCGGCTGGCTGATAGGACTTGTCTAGCGGTGTAGCAGCGTCGCTCGCAGTTGCGTCGGTCACTCAGCCATCCTTGAGGTCTTTCTCGAAGTGTTCGCGCAGAGTTTGGTCAATCAGCGCCGGCAGCTCATGGCGCAGGCGGCCGACCACTTCATCGAAGAGCGTCGCCTCCATTTCCTTATAGGCCTGATGAAGGAGCTTCTCGACCAGAATAAAACTGCCGGTTGCGATCCGCACCTGCAGCTCGGCGAGCTCGGACTCAGTGAGCGAGTGGCGTACGACTTCGTCGGCGGCGCTGCGTTGGGGCCGGGCCACGGCATCGGTCAGTACGGGTATGCGCGAGCGATCCATCTTAACTGACCTCGTGGGTTTCAGGCTCCAGGCCCTGTTCCCGATAGAAGCGGTGCCGAGCTCGGCCGGCTTCGCGGCCGGCCGGACTGCCATCAATAATCTCGGCTATCCGCGGGTACCGGGCGAAGAACGCGGGTACTTCATCGGCGAGATTGATCAGCAGGTCCGCGCCCGGGGGAGGCGCCTCTTCCCCTGCTTCAGCCGAGCCGATCGTCACTGGAGCTGCCGACTTCGCCGGCGGCTGACCGGAGCTCGTGAGACGTTCATGAGGGACAAAACTGCCCTGCCGGAATGTCCATAAGAGGACATCAAGGGCGCTTGCCATCTGAGCGTCTCTGGCGTGGGCGTGGATCCGGTTTTTCAGCTTGTAGGCTTTCTCCGCCAGCCGGCAGGCGTAGCCCAGTCTTGTCGTCCCCTCAGTGCCGTTCAGCACGTAGAAGGACACTCGCGTTGCACTCATCGCCTGTTGAGCCGCTGTCGCCACTGGTGTGTCGCCGGGTTACTTTCTGTGGAGCAGGAATTCCATCAGCAGCGGGATTGGCCGACCGGTGCCACCCTTATTGCTGCCCTGGTTCCACGCCGTGCCGGCGATGTCGAGGTGGGCCCAGTCTGTCTTGCCAACGAAGCGCGACAGGAAGCTCGCCGCGGTAATCGTTCCTGCGTCCCTGCCGCCGACGTTCGCCACGTCCGCAAACGGACTCTTGATGAGCTCGGCGTAGTCTTCGTCGAGGGGCAGCCGCCAGGCCCGGTCGTCGGCTGCCTGGCCGGCGGAGAGGAGCTGGTCCGCCAGCTTGTCCGAGTTGCCCAGCAGTCCGGACCTCACCCTCCCGAGAGCGATCAGGCAGGCGCCTGTGAGAGTCGCGATATCGATCAGCGCTGACGGCTTGAAGCGCAGGGCGTAGGTGATGGCATCGCACAGGATCAGCCGGCCTTCCGCATCGGTATTCAGGATTTCAACCGTCTGCCCGGACATGGTGCGCACGATATCGCTGGGCCTGGTGGCTGTGCCGCTGGGCAGATTCTCGCAGGCGGGTACCACGCCGACCACGTTGATGGGGAGCTCGAGTTCCGCCACTGCCTGGAGTACGCCGAGGACCGTGGCTGCCCCGCACATATCGTATTTCATCTCGTCCATGCCGCCTGCAGGTTTTATCGAGAGCCCGCCGGAATCGAAGGTGATGCCCTTGCCAACGAGGACTACTGGTTTGGTGGCGGCAGGGGCGCCCCGATACTGGAGCACGATGAAGCGGGGCGGCTCGGCGGCGCCCTGGGTGACGGCCAGAAAGGCACCCATGCGCAGTTTGCGGATTTCCGGCAGGCCGAGGACCTTCACGGTAAGTTTCTTGCCCTTCCTGGCGATACTCCTCGCGCGATCTGCGAGGTAGCTGGGAGTGCAGACGTTGGGCGGAAGATTGCCCAGATCTTTCGCGAGCGCCACAGCCCTGCCAACGGCCTCGCCATCGGCAATACCCTGGCGTGTCTGACGAAGAGTGCGGGCGCTGCTGGCGATACTGATGCTCTTGAGCGGTGACGTGTGGTCGCCGGGCTCGGACTTCATGGCGGTAAAGCGGTAACTGACCTCGTGCCAGATTTCCACTGCCAGTCGCGCCTTGCGGTAGTTGTCGGCATCACTCACAGCCTCGCTCACGAGGTGCAATGCTGCGTCGCTGTACTTGCTTCTTGCGATTGCGGCAAGGGCACTGCGGGTGGCCTTGCGCCAGGTCCGGCGATCCAGTTTGGCTTTCGGCCCGAGTCCCACCAGCAGGATCCGCTGGCAGGGGAGTTTGCCCGTGTCGGTCAGCAGGAGAAGTTCAGCGGGTTCGCCTTTGATATCACCGTTCTTCGACACCCGGGAAATCAGCCCGCCGCCCGCAGCGTCGATACTCTTTGCGGCTGCCGAGAGTTCACCTCCAGCGTAGATGGGCACGATGGCGCAGGCGGTACGCTGCTGGCTGGGGCTACCCGTCGTTACCTGAAATTGCATACTGACCTCGATGTGCGGGCGCTTGACTCCATGCGAGCGGTAAACCAAGGTTGGCCCCTGATCTGACATGTCTCATGAATGCCCCTGTAAAAGGCGCGTTAGTGTACTCGATTCATCCGGAGCCCGGCCAAGGCCGGTGCGCGCATGACTGACCTGATTCGCCGTTACATCCTGCGGGAAACCCTCCAGGCCTGGCTCATCGTCACTCTGGTCCTGTTCTTTATTCTGGTCACAAGCCAGTTCGCCTCTGTGCTCGGGGATGCCGCAGCCAGCCGACTGCCCCGGTCCGCCATTCTTCAGGTGCTGGGTCTGACCAGCCTTCAGTACCTCACAATCCTGATTCCCGTCGGCTTCTTTCTGGCCATCATGCTCGCGCTCGGCAGGCTCTATCACGACAGCGAAATGGCGGCCCTGATGGCCTGTGGGGTTGGACCCGCCCACCTCTACAAGGCTGTCCTCGGTCTGGGTGCCGGCCTGGCCCTGGTAGTCGGCCTGCTGGCCCTGGTGGTATCCCCCGCAGCCCTCCGACAGGTTGAGGTTTTCGCTGCCCAGGCAAAGCGGGACGCCAGTTTTGGCCTGCTGGTACCAGGCCGGTTCGTCAACTTCGCTAATGGCACTGCGGCGCTTTATGCGGAATCGGTAACCCCGGATCGCCACCTGCATAACGTGTTTGTCCAGCGCCGTACCGGCGACAAAGTGGAAGTAATCATGGCCGACGAGGCGTGGCAGGAAGACGTGGGTAATGGCGTCCGGGTGCTCACCTTTGCCCGGGGGCACCGGTACGAAGGCAAGCCCGGCGAGGCGCGGTTCCGCCTCGTCGAGTTCGCGGAGCACGGCATTCCCTTCGAGCTGCCAGCCGCTGGGGCCGTGAAGCTGAGCAACGAAGCCCGGCCCACGGCCGCGTTGCTGGCGTCAGACGACCCGGCGGACCGGGCGGAGTTGCAGTGGCGCATCGGTGTGCCTGTCACTCTGCTGGTGCTGACCATGCTTGCCGTGCCACTGGCGAAAACGGAGCCGCGAAAGGGGCGGTTCGCGGGCATAGCGTCCGCTGTTCTGGTGTATCTGATCTACGCCAATCTGCTTGCTGCCGGGCGGGGCTGGCTCGAACGGGGAGAGGTCCCTGCCGCGGTGGGACTGTGGTGGGTGCATGGATTGTTCCTGCTGGCAGCCGGCCTGATGCTCTTTCTGCAGCTTGGCCTCTGGAGGCAGTTCAGGTTGGCGCGAAAGCCGCTGGTGCAACGGTGAGGATCCTGACTGGTTACGTGTTTCGCACCATCCTGGGTACCACGGGGCTGGTCCTCGCAGTGCTCCTGAGTCTCGCGTCGTTTATCAAGTTCATCGGCCAGCTCGACGACATTGGCGTCGGCGACTACGGCCTTCTCAACGCGATTGGCTGGGTCTTGCTGCAGCTTCCGACGATCGTCGCCCAGATGCTGCCTATTGCGGCGTTGCTCGGTGCGCTGCTGGGACTGGGGTCGCTGGCAAGCCGGAGTGAACTCATCGTGCTCCGGGCCGCGGGCGTCTCCCCGCGGGGCCTCGCCCGGTCTGTGCTTGCCACAGGCATCGTCCTCGCCGTGGCCGGTCTGGCAATCAGTCTTTATCTTGCGCCGCCGCTGGAGCGCTATGCCCGGCAGCAGCGGGAGCTGGCCAAGTTCGGCCAGGCGGGCATCAGTGCAGGGGAGAGCGCCTGGATCCGCGACCCTACGACAATCCTCAACGTGATTCCGCCCAGCGAGGAGAATCCGGGCGGGAATGTTTATGTCTTTCGCCTGGGTGAAAATGACGTCCTTGAAGCGATTGGCAGGGCGGAGTCGGTCCGCGCTGACCCGGACAAACGCTGGTTCCTCCGCAACTATGCCCAAACCCGCTTCAGCCCCGCTGCTACAGAGATCAGCCTGCAGCCGGAGGCGCTGGCCCTCGAGGGCGTCAACCCGGACCTTCTGGGTCTGACGGTCGTCCGCGAAGCCACCATGAGCGGAGCCACTCTCTGGCGCTATATGCAGTATCTCAAACGCAGCGGACTGGATGCCCGCAGCTACGAAGTGGCGTTCTGGAGTCGGATCGCCTCGCTGGTTGCGGTGCCGCTGATGTGCATTCTTGCTGTGCCGTTTGTTCTGGGCCCCTTGCGCTCAGGGGGGGGTGGCTCACGCATGCTGGCGGGACTCGGCATAGGGCTGGCATGGTTTCTCCTGAGCAGAACACTGGCCGATGGAGGCGTCGTCTGGAATCTCAATCCAGTCCTGATTGCCTGGCTGCCAGCTGCTCTTCTGGCGCTGGTGACGCTCGTCGTGCTCAGCCGGACCCGATAGCCATGCTCAGCGTAAACCCCGCGTATGGCTGATCTGCCCGCCGCTACGCTTCCACCGAATACTACCCAGCGCTCGGGGGTTCTCGTGCGCGTACTGGATGCCATCGAGCGGATTGGTAACAGGCTGCCCGATCCGGCCATGTTGTTCCTGCTGCTGATGCTAGTGGTTGCCCTAACGTCCTGGCTGCTCGCGAACATCACCTTTAGCGAAATCGACCCGCGCAGCGGCACCCAAATCCAGATTCGAAACATGCTGGCCGGGGAGGCGCTGACAGCCTTCACCTCGGCGATGGTGGGAACCTTTGTCAGCTTTCCGCCCCTCGGCGTGGTTCTGGTCGCGATGCTGGGTTTGGGCGTAGCCGAGCACACAGGGTTCATCAGCGCCAGCCTGCGCAGGATTATCGGCGGTACTCCCAGAGCGATGCTGACGCCGGTACTGATCGGGGTGGGCGTGCTCAGTCATGTGGCCGTGGATGCCGGGTACGTTCTGGTGATTCCGCTCGGTGCCGTGATTTTCTATGCGGCCGGGCGGCATCCGCTGGCGGGGATTGCAGCTGCTTTTGCAGGGGTCTCCGGCGGCTACTCAGCGACTTTTTTCCTGCCCTCCAGTCTGGACCCGCTGCTGGCCGGAATCACCCAGGTGGCGGCGAATCTGGTGGATCCAGGGGTCCGCACGAATCCATTGAACAATTACTTTTTTACGACCGTCTCTGCTGTGCCCGTTATCGGAGTGGGGTGGTTCATTACCGACCGAGTCGTCGAGCCGCGCTTGCGTGCAACTCCGATTGACGGCGACCCGGCTCAGCTGCCAACCATGGAACCACTGGAGCCCGGGCAGCGTCGGGGTATCCCCTGACCTTACTCAGGCCGCCTACCGCGTCGGCGACTCAAGCACCAACATCATTACGCCATTGATGCCGTACTTTCCGCTGGTCGTGGTGTTCTGCAGGCGCTACGTGCCGGCGACGGGCATCGGGACACTGGTCGCACTGATGTTGCCGTACTCCCTGGGGCTCCTGACCGTCTGGAGCCTGTTGCTGATCGGCTTCTGGGTCCTGGGCGTCCCGCTGGGATTGGGCGCCAGCTATACCTACCCATTCCAGCCCTGAAGACAGGGCCCTGAGCGGGGCACCGGCCTTAGCGGGGTGGTTTGGGCAGGACCACCACCTGGGTGCCAGCAAGCCGGTCGTGCCAGGTGAGTTCATCCCGGTCAATCCACAGCCAGAGCAGGCCCAGACCACACGAGAGGACCGACAGGAGGCCAGCTAGGAACCGGATAACGCCGGTCCGGAGATCCAGATTACCGCCCGCCTGCCGCTCGACACGTAGCCGCCAGGCGCGCATGCCAAGTGTCTGGCCACCGCGGAGCCAGGAAGTAATGAAGAACATTGCCGTTGCGACCAGCAGCAGCAGCTGATATCCAGGCTGGGCCGGCGGCACGGGCTGCCCGTCACGGACCGCGACAACCGCCAGCGTAGCCAGCATCCAGACTGCGACCAGCAGCAGTCCGTCGTAGCAGGCAGCCCCAAGTCGCCGCCCCAGTCCCGCAACAGGATGGGATCCAGCCGCAGGGTTTGGCGCTGAGGCTTGAGGCTGGTGGATTCCAGGGGGCATGGCGTGGAGAATGACTAAAGTGGCGCTCCCTACGAGAATTGAACTCGTGTTTCAGCCTTGAGAGGGCCGCGTCCTAACCCCTAGACGAAGGGAGCGTGGTAACTGTGCCGCCGGAGCGGGGCTGCTATTATAGTCACCCTCGCCGTTGTCTCAAGGCCGGAGCTCTTTTGACTCACCCCATACCTGCTGCGGATTCGCCCCGCATTATCCCGCGGTCGGACCACCACATCTCCCGAGCGAACATCTCCCGGAACGCCCTGAAGGTCCTGTACCGGCTCAAAGATGGCGGGTATCAGGCTTTTATCGTGGGCGGCGGTGTCCGGGATCTGCTGCTGAACCGTCAGCCCAAAGACTTCGATATCGCCACTGACGCGAGCCCGGAACAGGTGCGCGCGCTGTTTGGCAGTGCGCGGATCATTGGCAGGCGCTTTCGCCTCGTGCATGTCCGGTTTCGTGACGAGATTGTCGAGGTAGCGACCTTCCGTGGCCTGGGTAATGAGGACCTGGAGAGCGAGGACCGGCAGATACTCAATGAGGCTGGACGCATCATCAAGGACAACTCCTTTGGGTCGATCGAGGAGGATGCCTGGCGGCGGGATTTCACGGTCAACGCGCTCTACTACAACATTGCCGACTTCTCGATCTGGGACTTTGTGGGTGGCATGCGGGACGTTGAGGCCCGCCGGATTCGCCTGATTGGTGACCCGGAAACACGCTACCGGGAAGACCCGGTGCGAATGATCAGGGCAGTGCGCCTCGCGGCCAAGCTGGATCTGGAGATCCACCCCGAGGCGGCGGCGCCGATGCAGCGACTGGGCAGCCTGATCGACAGTGTGCCACCAGCCCGGCTGTTTGATGAGTTCCTCAAGGTTTTTGAAACCGGTCACGCGCTGGAGGGGTACAGGCGGCTGCGTCAGCACGGCCTGTTTGAGCACCTGTTCCCGGCGACGGCTGCCTGGCTGTCTGGCGATGTCTCCCAGGGTCGCGCCAGCGGACGACCGGGGGGTGTAGCCGATGACCACCGCAATCGTTTCATCGAGAGTGCTCTCGCTGGCACCGACCGGCGGGTGGCCGAAGGCTTGCCTGTGACCCCCATGTTTCTCTTTGGTGTCTTCCTGTGGGGTCCTGTTCAGGACCGGGCCAATGCCTTGCGTCGCACCGGCCAGATCTCGGAGGTTCAGGCGCTGATCGACGCTGGCCAGGAGATTACCGACGTGCAGATCGCCCGCATAACTCTCCCCCGGCGCTTCTCAGTGCCGATGCGGGAAATGCTCCAGCTCCAGCCCCGCTTTAGCCGGCGTCAGGGGCGGCGCGCTGCGGTACTTCTGCAGCACCGGCGGTTTCGCGCGGCCTATGATTTACTGGTCCTGCGCACTGAGCTGGGGGAAGTGCCAGCCGAGTTGGCCGAGTGGTGGATGCGGATCCAGACGCTGTCGCCCGATGACCAGCACCGGGAGTTCAACGGCGGCCGGGGCGGTGGGCGGGACGCCCAGCGGCCCCGGCCGGCCGAACGGGCCGTCTGAGCGCCGCGCGGATGCCCGCGCAAAGCTGGGCGCCGGCCTATGTGGGCATCGGGAGCAACCTGGACGAGCCAGAACTTCAGGTCCGGGCGGCCCTCGAGGCGCTGGCGGAGATTCCTGGTACCCGCCGCGTCACTTGTTCCGCATTCCTGCGCAACGTCGCCATGGGCCCGCAACCCCAGCCGGAGTTCGTCAACGCAGTCGCAGGGCTCCTTACCCAGCTCCCGCCCGCCCGGTTACTGGAGGAACTGCTGGCCATCGAGCGCCGCCAGGGCAGGGACCGCAGCACCAGTCTGCGCTGGGGCCCGCGGCGCATCGACCTGGATTTGCTTGTCTACGGCGACCTCGTGATCGACAGCGAGCATCTCGTGGTGCCCCACCCGGGCATCGCGACTCGAAATTTTGTATTGTTACCACTGCTGGAGATCGCCCCTACGCTGCGAGTTCCGGGGCTGGGTCCCGTATGGCGCCTGGCAGCGGCCGCTAACCAACAAGAACAACAGGCCACCGCTAACAGGGCCAGGCACAACGACTCATGGGCAATTCCCGCTACATCGCCATCGAAGGCCCCATAGGGGTCGGCAAGACCAGTCTGTCCCGCCGCCTCGCGGAGGCGCTGGACGGCGAACTCCTGCTTGAGCAGCCCGAGGCTAACCCGTTTCTGGAGAGGTTCTACCGGGATCCCCGCGGCGCCTCACTCCCCACCCAGCTGTTCTTTCTGTTCCAGCGTGTCCAGCAGATCGAACAGCTGCGGCAAAGTGACATCTTTGTGGAAACCCGGATTTCTGATTTCCTGATCAACAAAGATCGCCTGTTCGCCGAGATCAATCTCGACCAGGCAGAGCTGGCGCTCTACGACAAGGTGGCTGAGTCCCTTGCCTTCGAGGCACCTGCCCCGGATCTGGTGGTTTACCTGCAGGCACCCGTGGATACCCTGCTGTTCCGCATTGCGCGCCGGGGTATCGACTTCGAGCAGCGCATCGGACGGCGTTACCTGGAACGCCTTACGGAAGCCTATGCCCGCTTCTTTCATGACTACGACGGCGCACCACTTCTGATCGTGAATGCAGCCGTGATTGACCCGGTTCATAATGACGCCCACTTCAGCCTGCTGCTCGAGGAGATAGAAAGGATTCGCAGCGGCCGGCATTTCTTTAATCCTGTAGCCTCGGCCTTCGCGTAAGCACCATGTATAAGCAGTTACAGCAACGTGACCTGCCGGAAGCACCGGTCAATATATCGACCCTGCGCGCCATGAAGGCGGCAGGGGAGCAGATCGCCTGCCTCACGGCGTACGACGCCAGTTTCGCCTTGCTGGTTGACCGCGCTGGGGCTGATCTGGTTCTGGTGGGTGACTCTCTGGGCATGGTCATACAGGGCCACGACACCACAGTGCCGGTCACCGTCCAGGACATCATCTATCACTCCCGCATCGTGCGCCGTGGTCTCGGGCGAGCCTTTCTCATGGTCGATATGCCCTTCATGAGTTACACCACCCCGTCCCAGGCGCTGGAGAATGCCGTGCGGCTGATGCAGGAGGGTGCGGCGATGATGGTGAAGCTGGAAGGCGGGGCCAGCCAGGTGAGAATTGTTGAGCATTTGGCCAGCCACGATATCCCCGTGTGCGCCCACCTCGGGCTGCGGCCCCAGTCCGTCCACAAGATCGGCGGGTTCAAGGTTCAGGGCAGGGATCAGGCGCAGGCCGAACAGATGCTCGAAGACGCGGTGGCGCTGGAGCAGGCAGGCGCGGATATTCTGCTCCTTGAGTGCGTCCCGAACGAGCTGGGTCAGGCCGTCCGGGACGCCGTAACGGTGCCGGTGATCGGCATTGGCGCAGGCCCCGGCGTCGATGGTCAAATCCTCGTTCTTTACGACATGCTGGGGATCACGCAAGGCCGGCTGCCGCGCTTTGTGCGGAATTTCATGCAAGGTGGTGCAGCGCCTGTTGAGGCGCTGCAAGCCTATGTGGCTGCCGTCAAGGACCGCAGCTACCCTGCTCCCGAGCACTGCTTTTCCTGACCTTGAAGACGGTTCGCACTATTGCCAGCCTCCGGGAGAACCTGCAGGGCTGGCGCAAGTTTGATGAAACGATCGCCCTCGTTCCGACGATGGGCAATCTCCATGCAGGGCACCTGAGTCTGGTTGGGGTCGCCGGCAAGATTGCGGACCGGGTAGTGGTATCGATTTTTGTCAATCCAACCCAGTTTGGACCCACGGAGGATTTCGCCTCTTATCCGCGCACTCTGGACAGTGACCGGCGCCAGTTGACGCGGGCCAAGGTGGACATCCTCTTCCTCCCGTCCGTGGCTGAAATGTATCCCTACGGTGAGCGTGGCGGTACGGTTGTGTCTGTACCGGACCTCTCCGACATTCTCTGCGGCGCATTCCGGCCCGGTCACTTCGACGGCGTTGCCTCCGTTGTGGCCCGCCTTTTCAACATCGTCCAGCCGGATACCGCCGTGTTTGGCCAGAAGGACTACCAGCAGGTGGCCATCGTCCAGCGCCTTCAGGCCGATCTCTGCCTGCCGATCCGGATTGTCGTCGCGCCCACGGCCCGGGACCCGGACGGGCTCGCGCTGAGTTCTCGTAACCAGTACCTGGACGCGGATGGCCGCGCCAGGGCGCCCGGCATGCACCAGGCCCTGCGCGCCTGTGCCGCTCGTTTGCGGGACGGGGAGAGGGAGTTCACTGCGCTTGAGACATACGGCATGGCCGACCTGGCCAGTGCCGGGTTTCGTCCTGACTATTTCGCCATCCGCAACGCGGTTGACTTGAGTTCCCCGACGGCGACCAGCCGGAAACTGGTCGTACTCGCCGCAGGGCACCTCGGGCGCGCGCGTCTCATTGATAACGTGCTCGTAGACCTCTAGCCCGATCTCAGTTTGCCGTCTTGTCCCGGCGCAACTGCTGCCGCTCCAGTGCCCAGGCCACGTGTTCCCGGACAAGGTCCGACAG
This sequence comes from Gammaproteobacteria bacterium, assembly GCA_009692345.1. GTDB lineage: Bacteria > Pseudomonadota > Gammaproteobacteria > Steroidobacterales > SHZI01. Next base: position 65,867 of record SHZI01000001.1, on the reverse strand, counting down.
GTGACTGGCCCGGCCGCGAAGTCCGGCGAGGACAGCTGGTGAGGACGGCGCATTGCCCAGGGCCACGGCGATGTTCCGCAGCCAGCCCAGGTAGCCCGGCCGGCGGAGGGCGCTACCCAGCGTGCGCTCTGACCATTCCTGCTCGGACCAGGCAAAAAGATCCGTCAGTTGCGCTGAGTCGAGCCCGTGGCGGGGTGCGAAATCCGGTTCACTGGTTGCCTGCGCGTACCTGTTCCAGGGGCACACGATCTGGCAGTCGTCGCAGCCAAAGATGCGGTTGCCCATGGCCGCCCTGAACTCGACCGGTATCGGGCCCCGGGACTCGATCGTGAAGTAGGAAATGCAGCGGCGGGCATCGAGTACGTAGGGCGCGATGATGGCCTGGGTTGGACATACGTCGAGGCAGGCCCGGCAGCTGCCGCAGTGGTCGGTAACCGGCTCATCCACGGGCAGCGGCAGGTCGGTGTAGATCTCGCCCAGGAGAAACCAGGATCCTGCCTGCCGGTTGATCAGGTTGGTGTGTTTGCCCTGCCAGCCCAGCCCCGCTGCGGCCGCGATGGGCTTTTCCAGCACCGGCGCGCTATCCACGAAGACCCGGTAGCCATGGGCGGTCCCCGCGTCAGTGATCCGGTCTGCGAGGCGCTGCAGCCGCTGGCGAAGGAGCTTGTGGTAGTCGCGGCCGAGGGCGTACCGGGCAATGTACGCCCGCTCACCGCTGGCAAGAATGCCAGCCGCCGGGGCTGCTCCCGCCGGCAGGTAATCCATGCGCGCTGAGATGATCCGGGACGTTCCCGGGAGCAGATCCGTTGGTCGCGTGCGCTTCCGGCCGTGCCGGGTCATGTAGTCAAGGTCGCCGTGCAGGCCGCGGGCAAGCCATTCGTCAAGCCGCACTTCCGCATCAGTCAGGGTGGTCCCCGCGATACCGATCTGCTGAAACCCGAGATCCCGACCCCAGCCTTTGATGTGCGCGGCGAGTTGCTGGAGGTCCAATGGGACTGACTCAACGGGTCTGAGGAAGGGGATCAGTATAATCAACCCTATGCTGGAAGCTGTGTTCGGAGTCTGGACTCCCGAGGCCGTGCGGACGCTCGACCGCACGGCCTCCATTGCCTTTGGGATTTCGGGCTACGAACTCATGACCCGCGCCGGGGCAGCGGTGTGCGCCGCGGCCTCGGTCCGTTGGCCCGAGGCTCGTCGCTGGCTGGTGCTGTGTGGCGGGGGCAATAACGGCGGGGATGGTTACGTGATCGCACGCCTGGCGCGGCAGGCCGGCCACGAGGTGCGGGTCTGTGCCTTTGCTGATCCCGGCCGGCTGACCGGCGATGCCGCGACGGCGTGGCGGGATTTTGCCGCGGAGGACGCCGCAGTCCAGCGCTTCGAACCACAGTCACTCGCTGCTGCCGATCTGGTGGTCGACGCCATGCTCGGTACCGGTCTTTGCAGGCCCGTGAGCGGGGAGATGCGGGTTGCTATTGACGCTCTCAATGCGGCACGGCTGCCAGTCCTGGCTGTGGATATTCCTTCGGGCCTGGATGCGACAACCGGGTTCCCGTTGGGGGCCGCGGTGCAGGCGCATCTCACGGTCACTTTCGTGGGCCGCAAGCTTGGGCTCTATGTCGGGGATGGACCGGCCCACACGGGTCCCATCGAGTTTGCTGACCTGGGTATTCCGCCCGCGGTGGTGGAGCGCGCCGGACTTGCTGGCCAGGCAAGGCTCTGCCTGTTTCCCCCTGCCGAGTTGGCGCGCCTGCTGCCGCCCCGGCCGGCGACCGCCCACAAGGGTGACTTTGGTCATGTCCTGGTGGTTGGGGGCAACCACGGCATGAGCGGCGCCATTCGCCTTGCAGGTGAAGCGGCTCTGCGGACTGGTGCCGGACTCGTCACCGTTGCGACCCGGCCCGCGCACGCGGTGCTGCTGTCGCCGGTCCGTCCGGAACTGATGTGTCACGGCATCGCGGCTCCGGAGGACCTCGGTCCGCTGCTCGCCAGGGCGACCGTCGTTGTCGTCGGGCCGGGTCTTGGGCAGGACGACTGGGCGCGGGGGTTGCTGGCCGCTGTGCTCGAGGCGCCTATGCCCCTGGTGGTGGACGCCGACGCGCTGAATCTGCTGGCCAGCACACCCCGTCGCCGTCCGGACTGGGTCCTGACGCCGCATCCTGGTGAGGCGGGCCGGCTCCTGGGTTCTTCCTCCTCTGTCGTTCAGCAGGACCGCCTGGGTGCTCTGGAGGCGCTGGAGGCGCGCTACGGTGGCACCATCGTTCTCAAGGGCCACGGGACTCTGGTGACGGGCGCCGGGCAGTCCCCGTGGCTGATCACCTCCGGGAACCCGGGCATGGCCACGGCGGGTATGGGTGACGTCTTGTCCGGGGTCATTGCGGGGCTCCTGGCCCAACTTCCAGCCCAGGCCCATGCCGCGGCGGGCGCCGGGCTGCGGGTTGCCGATGTCGTGGCCGCTGCCGCCTTTATTCACGGCGCGGCAGGGGACTCTGCGGCCCGGGGCGGGCAGCGTGGCATGGTGGCGAGTGACCTGCTCAGGGAGCTGCGCACGTGGCTGAATCCCTGAGTGTTCGCCTGGCTGATCCCGCGGCGACTGCACAATTTGGCGCGCTGTTAGCCCGGGTACTGGCGGCGGCAGCGCCGGACAGCCGTGTCCTGAACTTCGAGGGCGAGCTGGGCGCTGGCAAGACGGCGATGATTCGGGGCCTGCTAGCGGGCCTAGGGCACAAGGGTCGGGTGCCAAGCCCCACCTACACACTGGTTGAGCCTTACCTGGTCGAGACTTATCGCGTCTACCATGTGGACCTCTATCGCTTGAGAGACCCTGCCGAACTGGACCACCTGGGTCTGGTCGACGAACTGGGCACTCGCGATGAGCTGGGCCGGGGCAGCCTCCTGCTGACGGAGTGGCCGGACCGGGGTGCTGGACGACTGCCGCCCCCGGACGTGGCTTGCCACCTCGTCATCGACGGTGCCGGTCGCCGGGCTATCCTGACGGCGCCGAGCCGGGAGGGCGTTCGGCTCCTGGTCAAGGTGGCAGAAGGCCTGCCGGCGGGATTCTGAAGATCCCGGCAGGTAAGCTAGCTATCTCCCTATTTACTATCAGAAAACTGTTTGAGTAGCAGCCTGCATTACGTATACTCGGGCCCACGAAAGGGATTTCGGGGAGAGTACGCGTGGTGTGCCAGAGGACCATCGCCCGCGGGGCGACCGCTGAGTCCCTGCTCAGGTTCGCCCGGGCAGTCGCCCTTGCAGCCGTGTTCCTGCCCGCTACCCCCCTGTTTGCAGCCCCGACGGACCGACTCCAGGTCCAGTCCATAGCGCTCGCCGCCCAGGGCCAGGACACCCGGGTGGAGCTTCGGCTGACCCGCACCGGGACCTACCATCTCTTCACTCTGACTGACCCGAACAGGGTCGTTATCGATCTTTCGTCGGCAGCACTGGGCCCCGGGGCCCTGCCGCTGCCGAGTGCTACCGGCGCTGTCCGGCAGGTTCGTGTTGCCCATCGGCCCGGTGGCAGCCTCCGCATTGTTCTTGAGGTTGCGGAAGCCATGCAGCCGTCCGCGACCTTCGCCACAGACACCGGGCTACCCCGCCTTGCCATTGCCCTGCGGCCACTCTCCTGGCTGGCCAAGGCCCCGGCCGTGACTGTGGCCGGCCTTCCTCCGGTTGACCCGGAGACGCCACCCGCGGCCCCTGCGCGGCCTCCCGGACGACTGCGGGACACGGTGGTGGTCGTAGACGCTGGTCATGGTGGCCGGGATCCCGGTGCCCACGGCCCTTCGGGACTTCGGGAAAAAGACGTCACCCTGGCGATCAGCCGGTACCTGGTTGAACAGCTGAATGCGCAGCCTGGAATGCGGGGCGTGCTGACCCGCAGTGACGACCGCTTTCTGGGTTTACGGGAGCGCATGGAGAAGGCCCGCAGCGCCAATGCCGACCTGTTCATCTCGATTCATGCCGACGCCGCCTACAACCGCGGCGCCCAGGGTTCCACGGTATACGTGCTGTCGGAGAAGGCGGCGACCGACGAGGCTTCCCGGCGTCTCGCAGCCCGAGAGAACGCGGCGCTGATCGGTGGCGTGGAGTTGGGCGACAAGGATCCGGTGCTCGCGTCCGTGCTGATGGATCTGTCCCAGAACGCCTCGATCAGTTCCAGTATCGGGGTGGGTGATGCGATTCTCCGGCCCATGGGTCGGCTTGGCCGTCTCCACCGGCCCAGCGTGCAGCAGGCGCCCTTTATGGTGCTGAAGTCGCCGGACGTGCCCTCGGTGCTGGTAGAGACCGCGTACATCTCCAATCCGACGGACGAGCAGAACCTGCGGTCGTCAGCCCACCAGCAGAAGCTTGCCGGGGCAATACTTGCGGGTATCCAGGACTATTTCGCCGCGAATCCGCCCGGCGATGCGCCGGGCGACTCGGGCCATCGCCCGCCCACAACGGTTGCCTCCGCGTCACCCCGGAGCGAGTCGGCCTCTGCGACTCCCCGCCAGCACGTTATCCAGCGCGGTGACACTCTCTCGGGCGTCGCGAGCCGGTACAACGTCAGCCTCAGCCGGCTGCGCAGCGCCAACGGCCTGCGGTCCGACGCCGTGTGGGTGGGGCAGAAGCTGCGTATACCCCGCCAGAGCAGCTGACGACCCGCAGACGCCTGGCTCGATGGCGCCCAGCTCAATTGCCCTGTGCTCAGCGTCGACCGTTGATAGGCAAAGGGCTCGACATTTGAAAGAATGCCGCTATGCCCATCCGCCAGTTACCAGCGCATCTCATCAACCAGATCGCTGCCGGCGAGGTTGTCGAGCGCCCGGCGTCCGTCGTCAAGGAACTGCTCGAAAACAGTCTGGATGCAGGCGCCACCCGGATCGAGATCGAGCTTGAGGAAGCCGGGATTCGCCTGTGCCGGATCCGCGACAACGGTAACGGCATTCCCCGGGAGGAACTGGCGCTGGCGCTGGCGCGGCATGCCACGAGCAAGATTGAGAGCCTTGAGGACCTCGAGCAGGTAGCGACGCTTGGCTTTCGGGGCGAGGCGCTGCCGAGCATCGCGTCTGTTTCCCGCCTGACGATGACCTCCCGCTACCGGGGCGAGGCTACGGGATTTTCCATTACCGGTAACGCGAGTGATCCGGGCGATCTTGTCCCCGCTCCGCACCAGCCTGGAACCACGGTCGAAGTCCGGGACCTGTTTTTCAATACGCCAGCCCGACGCCGCTTCCTCCGCAGTGAGCGCACCGAGTTCGCCCATGTCCGTGCTGCAATCGAGAGCATTGCCCTGTCACGGGGCTCGGTCGCGTTCCGGGTGCAGCACAATCAGCGCCGGGTCCTTGATCTTCCGGCGGCGCCGTCCCTGGCTGAACTGGCTGGCCGGGTGGGGAAGGTCTGCGGGGAGGAGTTTGTCCGACACTCCATTTACCTGACCCGGGACGCAGCCGGCCTGGCCCTGCACGGCTGGCTGGCCATGCCCACCCACGCCCGGAGCCAGCCTGACCTGCAGCATGTGTTCCTGAACGGCCGGGCGATTCGCGACAAGCTCCTGGTTGGAGCGGTCCGGGCGGCTTACCGGGATGTGCTCTACCGGGACCGCTGGCCCGCCTACGTGCTCTACATCGATATGGATCCGGGATGGGTGGATGTCAATGCGCACCCCGCCAAGCACGAAGTGCGGTTCCGGGATCCAGCCCGGGTCCGGGACTTTCTGCGCCGCTCGGTCGAGGAAGCGCTGGCCGGGCAAATCGCCCCCGGTGAGCAGGCCCCCGCTGGTGGGGCCTTAGCGGCGGAACACCGCGCATCCCAGCCGGCAATGCTGCCGCTTGGTGAGGCTCTCTTCCAGCCTTCAGACGGGCGTGGGGCAGGGATGCTGCGGGAACCCACAGGTGCCTATGCAGGGCCTGGAGACGAGAAGCCGGGCTCCGGCCTGCCCCCGCTGGGGTTTGCCCTTGCGCAGCTCCATGGGATCTACATCCTTGCCGAGACTGCTGACGGCCTGGCAGTGGTCGACGCTCACGCCGCCCACGAGCGGGTCACCTACGAGCGCCTTAAGGCGTCCATTCGGGAGACGAACGTTCAGTCCCAGACCTTGCTGCTCCCGGAAACGCTGGCGGTAACCGAGGCAGAGGCCGAGCGTGCCGTACAGCATGCGGCGGTGCTGGAGCGCTGTGGGTTCGACCTCCTGCGCACCGGCCCTGACCGGCTGACCCTCCGAGCCGTTCCCGTCATCCTGGCCGGGGAAGCCGTCCCCGCCCTGGTTCGTCGGCTGGTAGCGGGCCTCCACGACGAACTGACTCTCGACGAACTGCTCGGCCTTCTCGACCGGTGCCTGGCTGATGTGGCCTGTCATGCTTCTATCCGGGCGAATCGACGCCTCAGCATCGAGGAAATGAACAGCCTTCTGCGGGCCATGGAGCGCACGCCACGCAGTGAGCAGTGCAATCACGGCCGGCCGACCCGCGTTCAGCTGTCGCTGCCGGAGCTCGACCGACTGTTTGCCCGAGGCCGCTAGGGCGTCCTCGGGATGGGGCCGGCACCAATGGCTACCGCCCTGTGCCTTATGGGTCCAACGGCCACCGGCAAGACTGATCTGGCCCTTGCTCTGGCGGACCGGTTGCCGATTGGGCTGATCAGCGTGGATTCGGCCATGGTCTACCGCCACCTCAACATCGGGAGCGGCAAGCCCTCGCCGGAGACGCTCGCGCGGCATCCTCACCGCCTGATCAATGTTCGCGAGCCCTGGGAGCAGTACACCGCTGGTGACTTTGCCCAGGACGCCTCGCTGGCCATACAAGAGATCAGCACAGCGGGCCGAATACCTCTGCTGGTCGGCGGTACCTTCCTGTACTTCCGCAGTCTGATTCAGGGGTTGGCCCTGTTGCCAACGGCCGATCCCGACTTGCGGGCACTTCTGGAGACTCGGGGGCTGCGGGAGGGCTGGCCGGCCCTGCATCGGGAACTCGCCCTGCTGGACCCCGTGGCTGCGGCCCGTATTGGGGTAGCGGACCGGCAGCGAATTCAGCGCGCCCTGGAGGTGTGCTTGCTGACCGGGAAGCCAATCTCAGCTCTCCAGAGTCAGCATCAGGAGGCAGCAGGGCTGCGTTCCCCCGGCAGGTTTTTCAGGATCGGTCTCCTGCCCCGGGATCGGGGTCCGCTGACGGAGCGCATAACCCGGCGCTTCCACGCCATGCTTGAGCGCGGTTTCCTCGGCGAGGTTGAACAGCTACTTGCTATGCCGCAGATGCAGCCCGATGCCCCGGCACTGCGCGCAGTTGGCTATCGCCAGCTGGCTCAGTTCCTGGCGGGCGCCTGCGGTAAAGCAGAGGCGGAGCGTCGGGCCCTGGCTGCCACCCGGCAACTCGCCAAGCGCCAGCTGACCTGGCTGCGTCGGGAGGAGTGCGATCTCTGGCTGGACATGGCGTCTGACACCCTGATTCAAGACCTGGAAGCAGCGGTTCGCGCCACCGCTCTGCGGATGCAATATCAGCCCTGAGCAGCTAGAATAAGTGCCGAGATAAGCAATAAGAATAATTCAGGAGTACGAAATGGCCAAAAGTCAGGTGCTGCAGGATCCCTTCTTGAACACGCTTCGGAAGGAGAAGGTGCCTGTGTCCGTTTATCTCGTAAATGGCATCAAGCTTCAGGGGACTGTCGAGTCCTTCGATCAGTTTGTCGTCCTGCTGAAGAACGGCGTCAGTCAGATGGTCTACAAGCATGCTATTTCTACCGTAGTGCCGTCCCGCGCAATTCATGTGCCCGATGGTGACGACGAGGGCAAAGACTGAGCACGCGAACAGACCGCCGCTTTTTTTGGCCTGTTGCCAGCCGGGCCTGCGTTACAGGCCCCGTCCCTATGGCCAGGGGATGGCGGGTTGTTTGACCGGCCCAGTGGTGGTGAGCGGGCTGTCCTTGTTCACGTTGGTATGGGCCAGCCGCCCAGGGCTGAAACCAGGGAAGAGTTCAACGCTCTGGCTCTTTCGGCGGGGGCAGAGATCTCCGGTTCACTGACGGCTGCTCTTCGGCAGGTCAACCCACGCTATCTCATCGGTACCGGCAAGGTGGAGGAACTGCGGCAGTTGCTCCACGACTCCTGTGCCGAGATTGTGCTCATTGACCACCGCCTGAGTCCGGCGCAGCAGCGCAATCTGGAGCAGACGCTGGACCGACGCGTGATTGATCGCACCGGTCTCATTCTCGACATCTTTGCTCAGCGAGCCCGAACGCATGAGGGCAAGCTCCAGGTTGAGTTGGCCCAGATGGAGCATTTGTCCACCCGCCTGGTCAGGGGCTGGACGCACCTTGAGCGACAGAAGGGCGGTATCGGTATGCGTGGTCCTGGCGAGAGCCAGCTCGAGAGCGACCGCCGTCTCATCGGCCTGCGCATTCGCAGTCTTCATGAGCGTCTGGAGAGGGTGTCTCGCCAGCGGCGCACGTCCGGTCAGAAGAGGCGCAAGGAGGAAGTCCCCACGGTGACACTGGTGGGATATACCAACGCCGGGAAGTCGACCCTGTTCAATCTGTTGACCCGGGCCGATGTCCTGGTCGCCAATCAGCTCTTCGCCACCCTTGATCCCACGCTGCGTCGTGTCAGTCTGCCGGATGGCAACAGCATCGTTCTGGCTGATACGGTCGGGTTTATCAGGGATCTGCCCCACGAACTGGTGGCCGCGTTCCGTTCTACGCTGGACGAGACAGAGCAGTCCCGACTTCTCCTCCACGTGGTCGACTGCGCTGATCCCGCCCATGAAGAGCGGATACACGATGTGGTCAAGGTTCTGGAGGAGATCGGCGCTGGCCATCTGCCGCGAATCCAGGTCTATAACAAGGCTGATATACTCAACATCGAGCCCCGGGTAGATCGCGCCGAAACAGGGAGCCCCACCAGGGTCTGGCTGTCCTCCCATACCGGACAAGGCGTTGACCTGCTGCTGGGGGCTATCGCCGAGTTCCTCCAGGTCGACCAGCTGCAGTGCACGGTGGGATTGGCTCCAGCCGAGGCCCGCCTGAGGGCTCGCCTTTACGAAATGGGCGTTATCGTTGCGGAGCGACTCCGGGGTGATGGCAGCTGGGAGCTGGATCTGGAGCTCGATCGACGCCGTTTTGAGGAACTTAACCGGCGAGAGCCACTCAATGTGCTCTCTGACAGCCTGCTTGCTGGCCCCGTTTCATCGGAGCCAGGGGTGGGTCAACCAGTGATTGCGCGGTAGAGTAGCGTATTAACTTGAAAGACGTGGTCTGAAGGCATGGCCTGGAACGAATCTGGCAACGGCAAGAATCCCTGGGACAGGGGCCGCAACGATGGGCCGCCTGATCTGGACAAAATTGTCCGGGACTGGCAACAGCGCCTGAACAACTTCTTCCGCGGGGGGAAGGGCGGGGCTCGGTCTGCTGGTCCAGCCGGCACCCCGATGAATGCGCCGCTGCTCGGTCTGGTCGCGATCGTTCTCGCCGTGATCTGGCTGGCTACCGGCTTCTATCGCGTCGATGCTGCTGAGCGGGGCGTAGTGACGCGCTTCGGTATGTACCAGACCTCAACTGAGCCTGGACTGCGCTGGCACCTGCCCTGGCCGATCGAGCGGGTTGAGCGCGTCAACATCAACGAAGTGGTCCCGTTCAAATTGCAGACCCGGATGCTGACGGCGGATGAGAATATTGTCGTGGTCGACCTGGTCGTCCAGTACCGTCGTGCAGATCCGGTGCAGTACCTTTTTAACGTGCGCGACCCGGAAGCCACGCTGCAGGACATCAGCGAGAGCGCCATCCGTGAAGTGATCGGCAAGAACAAGCTGGACTTTGTGCTGCTCGAGGGGCGAACCGAGATCGCCGCGCAGACAGAGAAGCTGATACAGCAGACTCTGGATGAGTACCAGACCGGGATGTTCGTGACCAAGGTCAATTTGCAGGACGCCAACTTTCCCAGTCAGGTCGAGGCGGCTGTGCAGGACGCCATCAAGGCGCGTGAGGACAAGGAGCGAGTCTCCTTTGAAGCTCAGGCCTATGCGAACGACGTGATTCCCAGGGCCCGTGGCGAAGCCGTACGTCGCCAGCAGGACTCTGAGGGCTACCGGGCTCGTGTGGTTGCTGATGCCCAGGGCGAGGCGTCCCGCTTCACGCAGTTGCTTGCTCAGTACCAGCAGGCTCCCGAGGTTACCCGGCGGCGTCTGTACCTGGAGGCGATGGAGGACATCTACGCCAACTCGAGCAAGGTCCTGGTGGATACAGCCAAGGGCAGTAACCTGATTTATCTTCCGGTGGACAAGATTCTGGAGCAGAACCAGAACCGCCGACCGGCGGCTGTCTCGAGTCAGCCTGCCCAGGCCCCGGCGGCCAGTGCGGCCGCTGAAGCGTCCACCGTAACCCGCGACCGGGAAGATCGCCGTACGAGAGAGGCCCGATGAACATTCGCGCACTGCTGCCCTTTGGAATTCTCCTTCTGGCCTGGATTGCCAGCATGTCCGTGTTCACTGTGGATCAACGGGAGCTGGCCATAAAGTTCCGGCTCGGCAAGATAATCCAGACAGAGTTCGAGCCAGGGCTGCACTTCAAAGTGCCGTTCATAAACGATGTCAGAAAATACCCTCGCCAGATTTTGACCCAGAGCAACCCGCAGGAGCTGTTCCTGACTCTTGAGAAGAAGAATCTGTTCGTGGACTTCTTCGTCAAGTGGCGGATCATCGACGTCGGTGCCTACTACCGGGCCACCAGGGGTGACGAGTTGCTCGCCGCCCAGCGCCTGATCGAAATTGTGAAGGATGGAGTCCGCAGCGAGTTCGCGAAGCGGACGGTACCTCAGGCCGTGACTGCGGAGCGTCGGGAATTGCTCGACGATATGCTGGCCAGTGCGCGGAAGAATGCCTTGACCCTTGGCATCGAAGTTGTCGATGTGCGAGTCAAGCGTACTGAGTTTCCCGAGCAGGTCAGTGATTCGGTTTTCGACCGGATGCGCCAGGAGCGCGCCCGAACGGCATCCGAACTGCGCGCCCAGGGTGCCGAGGCGGCGGAGCAGATCCGCGCGGAAGCCGACCGTCAGCGGACAGTCACTCTTGCCGAAGCCTATCGCGAGGCAGAGAAGGTAAGGGGTGCCGGCGATGCGGAGGCTGCGCAGATTTATGCGGAGGCCTACCGCAAGGATCCGGAGTTCTTCGCCTTCTACCGGAGCATCCAGGCATATCGCCGGTCTCTGGGTAAGGAGAGTGACCTCCTGGTCCTCGACAAGGACAGCGAGTTCTTCCGCTACATGGAGCGGCCGGACGCAGGGCGCTGACCGGGCCCGCGATTCCCTGCGGCGAAAGAAGGCCGTCGAGGCCCGCCGTATGCCCTGCGCGACGCTGTAACTGAAGCGATGGACTGGAATGATTTCCTGACAGGGCTTGCCCTCTATCTCGTGCTGGAAGGCATCCTGCCCTTCCTGAGTCCCGAGGGCTGGCGACGGAGCATGAGTTTGATTGCGGGGCTGCCCGCCCGGCAGCTCCGCATTTTCGGGTTGGCGAGCATGCTGGCCGGGGTTGTGTTGCTGGCGTTCGTGCGGAGCGGATCCTGATCGTGGGCAAGAGCATAGTCGTCATCGGCACGCAGTGGGGTGACGAAGGAAAGGGCAAGATCGTAGACCTGCTGACTGAGCAGGCTCAGGCTGTGGTGCGCTTTCAGGGCGGCCACAACGCCGGTCACACCCTCATTATCAATGGTGAGAAGACCGTCCTCCACCTGATCCCTTCGGGAATCATGCATCCCGGCGTGGCCTGCGTCATCGGCAATGGGGTCGTGGTCCATCTGCCATCGCTGGTCAAAGAGATTGACGGCCTCGAAGCCCGGGGCATCGCCGTGGCTACCCGGCTCAAACTCAGCCCGGCGTGCCCGCTGATCCTGCCGACCCACATAGCCCTGGATCAGGCTAGGGAGCGTGCGCTGAGTAACCGACCGATTGGTACCACGGGTCGGGGTATAGGCCCGGCCTACGAGGACAAGGCCGGACGACGGTCCCTGCGCGTGGCAGACCTTTTCGACGAACGATTGTTCGGCGAGCGACTCGCCGCGGTTATGGAATTGCATAACTTCATGCTGGGGAGCTACTACTCGGCCGAGCCAGTCAGTCTGGATGCAACGCTGGAAGAGTGTCTGACACTGGCCCGCCGCATTCGGCCGATGGTTATCGATACGGTTGCCTACCTGAGTGATCTGCGCCGCAGCGGGGCGAAGCTGCTGTTTGAGGGCGCCCAGGGCGCACTTCTGGACGTCGACCACGGTACGTACCCGTATGTCACGTCCTCTAACACTTCGGCGGGTGCCGCTGCCACTGGCTCGGGCCTTGGGCCAACCGATTTTGATTATGTGCTTGGGGTCGTCAAGGCCTATGCCACTCGCGTGGGCAGTGGACCATTCCCCACGGAACTGTTTGACGAGGCCGGCGAGCGGCTGGCAAGAGTGGGAGTCGAGTTCGGGTCCACCACGGGCCGGCCCCGGCGCTGTGGCTGGTTTGATGCTGTAGCCGTGCGGCGGGCCGTAATCAACAGCAGTGTGACCGGCCTGTGCGTCACCAAGCTTGATGTTCTGGACGGCTTTCCCGTCGTGAAGGTCTGTACGGGTTACCGTCTGAATGGGCAAGTGAGCAGCAGTCCGCCGCTGCTCGTTGATCAGTACAGTGCTGTAGAGCCTGCTTACATTGAAGTCCCGGGGTGGTCCGGGTCCACGAAGGGCATCCGAAGTATTGACGGATTGCCGGCTGAGGCTCGGGCCTATCTGCAGCGGCTTGAGGACATAGTCGGCATACCCGTCGACATGATCTCGACGGGTCCTGATCGCGATCACAACATCATTGTTCGTCACCCCTATGGCTGAGCCAGCGCCCTGAATCTGTGCGGGTCATGACATTCCCGCCCGACAGTCTGTGGACCCGCCATTGGCGCGGGGTCCGCCTGCTGATATCCGGGCTGCTGGTGGTAACGCTGCTAGGGGGCTGCGTTATTCGCGTCGTCTACAACCAGCTGGACTGGCTGGCACTCTGGTATCTCGAGGATTATTTTGAGCTGGACCGGGTGCAGGAGCCGGAGGCGAAGCGGCTGATTGCCGAGACTCTCAGCTGGCATCGCACCACCCAGCTGCCAAACTACGCAGCGCTGGCTCGCAGGGTGCTCGAAGGGGCGGAGACTTCCGTCGACGCGGAGTTTCTGGCCGCCCGCTACGCGGAGGTTGTTGGGTTGTGGGACGCGCTGCTTCAGCACGTGGCTCCGGACCTGGCCCGCCTGCTGCAGACACTGTCCGATGAGCAGGTTGAATCACTTTTCGCGAGGCTTGCCGAGGAGAACGGCGAGCTTGAGGAGGACTACTCAGGTGTCAGTCCCGAAGAGCGCCGTGCCAAGCAGGACAAGGAGATAACCCGGGCGTTTCGCCGCTTCACCGGCAAGCTGAATGCCTCCCAGGAGGCTCTGGTCACTGGGCAGACGGCGCAGATGCACGACCTTTCTGGCGACTGGCTCCGTCGGCGGGCGGTCTGGCAGGGAGAGTTTCGGGCGCTGATGGCGGGCAGGAAAGCTGATCCGGTCTTTGCGGACCGGTTCACTGAGCTTGTACTGAACCCCAACCAGTTTGATGCCCCCGGATACCGGTCTCTCGTTGAGGAGAACAGGCAGCTCTCCTTCAGGCTGGTTGCAGAGGTCCTCGGAAAGCTCACTCCAGCCCAGGAAAAGCACCTGCAGAAGAGCCTGAAAACCTACGCTGAAGACTTCGATTCACTGGTAAAGGCCAGCTACTCAGCGCCAGCCGGGTAGCTGCTCAAACCTGCGCAAGGTGACGCCCCTGCGCAAGGTGACGCCCCTGCGCAAGGTGACGCCGCCTTAAATCGTCTCACGTGGTGCCGAGGAAAGGACTTGAACCTTCACGGGGTTACCCCCACTGGCACCTGAAGCCAGCGCGTCTACCAATTCCGCCACCCCGGCGCGGTGGTACGGCTTAATTAAGAGTGCGGCAATCTAATGGCAGGCTGTATGCTTGTCAACGAAATGACAGAATTGATAGCAGCACTAGATGCGTAAGCAGCGTGGGCGGCGGCCGTCGCCAACAGCAGGCCCCGCCAAAACCAGCCCGAATTCGGCTTACCGCCACCCGGTTCCGGACCCCAATTCCCTCCTTGCCGTCTTTCGTCAGCAGGGGGTTCCACTGACTCTGGCCGCGCTGGCGTCTTTGCTCGAGGTGACCGGCGAGCGACAGGTCGCAGATCTCCGTCGCCGCCTTGAGGCACTGCGCACCGCGGGGCAGTTGCTGGTCAACCGCCGCGGCGAGTATTGCCTCAGCGAGAAGCTCGACGTTATTCCCGGAACAGTCACTGCCCACCGGGATGGCTTCGGCTTTCTGGTCCCGGATGATGGCTCCGATGACGTCTATCTGCCGGTACCGGATATGCGCGCCGTGCTGGACGGTGATCGGGTCGCCGTCCGGCTCTCTGGAAGCGGGCGGGGCGGTCGTCGCGCGGGCACCGTGGTGGAGATCCTTGCGCGCAGCAGGGACAGTTTCGTCGGCCGGTACCACCGGGAGCGTGATCTTGGCTGGGTCGTTGAGAGTGGCCGCTCACCTCACCATTTCATTGTCACTGACCAGGACCGCGGCAATGCGGAGCCCGGCCAGCTCGTAAAGCTTGAGATTCTTGAGTATCCGGGTCCTGCCCACGAGGCCCGTGGCAGGGTAGTTGAAGTTCTGGGCGATCCGCGCGATCCCCGGGTGCTGACGAACGCAGCCATAGAGATGTTCCATATTCCGTCCCGCTGGCCAGAGAAGGCGCTGGCGGATGCGCGCCTCGTCGGACTTGAGGTCGCGCCAGCCGACAAGCGCGACCGGACCGACCTGCGCACGCTGCCGCTGGTAACAATCGACGGCGAAGACGCGAGGGACTTCGATGACGCTGTGTTTGCGGAGCCTCAGGGTGATGGCTGGCGGCTCATCGTTGCCATCGCTGACGTTTCCCACTATGTCAGAAGCGGGGAGGCAATCGATACCGAGGCCCGGCGCCGGGGCACTTCGGTGTACTTTCCTGACCGGGTCGTCCCGATGCTGCCCGAGGAACTGTCCAACGAGTTGTGCTCCCTTAAGCCCGCCGTGGATCGCCTGTGCATGGTCTGCGACATGCACGTTGACCAAAACGGCAACGTTACGGGTTCCAGGTTCTACCGGGGCGTAATGCATTCCTGGGCTCGCCTGACCTACAACGCCGTGGACCTGTACCAGCGGGGCCAGCCGGGCTCAGGGGTCCCGAAGGCAGTTCAGCCTGTTATTGACAACCTCTACGGAGTCTTTGCTGGTCTTCATCTGGCGCGCGGGCGGCGCGGGGCTCTCGATCTCGATCTTCCCGAGATCAAGATCCAGCTGGACGCTGCCGGTGGCATCGTCGGTGTGGCATCCCGGCACCGTAATGACGCCCACCGTCTGATCGAGGAATGCATGATTGCGGCCAACGTAGAGGCGGCTCGCTACCTTGGTAAGCACAAGCTGACGACCTTGTATCGCGTCCATGCGGGACCCGAAGGGGACAGGCTGGACGATCTGCGCCTCCTGTTTCAGGGGCTTGGCATACCGATTGCGGAGACTGCGGGAACACGACCTGCTGAGATTAATCGGGTCCTCAAGCTGATTAGTGACCGGCCCGATTTCACCATGCTGGCGACTGCGGTCCTCCGGAGCATGAAACAGGCGGTGTATCAGCCCGCCAACAAGGGGCACTTTGGCCTGGCGCTGAGCACGTACGCCCATTTCACGTCCCCGATCCGCCGCTACCCGGATCTGCTCGTGCATCGCGGGATCGGCCACCTGCTCGATGGCGGCAAGCCCGCAGCCTTTCCCGTGGAGATACCGGCAGCCGAGCAGCTGGGTACGACGACGTCAATGCAGGAGCGCCGGGCAGACGAGGCCACCCGTTACGTCGAGTCGCGCTGCAAGTGCCTGTTTATGGAGGATCAGGTTGGCGCCACGCTGGATGGCGTGGTCACGGGCGTAACCCATTTCGGCCTCTTCGTGATGCTCCGCGACCTGCTCGTGGACGGACTCATTCACGTGACGAGTCTGCCGAGTGATTACTATCACCTCGAACCCGGGGCGCGCGGCCTGAAGGGCGAGCGAACCGGGCGCGCGTTTCGCCTGGGGGATGACGTCCGCGTGCGTGTGGTCCGGGTGGATACCGACGAGGCGAAGATCGATCTGGCGCTCGAGGCGGGCGGTGGACAGCAGCCACCAGGGAGGCGACCCGCAGAGCCGCGGAGCACCGGCCCGAAGCGCAGCTCCCGGTCGCGTCGCTAGCGGTCCGATGAGCCAGCGTCTCGTTTACGGCATTCATCCGGTGCGGCAGCTCCTGCTGTCACGGCCTGACGCAGTCGAGCGTGTTTATCTCCAGTCGGATCTGGGCGAAGAGCGCCGGGCAAGACTTGCCGCTGTGCTTTCCGACCGTATCCGGATCGCGCAGGTTTCAGCGGATGAACTCGAGAAGCTGACGGGTACCCCGAAACACCAGGGTGTCGCTGCTCTGGCGACGGAATCAGGGCCGCTCTCGGAGGGCGCAGCCCGGGATCTTCTGGCGCGGGTTCCGCGCCCACTCGTTCTGGTTCTCGATGGCGTACAGGATCCCCGCAATTTTGGCGCCTGCCTGAGGACGGCTGATGCAGCAGGGGTCAATCTGGTGGTCGTAGCCCGCCACCGGAATGTGGATGTAACCCCGGTTGTCAGCAAGGTGGCGGCGGGAGCCGCTGAATCCCAGGCCCTCGTGCAGGTCAGCAACCTGGTGCGCTTTCTCGAGGCATTGAAAAGCCAGGGTTTGTGGATCGTCGGCACGGACGACGCGGCAGAAACGTCACTGTACGACGTAGATCTCACTACTGGCATCGCCATGGTTCTCGGTGCTGAAGGGGAGGGGCTGCGGCGGTTGACCAGCGAGCGTTGCGACCACAGGGTTCAGCTTCCCATGCTCGGTACCGTCAGCAGCCTGAATGTGGCCGTGGCGACCGGAATTTGCCTTTATGAGTGCCTGCGCCAGCGCTCGGTAGCGGACAGGTTGCCTCGAGGCAGTCCTCTCCGGTAGGATTCGCGTCCCGCACCAGGGGGTCTTTCCCCCAGCGGCCCTTGCCACACCACACGGTCCCGGCGCCTGGATGTCCTAGCCCAGGTTACCCGGCGCCAGATGGGTGGCTTTAATCCACAAGGAGTTGCCATGCGTCACTACGAGATTGTTTTCCTCGTCCATCCCGATCAGAGCGAGCAGGTGCCCGCCATGATCGAGCGCTATCGCACGATGATTACTGCCGGCGGTGGCAGCATCCATCGTGTTGAGGACTGGGGTCGGCGCCAGCTGGCGCATTCCATCAATAAGGTCCACAAGGCCCACTACGCGCTTATGAACATCGAGTGCGACCAGGCCACGCTGGCCGAGCTCGTTGGTTCATTTCGCTTCAGTGATGCGGTCCTGCGTCACCTGGTGATGGGTCGGGATGATGGGGTCACTGACCCGTCGCCGCTGGTCAAGGCTGCTGATGACGGCAGTCGGGCCGTACTGGGGCGCTCCGAGGACAACGACGACGGCCCGGGCAGGCCCCGCGGGGATGATGGCGACTCGGCCAGTGCCGATGGCGTCAGCACCTAGACCGCAGTCTGTACCGATCCTTTAAGGACACTAATTCATGAGCAAGTATTTTCGTCGTCGCAAGTTTTGCAAGTTCACGGCCGAAGGCATCAAGGAGATTGACTACAAGGATCTCGAGACGCTGCGCGCGTATGTCACGGAAACCGGGAAGATCGTGCCGAGCCGGATTACGGGCACCAAAGCGCGGTATCAGCGCCAGTTGTCCACAGCGGTGAAGCGAGCCCGTTTTCTGGCGCTGCTGCCCTATACGGACAAGCACTGAGATCCGGAGGGCGACCCGGGCGTCTGTGTTCGGGCCGCGCCGGGCTGATGGGTCGCTACCGTAAACGCCTTCTCTGAATGGCTCTTGAAGTACCGATGGTCGCGGATCGCCGGGATCGTCATAAGCTTTGTTCTGCCCCTGACCAATCTCATCAGTGCGGCCATCGTGGTCATCACTGCCCGGCGTAATGGCGGACAGACAGCGGCCCTGGATGTCGCGGTCAGCGTGGCTCTGCTCACGGGCCTTGTGGCCCTGTCGGGCAGCGGGGCGGCCGGGGCTGGCGCCCTGACGGCATCCCTGGGCGCTGCCCTGTGGGGTGGCGCGCTCCTGAGTGGCATCCTTCTGGGTCGTTACCAGTCCGTGGACCTTGCGGTCCAGGCGCTCGTGGTTCTGGCCCTGCTCGGAGTCCTGGTAGGCGGTGTGGCCATTCCAGATGCCCGCGCCCACTGGCAGCCGGTTCTGGAGGCCCTGATCCAGGCGGCTGGTTTGCCCCAGGTGAGCGGTCTGCCGGCTGGCTGGCTGGGCACGGTGGCAACCCTGATGCACGGGATTATCGGCGCCAGCCTGCTCTCGACCCTCGTGCTGGCCGTGATGCTGGGCCTCTGGCTAGACCGGGATCACAACGGTGGCGAATGGCGGCGGCAGTTCCTGGAGCTGCGCCTCGGTCTGGTGCTCTCGCTCGCGGCCGGAGTAGCCACAGTACTGACTTTCGCCGGGTTCGTGAGCGTCGGGGGTGGAGCGCTCCTGGTGCTTGGTACGGGCTTCGCGACCCAGGGTCTTGCGATTGTTCACTGGACCGCGGACCAGCGGCGCTGGCCCCGCATCTGGCCCCTGGTGCTCTACGGGCCCTTGCTGCTGGGCGCGCCGCCAGCGGGCCTTGTGCTGCTGGTCCTGGCGATTGCCGGCCTGGTCGACAACGCCTTTACCCTGCGCCGGCGGCCCGCGAATGTGGTTTAATACGCGCCCCCGACTGGCGCCAAACTTAACCTAAGAGAGTCTAAGCATGGACGTGATTCTTCTCGAGAAAGTCCAAAACCTGGGCAACATTGGCGACCGCGTCAAGGTCCGTTCCGGTTACGGCCGCAATTTCCTCGTGCCCCGGGCCAAGGCAACGCTCGCGACCCCCTCCAACATCGCCATCTTTGAGGCACGCCGCGCAGACCTTGAGAAGAAGGAAGCTGATGAACTTCAGGCCGCCACCCAGCGAGCTGCCAGTGCCGCCAAGCTGACTCTGCGTCTCGCCGCGAAGGCAGGCACCGAAGGCAAGTTGTTCGGGTCCCTGGGTACCGCAGATATTGCCGAGGCCTGCACAGCGGCCGGCGTGCCCATCAAGCGTGCCGAGATTCGCCTGCCGGATGGCCCGATCCGCACTGTGGGCCAACACGCCATCGTCCTTCACCTGCACAGCGACGTGAACGCGACAATTCGCATTACGGTCGTTGCCGAGGCCGACAGCGGCCAGGCCAGCTAGGCCCGGCCCGGTCGGCTCCTGGCAGGATTCAGGACTACAGGGCGAGAATCGGCAAGCGCACATGGCAATACCCGGGCCGCGACGCGATACCGGGTCAATGACTGACCTCCCGGTGCCGCCGAGTTCCAATCAGGCCGAGCAGGCGCTGCTTGGTGGCCTGATGCTCGACAACAGTAGCTGGGACCGCATTGCCGATCTGGTCTCTGCTCCAGACTTCTTCCGCCCCGATCATCGGCTCATCTTCAGTGCCATCCAGGGGCTGGCCGAGCGCAGTCAGCCTGCCGACTCCGTTACGCTTGGTGAGTATCTGGCCTCGCGGTCCGAGCTGGCCGAGGCGGGCGGGGCCGCCTATCTGGGCGACCTCGTCAGCGACACTCCCAGCGCGGCGAACGTGGCTTACTACGCGCGCATCATTCGTGAGCGGGCGCTGCTGCGTCGTCTCATCGAAGTTGGCAACGGGATTGCGTCGTCTGCCTACCGGCCGGAGGGCCGGCCGATTGCCGAGCTCGTCGATGAGGCAGAGCGTCGGGTATTCGAGATCGCGGAGCGGGGACAACGTCGTGGCACCGGATTTGTGCGCCTGAGTGAAGTCCTTAACTCGACGGTCGACCGTCTCGACAAGCTGCACCAGTCCAAGGGCTCAATTACGGGCCTGCCGACCGGCTTCACCAAGCTTGATGAGATAACCGCGGGATTGCAGCCGGGCGACCTGGTCATCATTGCCGGTCGCCCGTCCATGGGGAAAACGAGCCTCGCACTGAATATTGCCGAGAATGCCGCACTCGGAGCCCAGCGATCCGCGGCGGTGTTCAGTATGGAGATGTCGGTGGAGCAGCTGGCCTTCCGCATGGTGTCCTCGCTTGGCCGTGTGGACCAGGCGCACCTGCGGAACGGACGCTTTGGCGATGACGACTGGCCGCGCATCAACGGGGCCATTCAGCAGATGGCAGAAGCGCCCATCTATATTGATGACACGCCATCCATGACGCCCACGGAGGTACGGGCACGGGCGCGCCGCTTGCAGCGCGAGCGTGGACTGGACCTGATCGTCATCGACTACCTGCAGCTGATGCGTGTGGCTGGCACGGCCGAGAATCGGGCGACGGAGATCTCCGAGATCTCGCGTTCGCTTAAGGGTCTTGCTCGCGAGCTGCGTCTGCCGATAATCGCCTTGTCTCAGCTCAACAGAAGTGTGGAGTCACGAACCGACAAGCGGCCGGTGATGTCCGATCTGCGCGAGTCGGGAGCTATCGAGCAGGATGCGGACCTGATCCTGTTCATCTACCGCGATGAGGTTTACAACCACGACAGCCCGCGCAAGGGTATCGCCGATATCAACGTGGCTAAGCAGCGGAACGGGCCTACTGGGGAGTTTCCCCTGACTTTCCTCGGCAAGTTCACTAAGTTTGAAAACTACTCGCCAGAGCTTGAGGGCTTTCAGTGACGCCAGCGGCGGTTGCGGTCATTCGACCGTCAGCGCTGCAGAGTAATCTCAACCGGGTACGCGAGCTGGCCCCGGGTTGTGCCGTACTGGCAGTCATTAAGGCGAATGCCTACGGTCATGGACTGATTCAGGTTGCCCGTATCCTTGAGAACGCTGAGGCCTTTGCCGTGGCGCGCCTGGAGGAAGCCGTGCAGCTTCGGGAGGCCGGGATCCAGAAGCGCCTGGTAATACTCGGCGGCTGCTTGATGGCCGAAGAGATCCGCGCTGCCTCGGACCTTGCTCTCGATGTGGTAGTGCACTCCAGCCAGCAGGTCGGGCTACTGGAAACGACCGCCGTGGCCAGCCCCATCGCGTGCTGGCTCAAGGTCGACACGGGTATGGGGCGACTGGGTGTGGAGCCTGCCATGGTTCCTGAGCTGCTCCGGCGGCTCCGGTCTGCCCCGACGGTCCGGTCCCTGACGCTGATGACTCACCTGGGATGTGCCGATGACCCGACAGACCCGATCACGCCCGCCCAGCTGCAGAGCTTCCGTAGTGTGCTTGTGACCTGGGATGGGGACGTCAGTGTCGCCAATTCGGCCGCTATCCTGCAGTGGCCGGAGACCCTCCGAAGCCCGGGCGTTCTGCGCTATACCGGCCTCAACTGGGTTCGTCCTGGAATCATGTTGTTCGGTGCGTCGCCCTTGCGGGGTAAGACGGCCAGCGAACTGGGACTGCGTCCGGCGATGTCCTTTGAGACCCGGCTCATTTCCGTAAAGGTTGTCCCGGCGGGGCAGCGGGTGGGGTATGGCGGTCACTGGGTAGCCCCCCGCACCAGTGTCCTGGGTGTTGCAGCGGCCGGCTACGCCGACGGCTATCCCTGGCATGTGGGTGCTGGAACCCCGGTGGCCGTTGGCGGGCGGCTCGCGCCTCTGGTCGGCCGCGTCTCGATGGATATGCTGACCATAGATCTGACCGACGTGCCCGGGGCCAGGGCAGGGGACCGGGTCGTCCTTTGGGGAGATGGCCCGACCGTCGAAGAGGTTGCGGGCGCCGCCCGCACCATTCCATGGACGCTGATGACGGGCATCAACCAGCGGGTGGCAGTGCGCGTCGAGGCGGAAACGGCGCCGGACTAAGGGCGGCCCGTGGTGGCGTGTCAGGTCAGGAAGAACCCCATCTTGATGCCAATAATCTCGATGACGTCATTGTCGGCGAGCTTGCGAGCTCGGGCGCCCAGCTCCTGGCCATTGAGCTTTGGCTGATCCTTGTCAGACCTGTTCTCAACCTGCACCAGGTGATACCCATCTGCGCGACGGGTAATCGCGACCACCTGCGCTCCAGGCCTGCCCAGCGTCGTCAGCGCCTTGTTGAGCGTGATCTCACGGCCCTGAAACGACCCGTTCAGAACCTGAACCTTCGCGATCGCCAGGGGTTTGGCGGCGGGTTCGGCGCCAGCGGGGCGAACGGTAGCCGGACTGGGCGCAGCTCCGTTTGAGCCGGTACTCGAATCCGCGTGCCTGCTGGCCGACAGGGCAGCGGCCTTGGCCAGCGACTCCATACCACCGGCCTGACGTTCAATGACCATCGTGCTGGCAAACTCGTCTTCCTCGTCGGCGGACTCGTCCAGAAAGCGGAGCTGGTGACGGCCTACGGTGACGACGTCACCGTTCTGCAGAGCGTGCTTCTTGATCAGCCGGCCGTTGACGTAGGTGCCGTTGGTACTGTTTAGGTCCTCAAGGAACGAGTCATTAAGGATATTGATGATCAGGGAATGGTGTCCGCTGATCGTGGGGTTATCGATCCGAATGTCATTATCCTGAAGACGGCCAACCGTGTACCTCTCCTTGGACACGTTGTACTCGGCGAGAACCTGCCCGTCGAGGCTTAGAAGCAGTCGTGCCATGACCGGAATCCCTGTCCAACCTTGCTAAAGGAGGGGTCACTAAAAGACGGGTTACTGAAAGATGTGCCGAAACTGGGCGAACACGCTGGTCTTGGCCGGAAAAGGCTCGATAACCTGAGTAAGGATGACCGAGACATTGTCCTTCCCCCCGTGGTCATTGCTTAGCTGGACCAACTGTTGAGCAGCCATTGGAAGATTAGCACTAAAAGTGCTGATCGTTAAGTGAATATCCGCGTCTTCTACCATGTCGGGAAGGCCGTCTGAACAGAGCAGGTAGATATCACCTTCCTGGACCTCGACCTCCTGGACCTCAACCTGGACCGTGGTCTCCACCCCCAGTGCCCGGGTCACGTAGTTGCGATTGGCGGACCGCGCGGCCTCTTCCTGCGAGTAAAAGCCCCGGGCCACGAGTTCCTGCAGGAGGGAGTGGTCCATCGTTAACTGTTCGAAACGATTGCGACGAAAACGATATAGCCGGGAATCCCCGACATGGGCGATGGACATGCGGTTGTCGTAGAACAGGCAGGCCACAATGGTGGTGCCCATCCCTTCGCACTGGGGCTGCATCTGCGCGGTCTGGTAAATGACCCGGTTGGCACGGGCAATAGCGTTCCGGAGAATGATGGTCTGACGCATCAGGCTGGTTTCCGGGTCCGTCGCGTTGCGTGACTCCCGCTCGCAGGCCGGTGGTACCAGTTCCAGTAGGGTGCGCACGGCTATGCTGCTGGCAACCTCTCCTGCGTTATAGCCACCCATGCCATCTGCCAGCACGAGCAGGCCCGTATCGCTATTGGCGCCAATGGCGTCTTCGTTGTGCTCCCTGACCCGACCGGGATCGGAGACCTGGACGTTGTTGAATTTAGTGTGGAGGCTCACAGGACTTCCGAAGGGAAGGTACTGCAACATTCCCGCAGGGCCAATGCCATGGCCTTGCCGGCCTCGTACCGGTCCGTCGGGTTCTTTGCGAGTGCGCGTTCCAGAATCGCATCGGCGCAGCTTGGGATGTCATCGCGTATCTCGGCAACCGGACGATGCCGATGATGCACGATTTTTTCCATCAAGAGGGGAATCGAGTCTGCCTGGAATGGCGGCGCACCTGTCAGCAGGTGATACATGGTAACGCCAAGAGAGTAGATGTCGGTCTGACCCGAGACCTTGCTGGCAGAGAGTTGCTCGGGGGACATATAGGATGGCGTCCCCAGGATGATCCCTGTGCGGGTTCGACTGGCATCTGTCAGTCGGGCGATGCCGAAGTCAGTGAGTTTGAACCTGTCCGATGCGAGGTCGTACATCAGGTTGGCAGGCTTCACATCCCGGTGGACGACGTTCTGGGTATGGGCATAGTGGAGCGCCTCAGCAGCCCTGGCCATGAGCTCAAAGACTACCTTGGGAGGCAGGAGCCGGCCCAGCTGGGCGTAATGGCTAAGGGGCTTGCCCTCAAAGTACTCCATGGCCAGATAGGCGACGTTGTTGTCTTCGCCTGCATCATGAATGGAGATGATATAGGGATGATTGAGGCGTCCTGCTGATTCCGCTTCCCGGAGAAAGTGCAACCGGGCCGTGGCGAGGTCGCTCTCGGCAAACTCTTCTGCAAGCGGCAGTGTCTTGATTGCCACCCGTCGATTGATCGTCGGATCGCGGCCCAAGTAGACCGTGGCCATGGCTCCGCGACCAATGACCCTCTCCAGTTCGTAGCGTCCGAGAGTCCGTCCCGCCGGAGATGGGGCAGTCGGAAGTTCCTGTGCGGTCGGCTGGGAGCGGGCAACGCGGGGGGCCGGGGGCGCTACCCCCCGGGCTCCGGAGAGCTTTTCGAGCTTCGCCGCCACGTCGCGATAGCCCGGATCCCTGGCAGCGAGGTGGCGAAACACGCGCTCCGCTTTGGCATAGTTCCGCTTTTTGCCGTGTTCCATCGCAAGCTCATAGAGCTGCAGCTTGGTGCGCTCCGTGGTTGGCTGCTGCCGCAGCACTGAGAATCCCAGGTCGAGCTCCTGAGCGGTGCCCGCAGCGTCGATGCTGAGCCTGGTGGTATCGGCGGCCACACTAGCGCCAGAGCGGTACGGCAGCTGCATGATGAACTGCAGAACTGCAACTCCTGTGAGGCAGAAGAGCGCCAGCCCCGCCAGCTGCAGCCAGAGACCGGCATAGCTGATCAGCAGATACTCGGTCACGAGCAGCAGCAGCATTCCCGAGGCGGCAACGAGTGTTGCTTTGGGCAGGCTGAGCCTGCCGACAATTACCGCACCGACAGCCAGCAGGAGCGCAAGACCGATCTCCAGCCATAGCGCCCACCCCGGGCGTCGGATGTGTTCCTGGGACAGGTAGTTGGCAAGATCCGTGGCGATGAGGACGGCCACTCCGTCATCCCTTGCCATTGGTGTATGCACGCTGTCCGCGGGTCCTCCGACAGCGGTGCCGATCACAACATAGCGGTCACGGATGCCAGCGGCACTCCTCCCGCTGAGCACGTCCTTGGCGGAGATCACTGGAAAGCCCTCAGCCCCAGCCTGAGCCTGGTAGAAACGCGCGAGATTACCGACGGCGCGGGGCGCACCGAACTCCAGATCGAATGCCGCCAGTGCAATCCACGGAAGACTGCCCGAATCTGTGGTCAGGACCGGTGTCGCACGCCGCACCACGCCATCGCGGTCGGTAAGCAGTGCGGAGTGGCCGACCGTCGCGGCGGCAGTGCAGAGTACCCCCGCTGCTGGTGCCAGCATCGCCGTCTTCGGCCGGCTATTCTCAAGAACGGCGAAGCGAGGACTCGCGGCCGCGACCCGCTCGGCGCAGATGCCAGTTCCCGGTGTTCCCCCCGGCCGGACTTCGGCGGTTGGCAGGCCGAGGACGACGTTACTGGCTGCCTGTACCGCCGCGGCGACGCGTTCCTGCTGGGCAATTCGCGCTTCGATCTCCACCAGTTGTCTGCTGAGAAGGCCGGGCTCGGTTCGACTCTGAAGCGCTCCGCCACGCTCCTCGAGCCGGAGGAGTGCCTGGAGCCGGCTGACATCGTCCGACCCTGCTGGCGGCGGGGCAGGGGTGGCCGGGATGATCAGCCGGGCCCCAGCAGCCTTCAGATTTGTGATGAGGTCATCCAGCCGTGGCAGTGCCCATAGATTCTTGGTGTCTGCATCGAGGTTGACGATGACTACCGGGGCTCTGACTGGGCGGGCGGACAGCCGCTGACAAAGGTCATAGAAACCCCCTTCAATGCCGACCAGCCGGTCGCCACCCAGGGCAAAGAACAGGGCCAGAACGGCGCACACCCCCGCCTGAGCAGCCTCGCTGGGCAGACCCGTCCGTTTAGTGTCCTGTGAGAGCATTACAAAATAGTATGCGGATCAGGGCTTGCGGTGTGAGACCTGGGTGGTATTTTTCGGGCTGGTCGCGGGGCTGCCCGTCGCGAAAATGCGCCTTTCCTGGCCCACAATGCTGCGAGTTCAATCCTGAGGCGCCCATGGCAAAAGCCAACAAGACCTATGTCTGCAGCGATTGTGGCGCTGGCACCTCCAAATGGCAGGGCCAGTGTGCCGCCTGTGGCGCCTGGAATTCGCTCGAACCGGTGGCCAGCGGCCTGGCCAGCGGCCTGGCCAGAGCCGCAGTGACCCCGGGCACTGTCCCAGTCCGGAAACTCTCTGACGTGGGCACCGAGACCGTTGTGCGCGTCTCGACCGGTCTCACCGAACTCGATCGCACGCTCGGGGGAGGGCTGGTGCCCGGGTCTGTCGTTTTGCTGGGTGGCGATCCGGGTATCGGCAAGTCCACGCTGCTTCTGCAGGCGGCCGCGCACCTCAGGACAGTGGGTGGAACGCTCTACGCCAGCGGCGAAGAGTCTCTCCAGCAGATCAGTCTGCGCGGGCAGCGACTTGGCGCTGATCTGGGGTCCGTGGCGGCCATCGCCACGACGCGGGTAGAGGAGGTCCTCGCCGCGGTCCAGGAGACCCGTCCGGGATGCCTCATTGTCGATTCGATCCAGACCATGGCTACAGACCTCCTGCCGTCCACACCCGGCTCTCCCAATCAGCTCCGAACCTGCGCCGGGCTGCTGGTCAGGCTCGCCAAGCAGTCGGGAATTGCGGTCTTTCTGGTGGGTCACGTGACCAAGGACGGGCAGATTGCCGGGCCACGGCTGCTTGAGCACATGGTGGACGTCGTCCTGTACTTCGAGAGTGAGGTAGCAAGCCGCTACCGGATACTGCGGACGGTCAAGAACCGCTTCGGGGCGGCGAACGAACTCGGCATCTTCGTCATGTCGGAAGGCGGCATCAGGGAAGTCCGTAACCCATCAGCCCTGTTTGTTTCCCAGCGTGGTGACCCGGTGCCCGGAAGCGTGGTGACCGCGGTACATCAGGGGAGTCGGCCATTGCTGGTGGAGGTCCAGGCGCTTGCTGACCAGGGCAGCGGTGGCCCCCCCCGACGGGTAGCCATTGGTCTGGAGCAGAACCGGCTCACTCTGCTGCTCGCTGCCCTGCATCGGCATGGCGGGATCGCAACCCACGCCCACGACATTTTTGTCAACGTCGTCGGCGGGGTTCGGATCATGGAGCCCTCAGCCGATCTGGCCGCCCTCCTGGCGACGATCTCGAGCATTCGGGACCGGCCGATTCCCCGGGACCTGGTGGTATTTGGAGAAGTTGGCCTGGCCGGGGAGATCCGGCCGGTCGCCTACGGCGAGGAGCGTCTGAGGGAGGCTGCCAAGGTTGGCTTCACCCGCGCCGTCATTCCAAGGGCAAATGCCCCCAAGCAGCCAGTTCCGGGCCTCACGATCACCGTGGCGGATAATCTTCGGGACATCATGCGGATGCTGCCCGCTCTGGAGGCCTGATGCGCACCGTGCTCACCGCATTGTCGCCGATTGCCAGAATCTCGACCTGATAGTCATTCAGTCGCAGCAGCGTGCCGCTGGCGGGAATGTTCTCGAGTTTCTCCAGAATGAGTCCGTTAAGCGTGGTTGGGCCGTCGGTGGGCAGGCTCCAATGCATCATCCGGTTGAGGGCTCGGACGTTGATTCCGGCGTTTACTACCCAGGCCTCCTCGGAGCCTTCCCTGCGGACGTCCATGTCGCTCGTGTCAGCGCTGGCAGAAAACCCACCCAGAATCTCCTCGATAATGTCTTCGATAGTTAGCATCCCCTGGATATCGCCGTACTCGTCCACCACGAAGGCCGTTCGCTGGCCGGTGCGGTGCAGCTGGACCAGGAGTCCGTGCACAGAAGTACCCTCCGGGACAAAAAAGGGTTCCGCCATCAGACTCTCGATGACCGCCTGGTTCAGGGTGGCTGACATCGCGCCCACCAGCGACCGCACGTGCAGGAGGCCCAGGAGGTTCTCGACGTTACCGCGATACACCGGAACCCTGCTGTGGGGCGACTGGGTGATGGTGTCAACAATCGACAGCCAGTCGTCGTCCAGGTCGACCCCGATGAGTTCGTTATCCGGAATCATTATCTCGTCTACCGTCATGTCTTCCAGTTCCAGGATTGACATGAGCATGCGCTGCCGTCGGCGAGGGAGCAGGGCCCCGGCGTCGGTGACGATCGTCCGAAGTTCGTCGAGAGTAAGATTGTGCTGACTGATCTGGTCTCCCCGCACACCAAAGACCCGCAGCAGGCCGTTGGAGATCGCGGTAACCACCCAGACCACGGGCAGCGTTACTTTCAGCAGGACGTAGTAGACAACCGCCGCAGGCAGGCCGAGTTGCTCGGACCGGAGCGCACCCACGGTCTTCGGCATCACGTCGGTGAAAACCATGATCACAAAGGCGAGGCCGACACTGGCGACTGCGACGCCCGCCGGCCCGCCAATGCGCAGCGCAGCCACTGTTACCAGGGATGTCGCCAGTGTGTTGGCGATATTGCTGCCAATAAGGATGAGCGAGATCAGGCGGTCCGGGCGGGCCAGGAGCTTCTCTGCCAGGCGCGCACCCAGATGTCCCTGCCGCGCCCGGTGGCGCAGCCGATACCGGTTGAGCGTCAGGAGCGCCGTTTCCGAACCCGAAAAGAAGGCCGAGATCAGCAGAAGGAGGACCAGCAGGCCAATCAGCGGGCCAATCTGCAAGCCAACCTGCAAGCCAACCTGCAGTCCTGGGGCGACGTCGTCAGGCAAGGGGAAGCCCCACTAATCCGGTCATCACGTGACGATGGTGACAACCCGCCAGCGACACTGTCAAGGCGGGGTCCTCTGGAAGCGGCTGCTAACAAACCGTCGTGGCAGCTTACAATTTGCTCTGTGGCCGGCTGTTGGGGCCTTAAGCAGGTTCGTCATGTTCAATACTCTGAGTGAACGGTTGCGCGGTGTTCTGGATCAGGTTCGCGGCCGAGGGCGGCTGACCGAAGACAACATTCAGGATGCAGTTCGGGACGTACGGCGCGCCCTGATAGAAGCAGACGTTGCGTTGCCTGTAGTACGCGACTTTGTGGAGTTGGTTCGCCAGCGGGCGCTGGGTGCCGACGTCCTGCGGAGCCTGACGCCGGGACAGGTCTTTGTTCGCATACTCCACGAGGAGCTCACCCGGGCGCTGGGCCAGGGTGCCGCTGAGCTGAATCTCCGGCACCAGCCCCCGGCGGTGATTCTGCTGGCGGGCCTTCAGGGAGCTGGCAAGACCACCACGGCAGCGAAGCTCGCTCTGTTCATTCGTGATCGCCTTGGCAAGCGGGTGGGCCTCGTCAGTACCGACACACAGCGGCCGGCGGCGATTCTGCAGCTTGAACGCCTTGCAGCCTCAATCAACGTGCCGTTTCTCTCGGGAGAGATCAGCCTGGGTGCCGTGGGCATAGCCGAGAAGGCCCTGACCGACGCCCGGCGAGACCAGCTTGAAGTTCTGATCATCGACACCGCAGGCCGCAGCCGACTGGATGCAGAACTTCTGGCGGAGCTCCGGATCATCCGGGACAGAACGGATCCGGTTGAAACGCTGTTCGTTGTGGATAGCATGGCGGGTCAGGACGCGGTTAACTCGGCGCGGGCGTTCGGCGATGCCTTGGCCCTGTCCGGCGTGATCCTGACCAAGGCCGACGGCGATGCACGGGGTGGCGCAGCGCTGTCGGTAAAGACCGTCACGGGCCAGCCCATCAAGTTTCTGGGCACGGGCGAGGCGGTTAGCGAACTTGAGACCTTTCACCCGGACAGGATGGCGTCGCGCATTCTGGGTATGGGCGACGTACTCAGCCTGGTCGAGGAGGTTCAGCGGAAGGCGGACCATGATTCCGCGGCCAAGCTCGCGGAAAAGGTGGCCGGCGGCAAGCAGTTTGACCTCAATGACCTGCGGGCCCAGTTGCAGCAGATTTCGGGTCTCGGGGGCGTTGAGAGCCTCCTCGAGAAGATGCCCCTGCCGGCGGGTATGTCAGCCGGCAAGCTCGCCGGACAGATCGAGCCGAAGATGTTGCGCCGCCAAATCGCGATCATTGACTCCATGACACCCCGGGAACGGCGCCGGCCGGCGATTGTGGACGGCTCCCGTCGGCGGAGGATAGCCGGGGGGGCCGGATTGCCGGTCCAGGAGGTCAATCGCCTCCTGAAACAGCACAGCCAGATGCAAAAGATGATGAAAAAGATGGGCAACGGTGGCCTCCGGCGCCTGATGCGGGGGTTCCCGGGGCTGCCCCGTTAGCGAGGCACCCGGTGCCATTGGGCGATTTTTCGAGTAACATTCGGCGGTTAATCGGTTTCCACCGATCCAAATTTGCCATAAGGAAGCTTAAGAGCGATGGTCACTATCCGTCTGTCCCGCGGAGGCGCCAAGGGGCGGCCTTTCTATCACCTCGTCGTTTGCGATTCACGGCGCGCACGAGATGGCCGCTACATCGAGCGCCTCGGATTTTTCAGCCCGATTGCCACGGAGTCGGAAG
Organism: Gammaproteobacteria bacterium; assembly: GCA_009692345.1. Classification (GTDB taxonomy): domain Bacteria; phylum Pseudomonadota; class Gammaproteobacteria; order Steroidobacterales; genus SHZI01. The sequence goes on along the minus strand of SHZI01000001.1, from coordinate 35,369 downwards.
AGCGACTCCGGGTCGATGTGGGCCGCTACGAGTACTGGCAGGGCGTTGGCGCTCAGCCCTCGGAGCGGGTCGCTGCCCTTGTCAAGGAGTTTCGGCAGCAGGCTCTGGCCAAAGCTGCCTAAGGTCTGGTCTGTAGCCAGTAGCTGACCTGAGTAAGCGCATCGGCATAGGCCGCATCTCCGGCGTCTTCGGTGTTCGTGGTTGGGTCAAGGTCTATTCCTACACCTCGCCGCGGGAGAACGTGGTGCGGTACAGCCCCTGGTTCTTGCTCCAGAACGGCGGGGAAGCGCTGCAGGAGGTTAGCGCCGGGCATGCGCACGGAGATGGCGTTGTCGCTTCCCTGGCAGGCATCAACGATCGCGATGCTGCAGCGGCGCTAATCGGGGCTGAGATCGAAGTTGAGCGGTCAACGCTGGGTCCCGAACTTGGAAGGGGAGCCGGTGAGGCCGTACCAGGTGAGGGGTTTTTCTGGGTCGATCTCCAGGGTATGGAGGTTCGAACCTGCGAAGGCACCAGCCTTGGCTTCGTGGAGCAGTTGTTCGAGACCGGGGCTAACGACGTGATGATTGTCGTTGGCACGGGCCGTCACCTGATACCGTTCTTGTACGGGAGCGTGGTGGAATCCGTCAACGGCGAGCGCCGTGTGATTACGGTTAACTGGGATCCGGATTTTTAGCCGGATTTTCAGCCGGATTTTCAGCCGGATTTTCAGCCGGAGTTGAGACGCTGCCTCGTTAAGGGGCGGGACTTAAGGAAACTGACTTGGACCTGGCTGTAGTAACCCTGTTCCCCGAGATGTTTGCGCCCCTGGTGCAGTTCGGGGTGGTCGGTCGGGCTATCCGGCGGAATCTGGCGCGGGTTACCCCGGTAGATCCCCGCGTTTTCGCTACCGACCCGCACGGCACAGTAGACGACCGGCCCTACGGCGGCGGTCCGGGGATGGTCATTCGGGTTGAGCCTTTCGCGACAGCGATTGAAGCTGCGCGGGGGCAGGTTCCCAGCGGCAGTCCAGTCGTGTTTTTGAGTCCGCAGGGCAAGGCCTTTGATCAGGCAACGGCCCAGCGCTATGCGAGCCTGCCTGGCCTGGTTCTTGTGGCTGGACGCTACGAGGGATTCGACGAACGACTTATACAGAGTACTGCGGACGAAGAGGTTTCCGTGGGCGACTTCGTCATGAGCGGGGGAGAAATTGCGGCACTGGCGATCATGGACGCTACCCTGCGTCTGCGTCCCGGCGTGCTGGGCGATGAGCACTCGGTGGAGGAAGAGTCGTTTGCCACTGGACTGCTGGATTATCCCCATTACACCCGGCCGGAGGTTGCCCGTGGCAGGCCCGTTCCCCGGGTGCTGATGGAGGGTAATCACGAGGCGATTCGCCGGTGGAGAAGGAAACAGGCTTTGGGTCGGACCAGCCTTCGACGACCTGACCTGCTGGGCAACACAGAGCTCAGTGACGAAGATCGCAGGCTGCTGGACGAGTTTCGCGCCGAGCAGCGTGGCACTTGATGGTAATGCTGCCCGGCTGTCGGGCAGGGTAAATTGACGTACTGATCACTGGGATTATTTGACATGGCAAACATCATCGAAAAGCTGGAAGCGGAAGCCCTGAAGACGGGCATACCGGATTTCTCCCCGGGAGACACCGTCGTTGTGCAGGTGCGCGTCAAGGAGGGCACCCGCGAGCGGCTCCAGGCCTACGAGGGGGTGGTGGTGGCACGCCGTAATCGGGGTTTGAATTCCTCATTTACAGTGCGCAAGATTTCCCATGGCGAAGGTGTAGAGCGGGTTTTCCCGCTCCATAGTCCAACGGTTGCCGAGATCACGGTAAAGCGGCGTGGTGCCGTGCGCAGAGCAAAGCTCTATTACCTGCGGGATCGCAGCGGCAAGTCTGCCCGGATTCGCGAGAAGGTCTGATACCCCGGAGCGCGCGTCGTGGGCATTCCGCTTCTGCGTGCTCTGTATGGCGTGTCGGGAAGCCTGGCGGGCGCCTTGGGTGGGGCCACCAGGCTCGCCGTACTTCTCGGACTGTGCAGCGCCGCTGGCCTGAGTGGCTGCAGCAGCATTGCCAGTTCGGCTGCCGGTGGCCTGGCTGACAACCTTTCCGCCGCGATCCTCAATCAGGACGATCCTGAACTGGTGCGGGAAAGCCTGCCCGCCTATCTGCTGTTGCTGGATTCGCTCGCCTCCAGCCCAGACGCCACGCCAGCAGTCCTCGGAGCCGCCGCCCGGCTTTACGCCGCCTATGCCATCGTATTCGTTACAGAGCCTGACCGGGCCGCCACGCTCGCCAGCCGGGCCCGTCTCTATGGGGCTCGGGCTACCTGCTCGGCAACCAAGGCCACCTGCGATATTCAGACCGTCCCGTTTGCTGATCTGAGTGCCCGGCTCGAGAAGGTGATGCCGGCCCAGTCCGGCGCCCTGTTCAGTTTTGCCGTGGGTTCACTCGCCTATGTCCGGACCCACAGCGACGACTGGGAGGCAGTCGCCGGATTGCCCCGCATCGAAGCAATTCTGGCTCGCTTACTCGTCATCGGCGCGCCCGACGAGGCAGGCACGGTGAACGCCTATCTGGGCATCCTGAACACACTGCGTCCACCGGCCCTGGGCGGCCAGCCGGAGCAGGGGCGGGCCTACTTCGAAAAGGCCATCGAGCTGACCGGCGGTCGCGACCTTAGCGTGCTGGTTGAGTATGCCCGGGGCTACGCCCGGATTGTTTATGATCGGGAACTCTATGATTCCCTCCTCAATCAGGTACTGGCGGCCGATCCCCGACAGGAGGGTTATACCCTGCTTAATACACTCGCTCAAAAGCAGGCAACCGAGCTCCTGGCTGCGGCGAACGACTACTTCTGATGCCGCACCGACCAACCACAATGGGGATGAACCGCTAATGCAGCGCTCCTGGTCGCAGACCCTTGCAGGTCTGATGTTGATTGCCTGCCTGCCGGTCAGCCTTCAGGCAACGGATTTAAAGCTTGCTACCGTGGCGCCAGAGGGTTCCGGCTGGATGAAGGAGTTGCGCGCCGCAGGCCAGCAGGTGCGTGATCGCACCGGAGGCCGGGTCAATCTCAAGTTCTATGGGGGCGGCATCCAGGGCAACGACAAGAAGGTATTGCGCAAGATCCGCATCGGTCAGCTCCAGGGTGGGATGTTCACCTCCAACGGCCTTGAAGAGCGCTATCCCGATATCCTGATCTACGGCCTGCCCATGCAGTTCAACTCTCAGGACGAGGTGGACTACGTCCGCAAGAGGATGGACGCTAAGCTGGCTGCCGGACTTGAGAAGGCCGGCTTTGCCTCCTATGGTTTCGCCGGCGGTGGCTTTGCGTATTTCATGTCGGGCAAGCCCGTAATGGGTCTTGCCGACCTTCGCGGCCAGAAGATCTGGGTGCCGGAGGGCGACCAGACCAGCTTCCTAGCGATGGAATCACTGCGCTTGTCCCCGGTGGTCTTGCCGATCACGGACGTACTGACGGGTCTCCAGACCGGTTTGCTGGATATCGTTGCGGCGCCGCCTGTCGGGGCGATCATTCTTCAGTGGTACACGAAGACCAGGTACGTCACCCGGCAGCCGCTCAGCTATACCCTTGGTGTCATGGTGATCGACCAGGGCGCCCTCAAGGAGGTCAGCGCTGCCGACCAGGCAGTACTGCGCGAAGTCATGTCTGCCCTCTATGCACGACTGGATGTTGAGAATCGTGTCGACAACATCAAGGCAGAGCAGGCGCTGAAGGTGAATGGCCTCCAGTTTGTCTCGCCCAATATGGCCGAGATACCTGAGTGGCGCGCCGCAGTGTCGGCCGCCATGGACCAGATGGCCGCCAAGGGGACCTTCTCTGCGGAGCTTCTTGGAGAGCTTCGGGGTCACCTGCAGGACTATCGCAAGAACCCACCGGTGGCGCCCGGAGCGAACGCCACTCCGTGATGGAGTCTCGTCCAGAACCTGCCGGCTCCGGTCCTGCCGAGCGCCTCGGTCGCTGGGTTGAGAACGCGCTGCTGGGTATCGTCCTGTTTGCGATGATCGGACTTGCGGCCTACCAGGTGCTCTTGCGGAGTGTTTTCGGTGGCGGGCTTGCGTGGGCTGATGAGGCACTGCGGTTGCTGGTCTTGTGGTCCGCCATGCTGGGCGCAGTTGCTGCCAGCAGGGATAACGTCCATCTCCGGATTGATCTCCTGTCCAGGTTTCTCCCGACAAACTGGCGGCGCGCAACCGCAGTGGTGGTGGATGTCTTCGCGGCTGGCGTATCCGCGATACTCGCCTGGTACTCATGGCGCTTCGTTGCGGAGACCAGGGAGTTCGGTGATCAGGTGCTTGGCACATGGCCGGCCTGGGGCTTTCAGGCCATTCTCCCTGTCGCGTTCACGCTGATTGCCTACCGGTATCTGGCCGGCTTGCCCCGGCATTTCCGTCCCTCAAGTCCGCCTGCCGGACTGGATGCCGCATGATTCTCACCAGCCTGGCGCTGGTGTTGCTGGCAGTGCTTGGCGCACCGCTGTTTGCGATCATCGGGGCGGGAGCCCTGCTGGGCTTTTCCCGGACGGGCGTGGACCTTACGGCCGTCCCGATTGAGATTTTCGGCATTGCCGAAACTCCTATTCTTCTCGCTATTCCGTTATTCACATTTGCGGGGTTCGTCCTTAGTGAGAGTCGGGCGGCTGCCCGACTGGTGCGCCTCAGTGCAGCCCTGATCGGCTGGTTGCCAGGTGGCCTGGCAATGGTGGCCGTGGCTACGTGCTCGCTGTTCACGGCCTTTACCGGGGGCTCCGGCGTTACGATTATTGCCATCGGCGCGCTGCTGTTTCCGGCTCTTGTGCAGGCTGGCTACAGTGAGCGCTTTACTCTGGGTCTGGTGACTTCATCGGGCAGTCTTGGGTTGCTCTTTGCCCCGTCGCTGCCCCTGATCATCTACGGAATCATCGCCGAGGTTTCGATCGACTCCCTGTTTCTGGCCGGCATCGTTCCAGGCGTTCTGATAATGCTCGCGCTGGCGGCGTTCTGCCTCTGGCGCAACCGGGAAAACCGGCGACCTATGGCCGAGTTCTCCTGGCAGGAGGTTGGTGGTGCCATCCGCGAGTCGATCTGGGAGCTACCCTTGCCCGTGGTGGTTCTGGGCGGAATCTATAGCGGCTACTTTGCGGTCTCCGAAGCTGCTGCAGTTACGGTGGTCTATGTGCTGGTTGTGGAATTGCTGATCTATCGGGAGGTTTCCTGGAGACGCTTGCCAGCGATCGTCAGAGACTCCATGGTTCTGGTCGGGGGGATCCTGCTGATCCTCGGCATCTCTCTGGCCTCGACCAACTACATGATCGATGCCGAGGTGCCCCAGCAACTCATTGAGCTGGTTACGCGGTACATCACGGACCAGACCAGTTTCCTGCTGCTGCTCATTGCCTTTCTCCTGCTTATCGGGTGCATCCTGCACATTTTCTCTGCCCTGGTGCTGGTGGTTCCCCTGATGCTGCCAGTGGCGGCAAAGTACGGAGTTGATCCCATACACCTTGGCATCATCTTCGTCGCCACGATGGAACTCGGGTATCTCCTGCCACCGATCGGCCTTAATCTTTACATCTCGAGTTACAGGTTCAATAAGCCCGTTCTCGAGGTTTGTCTGGCCACGCTGCCATTCATTCTCATCCTGTTTGCGGCGGTCCTCCTGATCACCTTCATCCCAGCCCTCTCGCTGGCTCTTCTGCCCAACTAATACGGAGTTCCGCGCAAAATGAAACAGGCACTGGTTCTGCTGGCAGCGATGGTTGTAATGGCGGGCTGCTCATCGGTGGCCTCGGAAGTACCGCCTGGCAAGCCGGCTGAGTTCCTGAGACTGCCCCCGGGATTTAGTGCCGAGATACTCATCGACAACGTGCCCAACGCGCGTTCAATGGCCCTGGGTGAGAGGGGGACGCTCTTTGTGGGCACCAGGTCTGGCGGTGTGGTGTATGCGGTGCGCAATGCGTTGCGGGCCAATCCCACGGTAGAGCGGTTTGCCGAAGGCCTGGCCATGCCCAATGGCATAGCCGTCTACAAGGGGGCGCTTTATGTGGCTGAGCAGAAGCGCCTGATCCGGTATCCCGATGCGGAGGCAGCCCTCAAGGCGCCGCCTGCCGAGATAGTCGATCCTGCGCTGCCGTTCAAGCTGGTCCTGCATTCCTGGAAGTACCTGGCTGTCGGCCCGGACCAGAAGCTGTACGTTTCCGTGGGCGCCCCCTGCAACGTATGCGTCCAGCCTGGTTTCGGCGAAATTCTGCGGATGAATCTGGATGGAACGGGGCGGGAAGTTGTGGCGACAGGTGTGCGTAATACGCTGGGCCTGGCCTGGGATCCGGCGTCGAAGGACCTGTGGTTCACCGACAATGGCCGCGACATGCTGGGGGATGACACGCCACCCTGCGAGTTGAATCACGCCCCAAAGACTGGTCTGGACTTCGGGTTTCCCTATTGCCACGCTGGCACCATAGTGGATCCGCAGTTCGGCTCGGCGGGCCGTTGCAGCGATGCGGTGACTCCCGTCCAGAACCTGGGTCCTCATGTGTCCCCGCTGGCCCTCGCGTTCTACACCGGCCGGATGTTTCCGTCGGAGTACCGGGGGCAGATACTGATTGCTGAACACGGCTCCTGGAACCGCAGCAAGGCGGCCGGCAAGACCGGTTACCGGATCACTCTGGTCCGCCTGGAGGGCAACAAGGCCGTGGCCTATGAACCGTTCATTGAGGGCTGGCTCGCCGATGATGAAGTCCTCGGCAGGCCCGTCGATCTGCTGGTCGCTCCGGATGGTTCGCTACTGGTCAGTGACGACAAGCGCGGCGTCATCTACCGCATCAGCTACAAGGGTTAGCCGGGAGTCAGCGCATGTTTATCCTTCGATTCTTTGGCAACCTTCTCCGGGCTATCTGGTATGGCCTGGACACCATCCGCAGGGTCCTCCATCTCATCCTGCTGCTGGTCATCTTCGGGATCCTGCTGGCCGGGTCCCTGGGGCAGCCCGTTTCGGTGCCCTCATCAGCGGCCCTGGTGATCAATCCCACCGGTGTGCTGGTGGACCAGCTCGAGGGCAGCCCGCTGGATCGGGCTCTCGCCGAGATTAACGGTGACGTCCCGCCCCAGACCTTGCTGCGGGACGTGACTGACAGCCTCGACAGGGCGGCAAGTGATGACCGCATCCAAGCGGTCGTTCTCAATCTTGATGCCCTGGATGCCGGGAGCGGCCTGGCGAAGTTGCAGGCTGTCGCTGCAGGACTGCAGAAGGTGCGGTCAGCTGGCAAGAAAGTCATTGCTGTCGGCGATGGCTATACCCGGGATCAGTACTACCTGGCTTCCCAGGCCGATGAAGTCATCATGAATCAGCTGGGACTGGTCTATCTCGAAGGCTACGAGTACTACCGCACGTTCTTCCGCAGCGCCCTGGAAAACCTGCAGGTAGACCTCAATGTCTTTCGCGTGGGCGAGTTCAAGTCCTTCGTCGAACCCTACATTCGCGATGCCATGTCGGCGGAAGACAAGCAGTCCAGCAAAGTCTGGCTGGACGGGCTGTGGTCTGCCTGGGAGCGGGATGTGACGGCGGCGCGCAAACTGGCTCCGGGGGCTCTGCAGTCTTATGCGGACGATCTGGCCAGCCGCCTGGAGGCGGAGCAGGGCAATGCTGCCAGGGCTGCTGTCTCGGCACGACTGGTCGACAAGCTCATGAGCCGTCCGGAGGTTGATGTCTACCTCGTCGACCTGGTGGGCGACAGCGAGGCCGACGACGGCAGCTTCAACGGCATCGACTTCAGTTCCTACGTGCGGGCCACAGCTATCGAGCAGAGTCTTAAGGACGGCGGTAGCGGAGACAGGGTCGCCGTGATCGTGGCTGCCGGTGAGATCGTCGATGGTGAAGCCGCACCCGGTGTCGTGGGTGGCGATACCCTGGCGGCCGAGATTCGCCGCGCGAGATTTGATGACTCCGTGGTGGCGGTCGTACTGCAGATCGACAGTCCCGGGGGGAGCATGTTTGCTTCCGAGGTCATCTTCGCCGAACTCGAGGCGCTGAAGGCTGATGGCAAGCCGCTGGTCGCGTCGATGAGCAGCGTCGCCGCTTCTGGTGGCTACTATATCGCGATGGCCGCCGACGAAATCTGGGCCAGTAACACGACAATTACGGGTTCCATTGGCGTTGGCGCCCTGGTGCCTACCGTGCCCCGGACACTGGACAAGCTCGGTGTCCATGTCGATGGCTTCGGCACTACGCGCCTCGCTGGGCAGCTACGTCTGGATCGTCCACTGGGGGAGGATGCCCGCCGGGTGCTCACCGCCAGTGTGGAGGACGCCTACCGGGTTTTCGTGAGCAAGGTCGCGGCGGCTCGAAGTCTCACTTACGAGCAGGCCGATAGCATCGCCCGGGGTCGTGTCTGGATCGGAGCCGATGCCCTGGAGCGGGGTCTCGTGGACCATATCGGGGGCATTGACGCCGCCGTGGCGGCGGCTGCTGCGCTCGCGGGACTGGACAAGGATGCCTACGATCGACGTTACATTGAGCCTGAGCAGACGCTGCTGCAGCGGCTTGCTGTAGAGATTGGTGCGCAGGGCGTGGGCTTGGCCCGTCACCTGGGTCTGGGTGCCATGCTGTCGGGTCTTGGGGGGCACTCGGGCGGCATGGCCCGGGAAGTTCTGGCGCGCCTGGACAAGGAACTGCAGCTGCTCTCGAGATTCAATGACCCCCGGGGTCTCTACACGCACTGCGACTGCGCGGTGGAGTAGACGGCCCAGAGGGGGCGGACCCGAACGGGTGCTCTGGGGAATAGCTAGGGCTTAGGGGCATTCTCTGGTCGACGCGGATAGTCGAACAGCAGCAGCTCACCCCGGGTGCCGTCAAGCTGAGACCAGCTCTCCAGTTCGAGGCCGATGATCACGACGCCGGTGGTTGGCACGTTGTCTATCTGTGCGCCCGTCAGCTGGTTCGTGAGATCGGTCAGTCCGGGATTGTGTCCACAGACGATGACGTCCCTGTAACTGTCGTCCTGGCGGCCGAGCACCGCGATGATCTCAGCGGGCGCTGCCAGGTACAGGTCTTCTTCCCGCTGGAGGAATTCCAGGGGATAGCCAATTTCCCTGGCGATAATCTGGGCCGTACGGCGGGCGCGGACTGCAGGGCTGGTGATAATCAGCGTGGGTCGCGTACCCCGGGCGAGCAGTCTCTTGCCCATCAGGGGAGCGTCTCTCTCTCCCCGGTCGTTCAGTGGCCGCTGCTGGTCTTTGAGCCTGGTGCCGTCCCAGGAAGACTTGGCGTGCCGAAGCAGGGTTAACTGGCGGCGCATTCTTGCTGATACCGCTGGCTACATCAGTCCGGCTTCGAGCCGCGCGGCTTCCGACATCATGTCCTGGCTCCACGGCGGATCAAAGACCAGCTGCACGTCCACTTCTCCCACGGTCGGAATGATACCGATCTTCTGCCGTGCCTCCTCCACCAGGATCTCCCCCATGCCGCAGCCCGGCGCCGTAACGGTCATGCGCAGGCTGACTGCGCGCAACCCGGATTCCAGGCGGCGAATGGCGCATTCATAAACGAGCCCGAGCTCCACGATGTTGATCGGAATCTCGGGGTCGTAGATGGTCTTCAGCTGCTCCCACGCGAGTGCCTCGAATTGCTCATCGGTGGCGTCGTCAGGCAGGGCCGGCGGGGTTACGGACTCTTTCCCCAGGGCATCCGCATCCTTGCCCGGGACGCGAACGAGGTTCCCGTCAAAATAGACCGTAAAGCTCCCGCCCATGGCCTGGGTGATGTAGACGAGGGAGTCCGTGGGGAGCGTCACGGGGACGCCGGACGGCACCATGAGTCCCTCCACGTCGCGTCTAACCACGACCGCTTCATTGTCTGCGCTGTTCATCGCTGGATGCTCTCTTGTTCGGTAGTCACTGTCGCGGCGGTTGCATCCATTGCAGCCAGGAGTGTTTTCCAGGGCAGTGTGGCGCACCGGATACGGGAGGGATACTGACTGACCCCGCCAAGTGCCGCGAGATCTCCAGTCAGGGTGGCGCCTGCACCGGTCGACAAAGCCCTGTCGAACTCGTCGACGGCAGCCCTGGCCTCAAGCAGTGCGCGCCGGCGGACCGTCTCGGTCATCAGGGAAGCCGAGGCCCGACAAATGGCACAGCCAGAGGCCTCGAAGGCGACCTCCTGCAGCAAATCATCCTGCAGCTGAAGATAGATCCGGACCTTGTCGCCGCAGAGGGGATTGTGGCCCTCCGCCTCCCGGTTGTAATGCTCGGGCCGACCCTGGTGGCGGGGGTGACGGCTGTGATCCAGAACGATCTGCCGGTAAAGGTCGGTCAACTCGCGGCCGGGCTCGGACATCAGGCGAACATCCGTTGGGCGAGGCGCAGGGCGTCCAGTAGCTGGTCAATCTCTCCGCGGGTGTTGTAGAAGGCGAAGGAGGCCCGCGCCGTACCCGCCAGGCCGAAGCGCTCCATCACCGGCATGGCACAGTGGTGGCCGGCCCTGATTGCCACGCCGCGCTGGTCGAGGATCGTGCCCAGATCGTGGGGGTGGATGCCCGCGATATTGAAGGAGACCAGGCTGGCCTTGTCCCGTGCGGTACCAACAATCGACAGTCCCGGAAGCTGCAGCAGCAACCCGGTAGCGTAGCTGAGCAGTCCGGCCTCCCAGGCGGCGATGCTCGGCAGGCCAAGGCGGGTGAGGTAGTTCATGGCAGCAGCGAGGCCGATCGCCCCGGCGATGTGGGGCGTGCCCGCCTCGAACCGGTAGGGGAGTTCGTTGTAGGTGGTGCCTTTGAAGCTGACCGTAAGGATCATGTCCCCGCCACTCTGGAAGGGCGGCAGGTCCTGGAGCATGGCCTCGCGACCGTAGAGCACGCCGATGCCGGTGGGTCCGCACATCTTGTGGCCCGAGAAGGCGTAGAAGTCGCAGTCCAGGTCCCGGACATCCACGGCCTGGTGGGGGATCGCCTGTGCGCCGTCCAGCAGCACCGGTATGCCCCGGCTCCGGGCGGCGGCAATGAGTACCTTTACCGGATTGACCGTACCCAGTGCATTGGAAACGTGGGTGACTGCCACCAGCTTCGTGCGCGGGCCGAGCAGTGCCATGAATTCGGCAAGTACGAGTTCGCCCGCGTCGTTGATGGGGGCAACCCGGAGGACAGCACCGCTGCGCTCGCAGAGGAGTTGCCAGGGCACTATGTTGGAGTGGTGCTCCATTGCCGTAATGAGGATCTCATCGCCCGCCTGCAGTCGCTGACCGAAACTGAAAGCGACCAGGTTGATCGCTTCAGTAGTACCCCGGGTAAAAATGATCTCCCGCACTGATGCGGCATTAACGAAGGCCCGGACGGTTTCCCGCGCTGCTTCATAGTGGTCCGTGGCCCGGTGGCTGAGGCTGTGGACACCCCGGTGTACGTTGGCATGATCGTGGGTGTAGTAGTTCTGCATGGCTTCAAGGACCTGCAGCGGTCGCTGGGACGAAGCCGCGTTGTCGAGGTAGGCCAGCGGATGCCCATTGACCTGCTGTGCAAGTATGGGAAAGTCGCCCCGGACGGCCTCGACGTCCAGTGGGGGGCTGGCAGTAACCAGGCTCACCGTGCGGCCCCGCTCTGAGCCTGCAATCGGCTCTCCAGCCGGGCTTCCAGCCGTTCGCGGAGTTCAGGCAGGGGAATGCCGGTCAGGCTATCCCGCAGAAATGCCGCTGTGAGCACCTGCCGGGCGGTGCTCAGATCGAGCCCCCGGGATTGCAGGTAGAAGAGGGCGTTGGCGTCCAGCTGCCCTGTGGTTGCACCGTGGCTGCAGCGGACGTCGTCCACATAGATCTCCAGCTCGGGCTTCGTATCGATCTCCGCCGTCGTCGTGAGCAGGAGATTGCGGTTGGTCAGAGCAGCGTTGCTGCCTGCCGCTCCGGGCTGCACGATGATCTTGCCGCTGAACACTCCGTGGCCACGGTCAGCGGCGATGCCCCGGAAGAACTCCCGACTGGTCGTCGACGGGGCCTCGTGCTGCAACCTTGTGCGGTTGTCTATATGGCGCTGGCCGTCGGCGAGGAACAGCCCATGCACGGTGGCGCTGGCCCCGGTTCCGGCCAGGCGTACCGTCAGGGACTGTCGACTGAGCTGCCCGCCGAGATCGACGCTGGTGACCGTGACGGCAGCAGAATCCTTGGCCTCGATGCTCGTCGACTCCAGGAGCATGCCGTCATCGGGCAGCGCTTGCACGCGGACCAGGTTCAGCTCGCTGTCCCGGCCCAGACACATCTGGGAGACAGCATTCACCAGGACAGCGGCTGTTCCGGTGAACTCCAGGCTCAGGGTCAGCCTGCTGCCTGCCGCCAGATCAACCAGCAGTCTGGTCTGGCAAAGCGCCGATGCGGCAGTGGCCTGCAGCCGGATATGAATGGGCATGGCCACGCTGGCTCCCGGTTCTGTCGTCACCAGTACCACGTCAGTCAGCAAGGCCGTATTGAGGTCTACCAGACTGTCGCTGGCAGAAGTGTCTGTCGGGCTCACCACGCTTCCAAGCAGCGCTTCCACCCGTGTCCGCCACTCCGCGCCAAGGTTCTGGAGTGACTGTATCGTGAGGCCTGGCGGGGTCGCGAGCAGAGGAGCACAGAGCCTGCCGTCGACGATGTCCACGCTGAATACGCCGGCCAGGGTGGGGGGCACCGGTTCCGGGACGGCAGGCAGGCGCGCCCCGGCCAGGTGATCCAGCCAGCGCCGCGCAAACGGGGTGAGACTCGTGTACCGCCACTCTTCCTGACTCTGGTCGGGCAGGCCGAGGCAGTCTGCGCGGACCAGGGCAGCGGTGCGGCGTTCAGTCAGCCAGTCGAGTCCAGAGGCCGTGTTGCTCAATTGCTCCGCAGCGACTTGCCAGGGGCGGCTGGCGGCGGTCTGGTCGCGGGGTTCATCCCGCACGGTTGATTGCGCCACGGCGATTGCCTCAGGTACTGGCAGCGGCGAGGATCTGTTCGTAACCGTCCGCCTCCAGTTCGAGGGCCAGCGTATGGTCGCCGGTACGAATGATGCGGCCGCCCGCCAGAACGTGCACGAAATCCGGCCGGATGTAGTCCAGCAGCCGCTGATAGTGCGTCACCAGGATAAAGGCCCGCGCAGGGTCTCGCAGGCTGTTGACGCCATTTGACACGATCTTCAGGGCATCGATATCCAGGCCTGAGTCTGTCTCGTCGAGGATGGCAAGGACTGGTTCGAGGACCGCCATCTGGAAGATCTCGTTGCGCTTTTTCTCGCCGCCAGAGAACCCCTCATTGACACCTCTCTGCAGGAAGCTCTCATCCATCTGCATCAGTCGCGCCCTGGCCTTCACCAGGCGCAGAAAACCCGCTGCATCGATCTCACTCTCTCCCCGGGCGGATCGGCGGGCATTCAGCGCCGAGCGCAGCAGGTAGACGTTACTGACGCCAGGGATCTCGACCGGATACTGGAAGCCGAGAAACAGGCCAGCCCTGGCGCGTTCTTCGGGAGCCATGGCGAGCAGGTCAAGGCCCTGATAGCTCACTGAGCCCCCGGTGACGACGTAACCGTCCCGCCCGGACAAAACGTGGGCCAGTGTGCTCTTGCCCGAGCCGTTCGGGCCCATGATCGCGTGGACCTCACCGGGGCGCACCACAAGATCGAGACCCGTCAGGATCTCCTTGCCACCTACCGCTACGCGGAGACCAGAGACTTCCAGCAACGTGCTCAACCGACGGCCCCTTCCAGGCTGACATTCAGGAGGTTCTGGGCTTCCACTGCAAACTCCATGGGCAGCTGGCGAAACACCTGCTTGCAGAAGCCGTTCACGATGAGATTGACTGCGTCCTCGGTTGAGATGCCCCTCTGCCGGCAGTAGAAGAGCTGGTCATCGCCAATCCGGGAGGTCGTGGCTTCGTGCTCGACCACCGCAGTTGGGTTGCGCACTTCCATATAGGGGAACGTGTGGGCTCCGCAGCGAGCCCCCATCAGCAGTGAGTCGCACTGGGTGTAATTGCGGGCGTTCTCGGCCGTCGGGAGTATTTTCACCAGGCCGCGGTAGGCGTTCTGCGCGCGACCTGCTGAAATGCCCTTGGAGACAATCGTGCTCCGGGTGTTGCGGCCAATGTGAATCATCTTGGTGCCGGTATCGGCCTGCTGCAGGTTGTTGGTCACAGCCACGGAGTAGAACTCGCCGACGGAGTTCTCGCCTCTCAGGATGCAGCTCGGGTACTTCCAGGTGATTGCTGACCCAGCCTCTACCTGGGTCCAGGAGATCCGTGAGTTGGCCCCCCGGCAGTCCCCTCGCTTGGTGACGAAGTTATAGATGCCGCCGCGGCCTTCCTTATCCCCCGGATACCAGTTCTGTACGGTTGAGTACTTGATCGTGGCGTCATTCAGGGCCACCAGTTCCACCACCGCCGCATGGAGCTGATTTTCGTCTCTCTGGGGCGCCGTGCAGCCCTCGAGGTAGCTCACATGACTGCCGTCCTCCGCCACGATCAGCGTTCGCTCAAACTGACCGGTCTTCGCCTGATTGATGCGGAAATAGGTTGAGAGCTCCATCGGGCAGCGCACGCCCTTCGGGATGTAGACGAAGGAGCCGTCGGTAAACACAGCCGAGTTCAGGGCGGCGAAATAGTTGTCCCGGTAGGGCACAACCGTACCCAGGTACTTGCGCACGAGTTCGGGGTGCTCCCGTACCGCCTCCGAGAAGGAGCAGAAAATGACGCCCACCGCCGCGAGTTTGTCCTTGAAGGTCGTGGTGACCGAGACACTGTCGAAGACGGCGTCGACTGCGACACCTGCCAGTCGCGCGCGCTCATGCAGGGGAATGCCCAGTTTCTCGTAAGTCTGCAGGAGTTTCGGGTCCACTTCGTCAATGGACTTGAGTCCCGGCGCGGGGCGCGGGGCCGAGTAGTAGGAGATAGCCTGATAGTCGATCGGCGGGTGGTGGAGCTTCGCCCAGCGGGGCTCCCGGAGCGTCAGCCAGTGCCGATAGGCCTTCAGCCGCCAGGCCAGCAGAAACTCAGGTTCGCCCTTCTTGGCCGAGATGAACCGGATGACGTCCTCGCTGAGTCCGGGGGCCACGGTGTCCGCTTCGATGTCCGTCACGAAGCCGTGGGCATAGCCCCGCCCCATGAAGTCCTCAAGGCCCTGATTTGGCGCGTTGCCGGTCATGTCAGCTCATCCTTGGCCAGGGGTAGGGCGGTGGCGCAGCCGGCTGGAGCGGCCAGACAGATCCACCAGCGGGAACTCCCGGGGCGGGTGGGCGAGGTCCGCCAGGGTTATCTCATCGAGGGCTCCACGAATGCCCCGGTTGATCTTCTGCCAGGCACCGCCGGTCGGGCAGCCATCCTCCAGTTCGCACCGGCTGTCAGCGGTACTGCACTCGGTGATGCTGAGCGGACCCTCAAAGACGTCGAGAATTTCCGCTGCGGTGATCGTCGCCGGATTACGCGCCAGCGCGTAGCCACCCTCAGCACCGCGGACTGACCGCACGAGTTCGCTCCGGGCCAGCACCTTGAGAAGCTTCTGCACTGTCGGGAGTGCCAGGCGCGTACCAGAAGCAACATCGCTGGCAGAGCACAGGTGCTCAGGGTCCACGACGCCGTCCTTTGCCCCACGGGCCTGCACGGCCAGATGCACCAGGATCATCGTGCCGTAGTCAGTCAGTTTGCTGATGCGGAGCATAATTCGGGGCCAAATCTATATGGGACTATCTTAGTCCAGTATCCTGCCTGGGGGAACCCTTTGGGCCGGTCGCAACCGGGAATTTGCTATTCTTCCGCGCCGCGCCTCCGACCCCGGAGTGGTGGTCAGTCAGCCAGTCCCAGCGCGGGATGAAACTTTAAGAACCGGAGGTTTATGCCATGAGTGCCCAGTCTCTTGCTGCCATCGCACAGGCGATGGTTTTGCCCGGTAAGGGGATCCTGGCCGCGGACGAGAGTTCGGGCACCATCAAGAAGCGCTTTGATTCAATCCGCCTCGAATCCACGGTTGATAGCCGGCGCGCTTACCGGGACATGCTCTTCACCGCACCCAGGGCTGCCGATTACATCAGCGGGGTGATCCTTTACGATGAAACCCTGCGGCAGTCGACGCTAAGCGGGGTGCCGTTTCCCAGGTACCTGGCCCAGCAGGGGATGCTGCCCGGCATCAAGGTGGATGCAGGCGCCAAGGCCCTGGCCGGCTTCCCCGGCGAGACGCTCACCGAAGGCCTTGACGGTCTGCGGGAGCGCCTCAAGGAGTACGCGGAGCTGGGCGCAAAGTTTGCCAAATGGCGCGGTGTCATCACTATCGGGCCGGGTTTGCCGACGAACTACTGCCTGTCGGCCAATGCCCACGCACTCGCCCGGTATGCGGCCTTGTGCCAGGAAGCGGGTATCGTCCCGATCGTCGAGCCTGAAGTGCTCATGGACGGCGACCACGGCCTCGCCCGCTGCGAGGAAGTAACCATGCTGGCCCTCGAGCGCACGTTTAGCGAGTTGCGGGCCCACCGGGTTGACCTTGCCGGGATGGTCCTTAAACCCAACATGATTGTGCCGGGTGAAGACTGCAAGCAGAAGGCGACAGTCCGTGACGTGGCGGAGGCCACCATCCGCTGTCTCAAGAGCACGGTTCCGGCGCTGGTGCCCGGCATAGCCTTCCTCTCCGGAGGCCAGAGTCCCGAGGAATCCACCGAGCATCTCGCCGCCATGAACGCCCTCGGGTCGCTCCCCTGGCAGCTGACGTTCTCCTACGGTCGTGCCCTGCAGGCGCCCTCCCTCAAAGCCTGGGGTGGTAAGCCCGAGGGTGTGCAGGCCGGGCAGGCGGCTTTCCTCAAGCGGGCCCGCCTCAATGGCCTGGCTCACGCCGGGCAGTATCGCCGCGACATGGAGGCAGCCTGACTCAGTGACAGCGGATAATCTCGTCGAGATCAGCGGGCTCCATTTCCGGCGTTCCGGGCGCCCGATCTTCTCCGGGCTGGATCTCGGCATCCGGCGGGGCAGTATTACCGCGATCATGGGGCCGAGCGGCACCGGCAAGACGACGCTCCTCCGGATGATCACGGGCCAGCTTCGCCCGGAGGCGGGCACCGTGACGGTGGCAGGGCAGAACGTGGCGGCGTTGTCCCGCAGCGCGCTCTTCGATCTGCGGCGGCGCATGGGAATGCTCTTTCAGAACAGCGCGCTGCTGACTGACCTTGACGTCTTCGAGAACATCGCATTTCCTGTCCGGGAGAACACCAGGCTGCCGGATGCGCTGATTCGCCACGTGGTACTCACCAAACTGAACTCTGTTGGCCTCCGCGGTGCTGCTGACCTGATGCCTGCGGAACTGTCCGGGGGCATGGCGCGGCGGGTCGCGATGGCCAGGGCGATGGTGCTGGATCCGGAACTGCTGCTCTACGACGAGCCGTTTTCCGGACTTGATCCCATTTCCCTGGGCGTGGTCCTGCGGCTGATTCGCCTCAACAACGATGCTCTTGGCCTCACGAGCATCGTTGTTTCCCATGATGTTGCCGAGATCAGCCATATTGCTGATCACTGCATCGTCATTTCCGAGGGCCGGGTCATTGCCTCGGGCGCGCCCACGGAACTTGCCGCCAGCCCGTCAGAGCTCGTCCGCCAGTTCATGGCGGGCGCTGCCGATGGCCCGGTACCCTTTCATTACCCGGCCCCTGACTATGCCGAGCAGTTGCTTGGAGCCGGGCGGTGACCCTGGCACTTCAGCTCTGGGGCGGACTGCTCGAGTCCCTGCGCAAGCTGGGTGCCGTGATTCTCTTCCTGCTCGCGATTCTCCGGCAGTGTCCGGCGGCGCTGGCGCGTCCCAGGCTGATCTCCCAGCAGGTCCGCAACTCTGGTGTTCTGTCGCTGGTCATCATCATGACGTCGGCGTTCTTCGTCGGCATGGTCATCGGTCTCCAGGGCTACGACTCCTTGTCCCGACTGCGGCAGGAGGACCTCCTGGGCGCGGGTGTTGCCCTGACCCTGTTCAGGGAACTGGGCCCGGTCGTTACGGCCTTACTGTTTGCTGGCCGGGCTGGCACGGCCCTCGCGTCCGAGATCGGTCTGATGCGCGCCACCGACCAGCTGGCTGCCATGGAGGTCATGGCGATCGACCCCATTCGCCGGATCATCGCGCCGCGCTTTGTTGGCGCTGTAATTTCGGTGCCCCTGCTGACGGCCGTTTTCAATGCGGTTGGAATCCTGGGTGCCTGGTTCATCGGTGTCCGGGTCATGGGCGTCGACAACGGAGCCTTCTGGTCCCAGATGCAGGAGTTCATCGATCCGGAAGATATTTTCGAGGGGGTCCTGAAGAGCTTTGTTTTTGGCGTTACGGCCGGCCTCGTGGCGGTGTACGAGGGTTACAATTCGCTGCCGACGGCCGAGGGTGTTGGCATGGCCACTACCCGTACGGTGGTGACCACGTCGATCCTTGTTCTGGTCCTCGACTATCTGATTACTGCCTACCTTCTCTAGGAACGTTGCGAATATGGAAACCACGCGCACGCGGGAACTGGGTACCGGCCTGTTCATTTTTCTGGGTTTTGCCGCTCTGCTGTTTCTGGCCACCCAGACCACCGATATGGAAGAGTACGGTGGCGACAAGGGCTATCGGGTTACCGCCCGCTTCGATGATGTCGCAGGACTTAAAGTGCGCTCACCCGTGACCATGGCCGGTGTCAACATCGGCCGGGTTGAGAGCATCGTGTTTGACAATGAGAACCTCGATGCCCTGGTAACGCTGCGTATTAACGCCCAGTTCAACAAGATTCCCGATGATTCCGATGCCAGCATCCTGACGGCGGGATTGCTCGGCAGTAAATACGTAGGTCTCGGCCCGGGTGGTTCCGAAACCTATCTGACAGAGAACAGCCAGCTGGAAATCACCCAGTCGGCTATCGTGCTGGAGCAGCTGGTCAGCAAGTTCCTGTTCAGTCAGGCGGAGAAAGGGGAGGATGCGGCACCTGCGGCAGCCGCCCCTGACGTAACCCCTGGTGAGCAGTCCGGCACGTCCAGTGACTAAGCGGAGTTTTTCTATGCGTATTGTTGCTGCCCTGACTCTAAGCCTGCTTGCCGGGCTCCTCGCCCCTGCAGTCCACGCGGCCGATGCGCGGACGCCAGGTCAGGTTGTGCGCGAGACGGTGGACACCCTGGCGGCGCGTATTGCAGGCCGACAGCGGGAACTCGCGGCGAACCCGGTTGAGCTCTACAAGCTGGTTGGTGACGTCTTCCTGCCCGTCTTCGACACCGATTACTCCGGGCGTCTGGTGCTGGGCAAGCACTGGCGCACGGCCACGCCGGCCCAGCGCCAGGAGTTCATTGATACGTTCTATGATTTCCTGCTCCGCAGCTATGCACGGTACGTACTGCGCTTTGAGAAGGACAAGGTCCGGTTTTTGCCAGATGCCGGTGAAGCGCCGGATCCGAAGCGGACTGTCGTGAAGACGGAAATGCAGCTGGCGAACGGGACGAAGCTGCCGGTTTACTACTCCCTGCACCAGACCCCCAGGGGCTGGCGCGCTTTCGATGTCCGCATTGAGGGTATCTCCTACGCGCAGAACTACCGTAACCAGTTCAACGCAGAGATCAGCGCCAAGGGTATCGACGCGGTGATTGCCCGCCTCAAGTCGGATGCGGCCAAGGTGACCACGACTGCACCCGGTGCGGGCGGTAAGTGACCGAGGGACCCCTGATGGCTCCTTCACTTGCGTCGTTGGGAGCTGGGCAAATCGCGGTCAGGGGCCCGGTGACGTTTGCCACCGCGGGCGGGTTGCTCGAGTCGGGTAAGTCGCTGCTTGCTGGTCAGAAGGCCGTAACCGTTAATCTGCAGGCGGTCACCAGCGTTGACAGCGCCTGCCTGGCCTTGCTGCTGGAATGGCTTCGTCAGGGTCGGGCTCAGCAGTGCACCGTCACTTTCCAGGGGATGCCTGCCAAGTTGCTGGCCATTGCCCGTCTGAGCGGTGTCGAGGCGATGCTGACCGACTCCTACTCCCCGGCTGGCTCTGCCGTTTCCGGGGCATCGTCTTCCGGATCATCGAACTCCGATTCATCCAGGTAGGAATCATCCTCCGGGACGTTGCCGTCCAGGGACCGGTACCGCCGGTTCTGGAGATAGGCATCCCTGACGAAGATGTAGGGGTCGTAGGCCTCGAAGACCTGGGCATCGGCATCGAGGAAGCCCGAACGCCGGTCTACCTGGTAGATTGCCCAGGTTCCCAGCCTCCAGCCCCGATCCCCGTCAGTGATGTTGAGGAACGGCGTGAGGGGTAAGTCCACGGCATCACCAGCGGTATTGCGGAGGGTACTGGGCCCGAGTATCGGGATGACCAGGTAAGGCCCGTTCCCGACCCCCCAAACGGCCAGCGTCTGGCCAAAGTCCTCATCGTTCTCCATGAGGC
The DNA here is from genome assembly GCA_009692345.1 of Gammaproteobacteria bacterium. GTDB lineage: Bacteria > Pseudomonadota > Gammaproteobacteria > Steroidobacterales > SHZI01. Next base: position 15,043 of record SHZI01000001.1, on the reverse strand, counting down.
CGACGCGGCTGGCGGGATCGAACAAACCACCAAGACCGACGGTGGTGTTGAGCAGGAATCGCGCTCCGTCCCGGCCGGACTGCCGGAATTTGCCCTGCAGGAAAGCGTTGGCAATGGTGACGGGGTACAGCAGGTTGCTGAAGAAGTTGTGCACCCCGGTCCGGATCTTCGCCGGCACGACGCGGGAATAACCCACCGCTACCGGGCGCAGAACGTACCGGTCGCCCAGGTCGTTGAAACGGTAGAACACCCGATTTACAGGCTGCAGCGGATCGTAAGCCTCGGCAGACGTTACAGCGCTCTGACTGGCACAACCAACTGCCAGGGCGAGGCTACCGGCCAGCAGGATCCTGCCCAGTGTCGTCAGGCCGGACTCCTTCACTGCTGTTTGCCGGCCGAGGTCTGCTGGCGCCGGGCTCGTTGTTCCCGATCCAGCCACTCCTGAATCTCCGCCAGCCGGGCGGTAAAGCGGGCTTTCTGCACGGCATCCAGGCCCGGCGTCGACAGCGCCACGCGCAGTTGATCGGCGGCCATGATCACATCCCCCTTCAACAGGTGCAGTTCTGCCATGTAGTAGTAAGCATCAGCGGTATCGCCGGCCGCGCTGGCTGCCAGGGCAATCAATCGCACCTGTTCCGCTGTGGGCGGCACGTTGTTCAGCAGGTCGAGAAGAATGGTGTGAGCCTGCTTGCTCTTGCCCGCCGCCAGAAGTGCCTCGGCATAGCGCACGGTGAGTGGTGTATTGCGGGGGAAGAGTTCCATGGCCTGTTCGTAGATCCCGAAGGCTGCGTCCCGGTTGCCAAGCGCCAGTTCTGCGCCAGCGAGACCGGTGTGGAAGGGAATCACACCCGGATTAGTGGCCAGCAGACCCTGGAACAGCGCGCGGGCCTCCCTGTACTGGCCCAGTTCCATCCGGACCAGGGCAATACCGTATTCCGTGCCAATGTCCCCCGCGGCTCTCGGCAACTGCTGCTGACCCAGGAAAGACTCCAGGGCCTTCTCCGGCGTGGGGCTGGACAGGACGCGAATACGGGCGCGGGTCACGGCATAGCCATCCGCGTCCCGGACGTCGGGGCGCGGGTAGCTGGCCGCCCGTTCCCGGGTTTCGGCAATGCGATTCACCGTGACAGGGTGCGTCCGCAGAAACTCGGGGGCCTGACTCGCCAGCGGACCCGACTGACGCGCGAGCGTCTCGAAAAAGGCGGGCATGCCCATCGGGTCGAAACCACCGGCAGCCAGCACGCCAACGCCCACCCGGTCGGCCTCGTACTCATTGGCGCGGGTGAAGTTGATCTGCTGCTGGGCCGAAATGCCCTGGGCTGTGGCTATGGCGCCGGTAATGATATCGGGGCTGCCGCCTACGGCTCCCAGCAGGATGGCCCCGAGCATGGCGGCCATGGTGAGAATACTGCTGCGCTGGTTGGCAAACACGGCCCGCGAAATGTGCCTCTGGGTGACGTGGGAGATCTCGTGGGCCAGGACTCCTGCCAGTTCGCTTTCTGTCGTGGTGGCCAGGATCAGCCCGGAGTGCACGCCGATGTAGCCGCCGGGAAGGGCAAAGGCATTGATGGCGGGGTCGTTAACGACGAAAAAGGTAAAGCGGAAATTGCCGTCCTGCGCCTGGGAGGCGAGCTTCAGCCCCACATCCTGCACATACTCCTGGACCTCGGGGTCCTCCATTACCCGGTCGGTGTCGACCAGGCTGCGGAAGATAGACCGGCCAATCTGCTGCTCCTTCTCGCGGGAGAGAACCGAGTTGCTGGGACTGCCGATATCCGGGAGGTCGTCACCCGCCGCTGCGGGTACCGCCGGAGGAACGAGCAGGGACAGGGTTGCTACCAGGGCAATAAGGCGTCGCATGGTTCCGCCAGCGGAGCTCAGGGCGCTTCGACGGCCGCCAGCAGCAGGGCGGCATGGCCCTTGACGCTGACTTTGCGCCATTCCCCGCGCAGCTTGCCCTCAGCATCGATAAGGAAGGTGCTGCGCTCCACGCCCAGCACTTTCTTGCCGTACATAGTCTTCTCCCGGATGACGTCGAACAGCCGGCACAGGGTCTCGTCCCCGTCGGAGAGCAGGTCAAAGGGGAATTCGAACTTGGCCTTGAATTTCTCATGGGAGGCCAGCGAGTCCCGGGAGACACCGAGAATCACGGTCTGCAAGCGGCGGAACCGGGCATGGAGGCTGGCAAAGTCACAACCTTCGGTGGTGCAGCCGGGGGTGCTGTCCCTGGGGTAGAAGTAGATGATGACCTTGCTGCCCCGGAGGCTCTTGAGGTCCACCGTCTTGCCGCCCGTGGACGGCAGGCTGAAGTTGGGGACCGCTTTGCCCAGGCTGACGGTGCTCATGGTCCCGATAGCTCCTCAGCGTTGCGCTGGTTCGATAACAGCGTCTAGATTCTGCTCATCGCAGTACTCAAGGAACTCGTCACGCAGCGTCGCCACATGGGCGGTTCCCGGGACGTTGACGGTCATCTGTACGCCGAACATGAGTGACCCTGTGTGCGCCGCATTGTACCGGCGCGTGCTGACCTCAGCGATTTCGAGTCCGCGGGAAGCAAAAAAGTTCGACAGGCCGAACACGATGCCGTCGTGGTCCAGTGTGACCACATCGACGAGGTAGGGAGCGGCCGTTGCAACGGGTCGGGGGCGGGTTTCCCGGACCGTAACGATCAGGCCTGACTGTTGCTGCAATGCCTGAAATGCGCTCTGGAGCTTGGTCACCGTGTGCCAGTTGCCGGACACCAGCATCAGTACGGCGAACTCGGAGCCGAGAGCAATCATCCGGCTTTCCCGAATGCTGCCTCCGGCGGAGGTCACGGCCTGGCTCAGGTCGCGGACCACACCGGCGCGGTCCGGGCCGATGGCGGTGACCGCGAGTAGCTTTTCCATGAATTAGATCTGGGCGGGTTGCTGAACGAGGGCCAGTGTACCGGGAAACTGTACCGGGAATTTGACCACCAGCAAGCGAGCCCCGGGCGCGTTGCAGCCCGTTTCAGCACCTCTCTGCCGGGTCCTCGGCCTTGCGACCCCGGGGGTCGGGAAGTACCATTCGCGGCTGATCTCCGCCCGGTTCCCTTCGATGTTTTCAGGCAGCAGTGTCGCTCTGGTTACCCCCATGACCGCGGACGGGGCCGTGGACTTTCCCTGCCTCCAGCGACTGGTGGACTGGCACATCGAGGAGGGCACGGATTATCTGGTGATCGCCGGCACCACAGGTGAGTCGGCTACGTTGAGCAGGGCCGAGCACATCGAGGTCATTCGCGTCGCCGCCGAGCGGGCCGGCGGACGGATCCCGGTGGTCGCAGGGACCGGCTCCAATTCCACAGCCCAGACCATCGACCTGTCCCAGGCAGTGGGGGCCTTTCCCATCGATGGCTATCTGGTTGTTACCCCCTACTACAACAAGCCGACCCAGGCAGGACTTTGCCGCCACTACCTGGCCATTGCCGACGCGGTCGACCGGCCGGTCATCCTCTACAACGTCCCGGGACGGACCGGCGTCGATATGCTGCCCCCGACGGTGGCCCGCGTGGCGGGTCACGCGGGGATCGTCGGCATCAAGGAAGCCACCGGCGACCTGAGCCGGCTCTCCCCGTTGCGCGAGGGCTGTGGTGACGATTTTCTACTCCTCAGTGGCGACGATGCGACCTGCCGGGAGTTCATTCTCCAGGGTGGTCAGGGTGTCATCTCCGTCACGGCTAACGTGGCACCCGCCCTGATGGCCAGGATGTGCGAGGCCGCCCTGGAGGGTGACGCCGCGCTTGCGGCGGAGGTGGATGCCTGCCTGGCGGATCTGCATCGTGATCTGTTTATCGAGTCCAACCCGATTCCGGTCAAATGGGCCCTCGAGCGGCTTGGTCTGATCGGTGGCGCGCTGCGGCTGCCACTCACGACCCTGAGTCCTGCTGCCCGGCCAGCTGTCGAGGCGGCCCTGCGGCGGGCCGGTCTGCTGGCTGATGGCACCGTCCCCCGGGCTGCGGCTGGGCGGGAGCACTAGAGAGTGTCCTTAGGAGCCCTGCAGGCAGCGCGCTGGTCCCGGGCCCTGGTTCTGGCTGCCCTGGTTGGCGGACTGACCGGCTGTTTCGGTGGCAAGAACCCGGACGCCCGCTGCAATGACGTGTCGGAGTACCAGCGGGCCACCAGTATCCCGCTGGTGGTTGCGCCCGACGGGCTCGCGGCTCCCAACCGGGGGTCCGGCTATGTGATCCCGCCGCAGGTCGCTGACGCCCAGGTTGACGGCGCTGCCTGTCTGGCAAGGCCTCCGGACTACTTCCGCAAGGATCCCGGGCCTCCGCCGGCCAAATAACGCGGCAGATAACCGGCACAATAGGCGACTAAACAGTTAATGGAGAGGTGGCCGAGTGGCTGAAGGCGCACGCTTGGAAAGCGTGTTTACGGTAACCCCGTAACGAGGGTTCGAATCCCTCCCTCTCCGCCACTGTCCGCGCCTCAGCCCTCCCGCGCAGAAATGCCTGGCGCAGTTCCCCATCCTCCGGGACCACCAGGATCACCTTGGACAGGCGGGCGGCATCGGCCACCAGACTCAACTGCAGCCGCAGCACCCTGCAGCGCCAGCTCCAGTCCGAGGGCCTCAACTATCGCCGCGTCCTCGACGTGACCCGCAGAAGCCTGGCGGACGCTTACCTCAGGGAGGCCCGTTTTACCGAGGCCGAAATCGCTTACCTGCTGGGCTTCTCGCATCAGAGCAGTTTCCCCCGGGCCTGCCAGCGCTGGACCGGGCGCAGTCCCAGCAACGCTGAAGAATCACCGGCTCCTGGTCAGGGTCAGGGTCAGGGTCAGGGTCAGGGTCAGGGTCAGGGGGCCTGAGGCGTCGCCAGGCCCGTGTCGTAGAGTCGGTTGTCCAGGACGCCGTCGTTGTAGTACTGGATGAGTGCCTTGGCCTCCAGTTCCAGTTCCGCCCGGCGGTGGGTCTGGTCCGTGCTGGGGGCCTTCAGCTGCCGGTCCGTGTCGAGACGGAACGTCTGGCTCAGACTGCCCGGCACGAACTCCAGGGCATCCTCACCGCGGACCAGCCAGTAGTGGCCATTGGCATTCAGGAACGCGCGGCCTTCCCCGGCGCGAAAAATCGACTTGCCAAAGAGCAGGCGGCGCCCGGGCTCGATCCCCAGATAATCGAGTACCGACGGCAGGATATCCGCGTGCTCGGTCGCCCGACGGGGGTCAACCCCGGAAAACGTGACTCCCGGTTTGTAGACCAGCAGCGGCACGCGGTACTGGCCCAGTGCGTTCACGTAGTCCGGCGTTTCCAGCGTCTCGGTATGGTCGCCGGTAATGATGAAGAGCGTGTTGGCGAACCAGGGCTGCTGGCTCGCCGTGGCGAAAAACTGTTCGAGGGCATGGTCCGTGTAGCCGATCGTCTCGTGAATCGGCAGGGTGCCCTTGCTGAACCTGCCCCGATACTTTTCAGGGATGGGGTAGGGGTTGTGGGAGGTCACCGTAAAGATGACTGCGGCGAAGGGCGGTTTCTGCTGGCTCAGTTCCCGGGACACGTATTGCAGATAGGGCTCGTCGAAGACTCCCCAGCGCCCGTCGAAGTCCTGCGGATCCGGATAGTCTTCCAGGCCAAAGTAGTGGTTGATGCCGGCAATCCGCGTGAACGTATCGAAGTGCATGGTGCCCGTCGTCGCGCCGTGAAAGAAACTTGTGGTGTAGCCCCGTGGCGCCAGCAGAGTCCCCAGGCCGACGATGTCGTTGGCGGCATAGAGCGAATCGAGCACCGAATCGGTCATCAGTGCCGGCAGTCCGGCCAGTATGGCGGGCACCGCATCCCGGGATCGCCGGCCATTCGCGTAGTGCTGAGGCAGGAACAGGGACTGACTGGCCAGTGAGTCGAGAAACGGCGTATAGCGACCGCCCCCATTGCCTGCACCCCAGTACTCTGCGGAGAAGCTCTCCAGAATCAGAATGACGACGTTGTCGGTCCGGGGGACATCCGGGATTAGTTTTTGGCCGTCGATCTGGTTGCGGAGGTAGGGCAGCAGCGCCGCCGGTTCCACGTATCTGTAACGCTTGAGTGGCGATTTCTTGTAGCTCCTGATCACGGTCAGCGAAGAATTGAGTGCCAGCTGAGCCAGTTCGCTTCGTCCGAGGGAGGCGGCATCCGCCGAGCTGATGGGCTTGGACTGGAGGCCACCGCGGACCGCCACGACTGCCAGAGCGATACCGACGATAAGGTTCGTGGCCCAGGTGGCCAGCCCCAGCCGGGGCCGGGGAGCGGGCGCGGAGGTGGCTGCACTGGTTCGGCCGTAGAACAGCCAGAGTGCGGCACCGAGCAGTGTGCTGATCAGCAGTACGGGCCAGTAGGTGGTGATCAGTCCCAGCCACTTGACCCCCGCGTCCCCAGCCAGGCTGAGCAGGTCCAGGGTGGAGCGCCTGCCGTTGAAACTGAAGTATTCCAGGTCTACGGCATTGATCACCAGAAACGGAATGTTCAGGACCAGGAACACCGTCTTCAGGAGCCGCAGATAGCCAGCACCCATGGGCTGCTGCCGGGGCAGCAGGCACAGAAGCAGAAAAATGGCATTGGTTGCGACCGTCGCCGACAGATCGAACCGGAGGCCGTAGAGAAATGCCCGGGCGACTTCCCCGACGGTTGCCTCGCCGTAGAGTAACTGGTTGAAGCCGAAAAACAGGCAGCGCAGGACGCTGTAGAGAAGCATCACGAGGCCAAGGCGCCGCAGAATGAAGCCCCACCGGGCAAGCAGCATGGGTCGGAACCCCTCGCTAGGACGGCGTTGCGGAGGTTGCGCCGGCGGCGGCTATCAGGGCAAGAATGTTGCCCATCGACGCCAGGGTTTCCGGATCTATACCCCGGGCCGCAAAGTCCAGCCCATAGGTCTCCTCGAGATAAGCCACGATCTCGACGATGGCGAGGGAGTCGATGAGGCCTGAGTCCACCAGGCTGTCGTCGATGCCGACGCTGCCGAGGGGCGTGCCGGGCTTCTGAATGCTGCGCAGGAAGTTCTGCAGGTGCTCCAGGCGCTGCTCCCGGGTCGCGGTCATGGGTTTCCTGCCGTGTTCCCGCTGGCGCCGAGGATGCGAATCAGCTCCAGTCCGGGCTCGTTTACGCAGGCCGCCTTGACCTGATCACGATTGATCTTGTCCCGGGACGTCCGGGGGATCTCGTCCACGAGCCACCAGCGGCCCGGCATCTTGTGGGCCGCCAGGTGCTCTGTCATCCAGCGATACAGGGCACGAATGGTTGCATCATCCCGGGCATTCAGCACAACGGCGATACCGACGGCCTGGCCATACATCTCGTCGTCAAGGGCAAACGTGCACACGTCGGTCACGCCCGGAAACCGTTCGACGACTGCATCCACATCGCCGGGATAGATCTTCATACCGCCCCGGTTGATCTCGTCCCGCTCCCGGCCGCGGAGGACCAGGCGACCCCGGTCATCAAGGAAGCCGATGTCCCCCGTCAGGAACCAGCCGTCCACCACGGCCTGCCGGGTCAGGTCGTCGCGCTGAAAGTAGCCCTTCATCAGTGCTGGCGTGTTCAGCCAGACGAAGCCAGCGTCCCCGACGGCGCATTCAAGGCTGCCATCCAGAGGGACTGAGGTGTCGGACGTGCTGAGGATCCGGATCACAGCTCCCCAGCCGCCGCCGATCAGCCCGTCCTCCGCTGGGGTATCCGCATTGCTGAGTCCCGCGACCCAGCTCCCCGTTTCCGTGATGCCATAGGCGTTACACACCTGGCGGGTGCCGGTCCAGGCGCGAATGTCTTCCCAGACCGCAGCCGACAGGGGCGCCGAACCGCAGTGGATGCGCTGAAGGGTGCGGCCCTGGGGAGGCCGGGACATCTTCAGGGCCAGTCGCCACAGGGACGGCACCGAGGACATGAAGGTTATGCCGTGTTCATCCACCAGCGCCCCCAGACGCATGAGGATGTCGGCCCGAAAGGGTGGCGTGATGTAGAGGTCCTGGCCTGCCAGCCAGGGGAAAAGGCTGTTGCAGATCAGCCCGTGCCCAAAGTGGGTGGGCAGCAGGCAGAGGCTGCGGGCAAAGGCGGCCACGCCGAGGTGATCCCGCAGCGACAGCCATCTGGCGCGCAGGGAGCGATGGGTGTGGATGACGCCCTTCGGGGCGCCGGTGGAGCCCGAGGTGAACAGGATCAGTGCGTCATCGTCCAGCCTGCTCAGCCCGACAGTGGCCTCCTGGCTGCCCGTCTCCCTCGTGTCCACGGCTGCGACGCCAGCGGCGCTGAGCACTGCGATGACTGCGGCGTCTGTCGCCTCGTCCACGACGGCAAGACGCGGGCTCGCGGCAGCGATGAGCGTACTGACTTCGAAGGCCGTAAGCCGTGCGTCGACGGGAACGGCGCAGGCGCCCAGCCGCCAGATGGCGAGCAACTCGGCGAAGAACTCCAGGCGGTTCCCGAACAGCAGAAACACCCGATCACCGGCCGCCAGCCCCTGACACTGAAAGCGGGCCGTCCGCCGGGCGACTTCCTGGACCACATCCGCCTCCGCCCAGCGCCGACCACTGATGGGCTCTGCCAGCGCACCAACCTTGAGATCAAGAAACATGGCTCTGATTTCCCGGAAACCGTCTATGCAAGCCCGAAAAGACCCAGGAAGAATTCTACCCGGACGAAAAATGGCGCGTCACTGCGCACGTTCCAGATGTTGATCAGGCCAAAGAAGGTCCACACGCCGAGTATGTTCAGGACCACCTGTATTGGCCCTGGGACGAGGGCCTGACGGGAACGACGCTGCTCCCGGCGCATCGAGAGAAAGATCCCTGCTGCCAGCAGGAAACAGTAGAAGAACCGGGAGCGCAGGTCATAGAGTGCCTCGAAGACCTCGCCGCCGACCAGCAGGGGTGTTCTCTGGAGCAGGTGGTAGTACATGTTGCCCACAAAGGCCGCGGCGAATACCGCCAGGAACAACCGTAGGGCGGGCCATTTCCGGAGTCCAGCGCCCAGGCTGGTGAACGTGGGCAGGAAAAAGAAGGTCGCCAGGAGTTCCTTGAAGTAGTAGTAGTAACGATTCCAGAACATGACGATGGACTGGGCCAGAAGCGGCTTGTAGGTGTTACGAAACACGTTGAAGCCGAACACCCGCAGAATGCCAATGATCTCGTGGCCCCGGGCGGCATGGCGCAGCACCTGCCAGAAAAGTTCGCAGTAGATGCTCGCCCAGGCGGCCCAGAGAGGCGCCGTGTTCTGGCCTTTCACCATCTCCTCCAGTCTGGGGATGGTGATCGGCTGCACGCCCAAGGCCTGGGGCAGGGTCTGGGCCAGGCTCTGGGCCAGGGTCCCGGTCAGGTCAGTGCCTGTTCCGTACACCCCTGCCATCAGGTCGGCCAGAGCGCCCCACAATAAGGACAGCAGGATCAACTTGATGCCAGCCAGCTGGGACCTGGCGAGTTGCTCGTCAGTTTTCGCCTCGCAACGGGACAGGTAGCCATGGCCATTGCCGTAGGGTGTCTGGGAGCCGCCATAGACCGGCCAGAGGTAGAGGAGGTGGTCGCTAAAGCGGCTGGCACCCATACGGCCCTGCTGACCTGCGAGCAGCAGGTAGCCGCACCGCCAGATCAGAAAGGGAAACACGATCGCTATCCCGAGCAGGACCCCCCGCCAGTAGCCGTCTGTCGGGGCCGTGTTCCAGAGCACCACCAGGAGGGCCCAGTAGGCGAGGTGCAGGGTGAGTTGGGGTCGCCGGCGAATGCCAGCAGGAAGGGCGGGATAGGCGAGGGCCGCCCGGTACAGCAGCCACAGAATGCCGAAGCCCGCCAGGATGACGCTGGCCTTGCCCAGCAGATCTGCGGGCACCGGTAGTTCGTCGGCCTTTTTCAGCAGGCGCAGCGTCTGGGTAACAGCGAAAACCACAGCGCCTGCGGCGAGCAGTGCGCGGCGGCGGGCCGGGGTAAAGCCTGTGAGCGCCCTGCCAAGGCGGGCACGCCACCAGGCGATCACCACGGGGTTCTCGTGGAACTGGGTGAGGCTGCTCAGGACCACGAAACGGAGCCTATTGCTGCGGCTGCTCTTCCTCGATCATGCCCACCGTATTGTCCGGCTGGACGTGGATAATGATCCGGAACTTGTCGGGTCCCCGATCGTAGAACCAGCGATCGGACGTCTGCTGGGTAGGGGTACCGCAGTATTCCTGCACCTGGGCCAGACTCATCCCGTTTTCGACCAGGTGACTGCCACACCGAAAGCTGTCGGTTCCTGTGGCGGGCATCATGCTGTCATCGGCGGCCGCCAGGGAGGGCAGGAGCGCTCCAAGGGCCAGACTGAGAAGCAGATAACCCCGGATACTACGCATGTCATTCCCCATGAAGTTGCAGCGACGTCGTTACCCGCGCTGATGGGCAAGTCTGCAGGACGCGGACTGTCACTATAATTGAAGTCCGCTGCCGTCGGCCCGGCTTCCGGACGGTTTGACACTGATCCCTTCACCGGCCGAATATCGTACTGAACCAGTCCCAATTCCCGCAGGCAGAATTCTCATGGCAGACACAAGTACCGGTCCCACCAGTGCCGAACCGGGAGCATCAGGGGAGAAGTTACCGGGTATCCGCCACGTCATCGCCGTGGCCAGTGGCAAGGGTGGTGTCGGTAAATCGACGGTCAGCGTCAACCTGGCCCTCGCTCTGCGGCAGCGGGGGGCGCGAGTCGGGCTGGTGGATGCCGATATTCTGGGACCGAGCATCCCGGGGATGCTGGGCATCCCCACTGGCCAGCCCCCAGCGATGACCCCGGGGGGGCAGGCGCTCCCTGTGGAGCGGTATGGCATCGGCACCATGTCGATGGCCATGCTCACCGATGACGACAGTCCGGCGGTCCTCCGCGGCCCTATGGTCAGCAAATACCTCAAGATGTTCATCGGCGCTACCCAGTGGGGTCCGCTCGACTTCCTGTTGCTGGATCTGCCCCCGGGGACTGGCGACATCCAGCTTACGCTGGCCCAGAGCGTACCGCTGTCCGGGGCGGTCATCGTCACGACACCCCAGGACGTCAGTCTGAAGATTGCCCGCCGGGGGCTGCGCATGTTTGAGCGGGTCCATGTGCCCATCCTGGGCGTGATTGAGAACATGAGCGGTTTCACCTGTGGCCATTGCGGAGAGACCACGGACGTCTTTCGCCGTGGTGGCGGTGAGCGCATGAGCCAGCAGCTGCAGGTGCCGTTCCTTGGTGCGATACCTCTCGACGCGGAGATCGTGACCGGCGGGGATGAGGGCTGCCCCATCGTCATTGCCAGACCCGAGTCCATTGCCGCCCGGGCCTACGGGGCCCTGGCTGCGCAGCTGGAGGAGCAGCTGGACAATGCGCGCGGTGGGGTGCTCAAGCCTTTTGCCTGGCGGTGGGATTCCAACGAGGGAGCACCCGGCTGGGTGGCGAGCGCGGCCCGGCCCGCGGGAAACCGTGTCCGGCCCGTAGGCCTGCGGCGGCACGACCTGCGCACGCTCGCCGTGTTGTGGGAGGACGGTCGCGAGGACCGCTTCGATGTCCGGGATCTGCGGCTTGCCTGTCGCTGTGCACTATGCATAGAGGAAATGAGCGGGAGAAAGCTTCTGGACCCGAAATCCGTCAGGGCCGATGTCACCCCTCGCGTACTGGCCAGTGTTGGCAACTACGCCATCGGCATCGACTGGAACGACGAGCATAATTCCGGGCTCTATTCCTTCGATCATCTGCGTTCACTCGGTGAGCGGAGCGGCGCTCTGGTGGCCGAGGATGTCTGACGGAGTCCAGGTCGTGGCGCCGGTCACCATTCGGGCGGAAGTTTCGCTGGCTGATCCGGACGTCTGCAAATTCATTGTCAGCCAGAGCCTGAGTCGGAACGGCGAGCACTTCTTTGCCAGTCCGGAGCAAGCGGCTGACTCGCCTCTCGTCGCCCGTCTGTTCGAGCTGTCGGGCGTCGCCCATGTGCTGGTGGCGGATCGCGTCGTGGCGGTCGGCAAGACCCGGGAGACCAGCTGGCCAGAGCTGAAGCCGCTGATTGCTGCTGTGCTGCGGAGCCAGTTGCTCAATGGCGTCCCTCTCATGCTTCGCCCCCGGACCGGGCCCGGCCCCGGTGGGCGGAGCGCCGCTGAGATCAGCAGCGCGGTGCAGCTGCTCCTGGACCGGGAAGTGAATCCCGCCCTGGCTGCCCACAGCGGCTCCATCGCCCTGGTGGAGGTCCGGGACTACCGGCTCTACATCCGCATGAGTGGCGGCTGCCAGGGTTGTGCCGGATCCCAGGCAACCCTGCGGCAGGGGTTTGAACGGCGGGTGCGCGGTGTGGCGCCGGAGGTCACGGAGATCATCGATGTCACGGACCATGCCACTGGCGAGACGCCTTACTACCGGGATTCCGGCGCATCTCCCCTGGTATGAATCCGGATCCCTTCAAGGAGGGTCTGGCGGCGGCCCGGCGCGGGGATTTCCCCACTGCCGCGGACCTCTGGCGTGGGCTGGCTGAGCAGGGCGACGCCCGCGCCCAGTACAACCTGGGCTACCTCTATGCCAACGGCCGGGGGGTCGCTCAGGATTACCCGGCAGCCCTGACGTGGTACACCCGGGCCGCGGAGCAGGGCTTTGCCCCGGCCCAGTTCAATCTGGGCGTGCTGTACTCCAGCGATGACGGCGTTCCCTCCGACTTCCCGGCTGCCCTGAAGTGGTATCGGGCGGCGGCCGGGCAGGGAGATGCCGATGCCCAGTTCAACCTTGGCATTGCCTACGCTCTTGGTCAGGGAGTTACCCAGGACTACGTTCAGGCCTATCGCTGGTACGACCTTGCCGCCACCGCAGGCCAGGAGAAGGCCGCAACGACCCGGGACAGTATTGCTGCCGAGCTGACGCCGGAGCAGCTGGCGCAGTGCCAGGGGCCAGCAGTCCGGAAGTAGGCCTCAGGGACCGGCGTTGCGCCGGCGGAAGAACCAGATCAGCACCGCGGCGCCCGCCACGGCCATGAGGAAGCCGAGTCCTTCCGGCACGCCCAGCAGCCGCCCGGCGAAGCCGCCAAGCAGCGACCCGCCAATCCCATAGGCAATCGTGGTCAGCCAGCTCATCGGGTCTGGCCCGGGCAGCAACCAGCGGGCCAGGGCGCCAGTGATCAGGCCGCCCACTGCGAACCACAGCACCACAGCTGCCAGGCCCATACCAAGCAACGTGCCCAGACCTGATTCAGACATCACGATCTCCTGATGGGGGTAACGAAACAGAAGCAGAGAATAGCAGTATTGCTACCGCCGCAACGGGAGTTGGGCAGTGAGCCATAGAGTGTTGCAGCTGGGAGCACTGGCGCATGACCAGTCGGCCAATCATCATGCTGGGGATGGATGTGCCGGGCGTCCTCGACGAGCGACCGGTAGCCGTTAACCTGAGGAGCTAGTGCCATGTCTGATGCTCTGATTCGGCCACTGCAGGCTGGCGACGAAGCCGGTTGGCGGCCGCTCTGGCGGGGCTATCTGGCGTTCTATAAAACCGTCCTGCCCGAGGAGGTCACGGCCACTACCTGGCGGCGTCTCCTGGATCCTGCCGAGCCCCTGTACGGCCTGGTTGCCGAGCTGCACGGGGTCATTGCGGGCTTCGCCCATTGCGTTCTGCACCGGGGCACCTGGTCCCTCACCCAGCACTGCTATCTAGAGGATCTCTATGTGGCAGCGAGCAAGCGCGGTACCGGACTGGGCGGGGCACTGATCGCCGCGGTCTATCGGGAAGCGGATGCCCGGGGCGCGGATCGCGTCTACTGGCTAACGCACGAGACCAACACCACGGCCCGGGCCCTCTACGATCGGGTCGCCCACCGGAGCGGCTACCTCCACTACACGCGGTCGCCTTAGTCGTCTGCAGTTCTGCTCAGATCGGTTCCTGCTGGTAAGGGACGGGCGGCAGCGAGCGGAAAAAGTCGAAGAGGGCGCCCAGGTCTTCGTCGGTCATCCCGGCGAAGGCGCTCCAGTTCATCAGGGTGTTTTCCTTGAGGGATACCGGGCGGGGGACCGCCCGGTCGCGGAACAACTGGATGAACTGCTCTCGGGTCCAGTTGCCCAAACCTGATTCGTGGGGGGTCAGGTTCATGGTGTACATGATGCGTTCGCTGGTCAGAAAGAAGGGCATCCCGCCCGCGTACTCCCGACCGGGGAATCCTTCCATGGAGTTCATGGGCCGTGGCGTGTGGCAAAACTCGCAGCGGGCAATGGTGGCCAGATAACGGCCGTAGGCGATCCGGTCCGAGGGTTCCGGCGCAACCACCGGCCCCTTGACCGGTTTGGGCCAGAGCTGGATCAGCATGTTCAGGGGGAAGTCGACCTGACGTTGGGGAGTCTGGGCGGAACGTACGGGCTGCATTGAGCGCAGGTAGGCCACCACCGCTGCCATGTCGGCGTCCGCCACCTTGGCGAAGACAAAGTAGGGCATGATCGGAAAGAGCCCTTTGCCCTGGTGATCCACGCCCTCCCGGACGGCGCGGATGATTTCCCCGTCAGTCCAGCGCCCGAGTCCCGTGTCGTTGTCCGGGGTGATATTCCGTATGCACAGGACGCCGGGAAAATTCTCCTGGCCCACATTGACGCCGGCGGCCTCGGTGTCCCGGGTCAGGCAGGCGCGGCCGGCGCCGACGGGCTCCTGCGGCGGGCCACCATACAGCCCCCAGTCCCGCTCGGAATGACAGTCCACGCACTGGAGAACGTTGATCACCAGGTAGCGGCCGCGCTCGACCCGCTCGGGCGTGATCTCCACTTTGATGTTCGCAGCGGGCTGCTGCCGGGGAAGGAACAGGTTGTAGTAGGCCAGGCCGAGGGCGGCGAAAACGGCAACCACCAGGGCAAGCACTTTGGCCATGCGTTTCACGCGTTCGTCAACCCTTGCTGGCTGGCGGCCTGGGGGCCGCAAGCCTGTCAGGTTAGCAACTTGCCCAAACAGAGGCCACCGCATACCCTGTTGCCGGGTCCGCGCTGGTCCCCCCGCGGCGGCTAGCCGTGAACCCCGTCAGGTCCGGAAGGAAGCAGCGGTAGCGGTGATGCCGGGCGCCGGGGTGCGGCTGGCGCGGGCTCACTTTTCCGCTGTAAAAAGGGCTTATGACCTACCTCGC
>SHZI01000038.1 GCA_009692345.1 Gammaproteobacteria bacterium | reverse complement strand
GCTCAGATGGTACCTCACAAAAAAAAGTGCCCGCCAGAGGCGGGCACCGATCGTCGCGTGTTTCCTCTTTTCAGAGGATCGGCGTAAGACCCTTTCGGGCCTCACGCCGACGCGCATCTCTAACGCTTTTTCTTTGCAGCCTTCTTCTTGGTCTTCTTCGTTACTTTCTTCGCAGCTTTCTTCGTAGCCATAGTTTTAGTCTCCGTGTCGAGGTAGACGGGACTGAGTATATACAACAGTTGGGAAAATTCCAGCAAGAGGGAGTTTTCTTCCTTGACTTCGGTTGCGAGCAAGCGACAACTCAGGCGAAGCGATAGGTGGCCGTCTCCGTGATCACGGCATCAAGTCCGATGTCCCACGCACCGGCAGGCAGAGCAGAAACCTTCTGCATCTCGAACGCGAGACCTATAAAACTGGGCCGTCGTGCGTGTGTACGTGCTCCGCGAAACGCCAGCGTCCGGTCGTAGTAACCACCGCCCATGCCGAGTCGATGACCTTGAACATCGAACGCTACAAGCGGTGCCACGATCACGTCGAGTTGTCGTGCAGTGCGCAGGTGGCGCGCCGGGGTCACCGGCTCAGGGATGCCAAAGTGATTGGGCCGGAGTTCTGACTCGGGATGGAAGGGTGCGAAGCGGAGCGCGGTGCCCCTGATCACCGGCAGGAATACCGAACGACCGCGATTCCAGGCTTCCAGTGCGAGGGGTGTGCAATCAAGCTCGCCGCCGATTGGCAGGTAGATGGCCAGGGTCCGGGCACGCGCGAGAGCCGGAAGCGCCCAGAGGCGACGGATAGCGCACCGGGCAGAAGCGCAGGCCGCTGTGGCCGGCAGCGCCAGACGCCGGGCGCGAATCTCTCGGCGGAGCCGGGTTTTCTCAGCCGCATCGGCCCCATGCTCGCCTGTGGCGTGGCTGCCGCTGGGGGCGTGGCTTAAGGGGTTCCGCATCATGCCGCTGGCCGGGCTGGAAGGGCGGTCTCTCCCGCCTGTGCCGGTGCGGCCTGCTGCTCACAGACCAAGAGCATCAGGTGGGACCAGAAGCGGCAGAGAAGGCTTCCCGCCCAGAATTAACCTGAACGGTAATGCACAAACTGCCAACAATACGCGATCCCGAAAGCGCGATTAAGGGTCGAGAGACCTATCAAGCCGCTGTCGAACACCGCAGGAGAGACCTCGGACAAGTATAAGCCGGGTCTGTGAGAAAAATGTGACGCAGGTGGCCCCTGCGAGGGGGCGGAAGTCAGAGGTCCAGCCGACGGCCAGCCTGGAGCGCGCCCTCGACGCGTTCCCGCATAGCCTGCAGGCGCAGCCGGGCGTCGCCTTCAAGGTGCTCGCCCCGGTTCCGCGAGCGCAGCAATTCGTCGGCCATGTTCAGTGCAGCCATCACCGCGATCCGGTCCAGGCCGATGACCTTGCCGGTATCCCGGATTTCCCGCATCTTGCGGTTCAGCATCTCGGCAGAATCCAGCAGTGCGGCACGCTCGCTGGCAGGGCAGGAGATCTGGTATTCCTTCTCTAGGATCTTGATATTGACCTGCGCGTAGGGATCCGTCACGAACCGTGCTCCATGGCCTTGAGACGCCCAATCATGGCCTCCACCCGGGCCCGAACCTGTTCATTCTTCTGCAATAGCGTGGCCCGCTCGGCAATCAGGTTGTCCTGCCGCTGGTGGAGGGAACGGTTCTCTTCCTTCAGCTGGCTCGTGATCACCACAAGTTCGTCCAGCCGGCGTTCGAGGCGCTCGAGTTCCCGTGTAAAAGTCTTTTCCAATGAGTCCGCCATGAAGTCAATATAGTGTTAGCCCACGGCCAGGGTCAAATGCAGAGCGGCACCCCGCGGTGCCAGGTACAGAGTCAGGATTAACACCGGTCCCAGAAGATGTTAGAAGCCCCGACGACCAGCGAATTCCCCGGCTTTGACCAGATCGACCAGGCACTCCGGCGTGCCGAGGCTGGCCACGACGCCGCCGAAGCCCACGGGAGCCTCTGCGGGCTGCTGTGTGGCCTGGGCCCAGGCGCTGAGGCCGCGTGGCTGGCCGACGCCCTCCCGGAGAGCCCGGGGAACCTGACTGTCACCGAGCAGGCGACCAACCTTCTCAAGTCCCTGGCTGCGAACACCCGCGGGGCCCTGGAAGATGTCCAGATGACCTTTCAGCCCCTGCTTCCGGACGATGCAGAGGCCCTTATGCAGCGCGTAGACGCCCTGGCGCAGTGGTGCCAGGGCTTTAACCACGGGCTGTTTGTCGCCGCGCGGACCAGCGCCGCTGAGGATGAGATTCGCAGCGGCAATACCGCCGAGATCGTCAGTGATTTCGCCGAGATGGCCCAGGTGGCGGTTGGGCCTGACGAAGCCGATGCGGAGGGCGAGGCCGCCTACACGGAGCTGGTTGAATACGTCCGCGTGAGCGTGCAGCTGGTCTACGAGGAGCTGGCCGCCGTCCGCCAGCGCGAGCAGGCCGCGAGCAGACATTGAAGCCCCCCATGAACACTGAGGAATTCCTCCGCCGCCGCCGGCAGCTGATGCGCATGATGGGCAAGGGTGCCATCGCGATCCTGCCCGCTGCCCAGCCCCGGTTGCGCAGCCGGGACATCCTTTACCCGTATCGCCAGGACAGTGATTTCTACTATCTGACGGGCTTTGCCGAGCCCGATGCCGTGGTGGTGCTGGTGCCGGGACGACCGGAAGGGGAGTACCTGCTGTTCTGCCGGGAGCGGGACCGGGAGAAGGAAACCTGGGATGGGACCCGGGTAGGTCCGGAGAATGCAGTCACGCACTACGGGGCGGATGCCGCTTACCCGATCGGTGCCGTTGAGGAATGGCTGCCGAAGCTGGTGGGCAGGTGCGACCGGGTATTTTACACCATGGGCGCGCAGCCGGATTTTGACCAGAGGGTGATCAGCTGGGTGTCCCGTCTCCGCACGCATAGCCGTGCCGGGGTCCACACGCCGGACGAGTTCATCTCCCTCGATCACTTCCTGCACGACCTGCGCCTCTACAAGAGCCGGGAAGAGATCGGCACGATGCGCCGGTCCGCGCGGATCGCGGTTCAGGCCCACCGGCGGGCGATGAGCATGTGTCGTCCGGGGCTTTTCGAGTACCAGATCGAAGCCGAGTTCATTCACGAGTTTCGCACTCACGGCGCGCAACCGTCCTACCTGCCGATCGTCGGGTCCGGGCCGAACAGCTGCATCCTGCACTATCACGAGAACAACCGGCGGATGGAGGACGGGGACCTGCTGCTGGTGGATGCCGGGTGCGAGTTTGACTACTACGCCTCCGATGTGACCCGCACTTATCCGGTGAACGGCCGCTTTACGCCGGAGCAGCGGGCGATCTATGAAGTGGTTCTCGATGCCCACGAAGCGGCCCTCGCCGCCGTGGTTCCTGGCAATTCCTGGAGTGAGCCTCACGAGGCAGCGGTGCGCGCTGTTACCAAGGGGCTGAAGAGGATCGGGCTGCTTGAGGGCGCCGTCGCCTCGCTGATCCGCACCCGGGCCTATCAGAAGTTCTTTATGCACCGCACCGGGCACTGGCTGGGGATGGACGTGCACGACGTGGGCGACTACAAGATCGCGGACCAGTGGCGCATCCTGGAGCCGGGCATGGCGCTGACGGTTGAACCCGGGGTCTATATCCCGCCGGGCAGCCGGGGTGTGCCGAAACGGTGGTGGAACATTGGCGTGCGCATCGAGGACGACGTGCTGGTTACCCGGGACGGTTCCGATGTGCTCACCAGGGATCTGCCGCGGGACCCCGACGTCCTTGAAGCCATGATCGGCGCGTCTGCCCAATGAAGGGCCCGGGCGACCCTGTGCCTGCCAGTTGCGACGTGCTGATTGCCGGTGGTGGCATGGTCGGCGCCAGTCTCGCGGTGGCGCTGGCCCGCCTGTCGCTGCGGGTAACCCTCGTCGAGGCCATCCCGGCAGGCAGTCCGGGGCAGCAGAGTTTCGACGCCCGGACCACCGCCCTGTCGCGCAGCAGCCAGCACATCCTCGGCACACTCGGGATCTGGCCCCAGATTGCTGAACACGCGGCACCAATCCGCCGGATTCATGTCTCGGAGCGCGGGCGGCTGGGCACGACGGTGATCGATGCCGACGAGGAAGGGGGCGAGGCCCTTGGCTACGTCGTCGAGAACCGGCTGCTCGGCGCCGCCCTGTGGCGGGACCTCGGCGCTCACAGCAATGTCACCGTTCTCACGCCGGCCAGGGCTGCCAGTGCCGCAGGAGCACCGGACGGGCTCGACGTCCATATTGATCAGGCCGGTCTCGCTGCCACCGTGCGCACGCGACTGCTCGTGGTAGCCGACGGTGCCCGCTCGACACTGCGGGATGCGCTGGGCATCGCGGCCCGGACCAGACCCTACGAACAGACAGCCATCGTCGGCAATGTGGCCGTGGATGGGCCAGTCGCTGGCCTAGTCGCTGGCCAGGGCACCACGGCCTACGAGCGCTTCACGCCCGACGGCCCGCTCGCCCTGCTGCCGGCAGGAGAGGGCCGCTATGTCTTCGTGCTGACGCGCCGGGCAGCGCTTGCCGAGGCGGTGTCTGCGCTGCCCGACCCCGCCTTCCTCGAGCTGCTGCAGAGGGAGTTTGGCTTTCGTCTCGGGCGGTTTCGCAAGGTCGGTGCCCGCAGCTGCTATCCGCTGGAGCTCGTCGAGGCGGAGGCGGTGACGGGGCACCGCGTGGCTGTGGTCGGGAATGCCGCACATGGCCTCCACCCGGTGGCCGGCCAGGGTTACAACCTGGGCTTGCGCGACGCTGCTGCCCTGGCCGAACTCCTGGCCGAGGACTCACGGCAGGCCGGTGCTCAGCCGGATCCTGGCGCCGCCGCGCTGCTCGAGCGGTATGCGACCTGGCGCCGGCCGGATCAGCGCAAGGTGGTGGCCTTCACCGACGGCCTGGTTCGCCTGTTTGACCAGACCAGCCTCGGACCGTTGCGCGGCCTTGGGCTCCTCCTGTTCGATACCGTTCCCGGTGCCAAGCGGCTGCTGGCCCGGGAGACCATGGGCCTTGCCGGCCGGCGGACCCGACTGGCCCGGGGTTTGCCGCTGTGATTCAGCATGACTTCGATGTGCTGATCGTCGGTGGCGGGGTTACCGGGCTGGTCTGCGCGAGCCTGCTCAGCAGCCTTCTGGCCAACCACCGGCCCAACCACCGTCCCAGGCTGCGTATCGGCGTTCTCGAGGCCCAGTCGCCCCGGCCACTCGCTGCCGACGCAGACACTGACCTGCGGGTCGTGGCGATTGCTCCGGCGGGGCGCGGGATTCTTGAGGCGGCCGGCGCCTGGCAGGTGTTACCCCCGGGCCGCAGGGCCGCCTACGAGCGCATGCGCGTCTGGCAGGCAGGGAGCACGCCCTTCGGTAGCGGCAGCATCGGCTTCGATGCCGCGGACAGCGGCGCGCCGGAGCTTGGTCATATTGTTGAGCATGACTGGCTGCGGCTGGGTCTCTGGACCAGCCTCGCGGAGTCGGCCGCCCCATCAGTCACGCTGCTGACCGACTCCCCACCGGCTGGATTGCGCCGGGAAGCTTCGGCCATGGTCGTGGAGCTGACTGGCGGGGCTCTCCTCCGGACCAGACTGCTGGTGGGTGCCGACGGGTCCGACTCCTGGGTTCGGGAGCAGCTGCAGTTGCCGTCCACGGGACATGACTACGCGCAGTCGGCGCTGGTTACCCATGTCAGCAGCGAGCGGCCCCACGGGCGCACAGCCTGGCAGTGTTTTACGCCCAGTGGCCCAGTGGCTCTGCTGCCGCTGGCAGACGGACGCTCTTCGGTCGTGTGGTCGTGCCCTGCCGCCGACGCCCGGGAGCGCGCAGCCCTGGCGGACGACGAGTTCGCAGCGCGCCTCACCGTCGCGACGGGCAACGTACTGGGAAACCTGCGGGCAACGGCGCGGAGGCATGCCGTGCCGCTGGCTGCGCGCCATACCCATCGTTACACTGGCAGCCGCTTTGCACTGATTGGCGATGCTGCCCACCAGATTCATCCTCTGGCCGGGCAGGGTATCAATCTGGGCCTGCTCGATGCAGCAGCCCTGGCGGAGACCCTGGCAGCGCACCTGCTGGCCACTCGCCTGGCAGACCCGGGCGACGCCCTTGTTCTGCGCCGCTACGAGCGGCGGCGTAAGGGAGAGAATCTTCTGACCCTGGCGGCGATGGAAGGACTGCACCGCGTGTTCACCAGCGACTCCAGCCTGCTGACTCGCCTTGCCGCCGCGGGCCTGGGGGTCATCGACCGCCTGCCACTCATCAAAGGTCTCCTGGCAGACCAGGCGACGGGCCTGCACAGAAATCGGGAGCTCCATGCAAGGCTATAAGGTCTGGGTCTTTGCGCTGGCGCTCTTCCTGATCGGCGGTGCCCTGTTCCTCTACAAATGGCGGGAACTTGGCTATCCGCTGTTGCCCGAGGAAGAGACGAGTATCTGGACCGTCGAGGCCACCATCCAGTTTGACGCCGGCGAAAAGTCGATGCCGGTCAAGGCCACGCTGCATATCCCGGGGCTCACGCCGGGCTTTGCGATCCTTGATGAGAACTTCGTGTCCCGGGGTTTCGGCTTCACGACGCGGTACGTGACGGGTGGGCGGCAGGTCCAATGGGCCATCCGCCGGGCCAAGGGCCCGCAGACCCTTTACTACCGGGCAGTGGTCTACAAGGACCCGACCCAGTTCGAGAACGACACCACGCCGCCATTCCCGCCATTGCCCGTGCTTAGTGAGCCGCTGGATACGGCCCTGCAGCAGCTGGTGGCCCAGGTGCGGGACCAGTCGGCGGACCCCGCATCCTTTACGGTCGAGTTGCTCAAACGCCTCGCGGATTCGGGCGGGGACCAGAACGTCGGACTGCTCCTCGCCGGAGAGTCCGATCCGACCTCCCGCGCCCGGGCGGCGGTAACGGTACTGGCGGCGGCCCAGATTCCCGCGCGGCTCATGCGCGGCATCAGCCTGGTGGACCGGGAGCGGCAGGCGCGGGTGGTGCCCTGGCTGGAAGTTCATGACGGCGATCGCTGGCTGTACTTCGACCCCGCCACCGGAGCCCAGGGGCTGCCGGAGAAATTTCTCACCTGGTGGCGAGGTGAGGAGTCCCTGTACACCCTCGACGGTGGCGGCGAGACGGAAATCCGGTTCTCGGTGCAACGGAACGAGGCCGATCCCGTGCTGGTCGCGGAGCGCCGGGCCCAGACCGTGCAGTCCCGGATTGCCGACTTCTCGCTCTTTTCCTTGCCGATTCAGACCCAGGCCGTGTATGCGGTGCTGCTGATGATCCCGCTGGGGGCGCTGGCGGTGGTGATCCTGCGCAATATCGTGGGGATCACGACCTTTGGCACCTTCATGCCTGTGCTGGTTGCTCTGGCCTTCCGCGAGACCCAGGTTCTGGCCGGCGTCATCCTGTTCTCACTGGTGGTCAGTATCGGCCTGCTGTTCCGCTTCTTCATGGAGAACCTGCGCCTCCTCCTGGTGCCGAGGCTGGCCTCCGTGCTGATCATCGTCGTGATGCTGATGGCGCTGATCAGCATTGTCGCCAATCAACTCGGCCTGGATATGGGCCTTTCCGTCGGCCTTTTCCCCATGGTCATTCTCACGATGACTATCGAGCGCATGTCCATAGTCTGGGAAGAGCGCGGCCCGGCCGAGGCGATCCAGCAGGGCGTTGGCAGCCTGATCGTGGCGGCCATCTGTTTCAGCGTCATGGACATTAACCTGCTCAAGCATCTGTTTTTCGTCTTCCCGGAGCTGCTGCTCTGGGTGCTTGCGATCTGCCTCCTGCTGGGCCGCTACAGCGGCTATCGGCTCCTGGAGCTGGTGCGCTTCAAGTCTCTTGCTGCTCTCATGCGCTGATGCTGGCACTGATCCGCAAGCTCCAGGCCAACGGGGTGCTCGGGCTAAACGAGCGCAACTGCGAGTACATCATGCGGTACAACCCCCGGCGCCTCTATCCACTGGTGGACGACAAGCTCTCGACCAAGCGCCTGGCCATGGCAGCGGGCCTCCCAGTGCCTGAGCTCTATGGTGTGATCAACAGTCATCGGGAGGTGCGGGAGCTGCCGAAGATGGTTGCCGCGCACCGGGATTTCGTGGTGAAGCCCGCGCAGGGCTCTGGCGGCGACGGTATTCTCGTGGTTTCGGCGCGGGTCAAGGAGCGGAACGTGTACCGCCTGGTCGACGGTTCGATCCTGGGTGAGGACGACATCGAACATCACCTGTCGAACATCATCAGCGGACAGTACAGTCTTGGCGGCCACCGGGACGTGGCGCTCGTTGAGTACTGTGTGAAATTCGATGCCACCTTTAGCGAGCACTCTTTTCGGGGCGTCCCCGATATCCGGGTCATCGTGTTTCGTGGCTACCCGGTGCTCTCCATGGTTCGTCTGCCCACGCGGCGTTCCCACGGCAAGGCGAATCTGCACCAGGGCGCGGTGGGTGCGGGGCTGGATCTGGCCACAGGCCGCACCACCCACGGGGTCATAGGCAACTCCCCCGTGACGGAACACCCGGATACTGGTGCCGCCATTGCGGGCCTGCAGCTCCCCCAGTGGTTGTACCTGCTGGAATTCTCGGCCCGCTGTTACGAGCTGACCGGGCTTGGCTATCTCGGTGTCGATATCGTGCTTGATCGCGACAAGGGGCCAATGCTGCTGGAGCTTAATGCCCGGCCGGGCCTCAACATCCAGATTGCCAATCGCTGCGGACTGCGTTCCCGCCTGGCGCTGGTGGAGCGCCAGGCGGCAGGCGCACCTGTGGAAGAACGCGTGGCCTACGCCATGCACACGCTGGCCGCCGCCGCACCAGCACTGAACTGACCGGATACAGAACCATGGGACACCAGACACCGCTTTATGCCGAGCATGTTGCCGCCGGGGCCCGCATCGTCGAGTTCGGGGGCTGGGACATGCCGCTGCACTACGGCTCAGCGCTGGCAGAACACCATGCTGTCCGCCAGGCCTGCGGCTACTTTGACGTCTCCCACATGACGGTCGTCGACGTCATGGGCCCCGATGCCACAGCATTTCTCCGGCGCCTGCTGGCCAACGACATTGCCCGGCTGCGGCAGCCCGGCCAGGGGCTCTACAGCTGCATGCTCAATGACGCTGGCGGTGTGGTGGATGATCTCATCGCCTACCGGACCGGGGATGATCGCTACCGGCTCATCGTCAATGCCGCAACCCGGGCGCAGGATCTCGCCTGGCTGGCGCGTATTGCAGACCGGGACGATGTCGTCCTCCGGCATCGGGACGATCTCCTGATGCTGGCCATCCAGGGGCCGGCCGCGCGCCAGCTGGTGGCGCCCCTGCTGCCCGCTGGGCTCGGAGCTGCGGCGCTGGCGCTGCAGCCCTTTGGCGCCGTCTTGCAGGACGACGTGTTCGTGGCCCGGACGGGGTATACCGGTGAAGACGGTTTTGAGGTGGTCCTGCCGCAGCCGGCGGGCCTTGCGCTGTGGCAGGCGCTGGCCGCTGCTGGGGCGCAGCGCTGCGGACTTGGCGCGCGGGACACGCTGCGTCTGGAGGCGGCCCTGAACCTCTACGGGCAGGATATGGATGCCGGCACTTCCCCGCTCACCTCGGCCCTCGCCTGGACCGTGGCCTTCGAGCCGGCCGACCGGCAGTTCCGCGGGCGCGCCGCGCTGGAACTGCAGAAGACAGCAGGCGTATCTGAGAAGTTAATCGGCCTGCTTCTGGAGGATCGCGGTATCATGCGCCACGGCCAGCGAGTGCTCACTCCGGCTGGTGAGGGTGTGATTACCAGCGGCGGATTTTCCCCCACCATGGAACGGTCCATCGCTCTGGCCCGGGTGCCGGTAGCTGCGGTTGGGTTATGTCAGGTGGAGATTCGGTCGGCGCTGCGGGCCGCCCGCATCGTTCGCCCGCCCTTCGTCCGTAACGGCCGCGTACTAGCCGAGTAACAGGGACCACCGCATGAGACCAGCCGCATGAATAATGTTCCGCAGCAGCTGCAGTACACCGCAGAACACGAGTGGGTGCGCCGGGAAGACGATGGGACCGTCGTCATCGGCATCACCGATCACGCCCAGCAGCAGCTTGGTGAGTTGGTCTACGTTGAATTGCCGGAGGTCGGTCGGGCCCTCAAGGCGGGCGATGCGATGGCGGTTGTCGAGTCCACCAAGGCGGCCTCGGACGTGTACGCGCCCCTCGCCGGCGCCGTGCGCGCCGTGAACCCGGCCCTGACCGCCGAGCCTGAGCTGGTGAACACTGATCCCTACGGCGCCGGCTGGCTCGTGCGCCTGCAGGCATCTGACTCCCAGTTGACCGGGCTGCTCGACGCCTCGGCCTACACCACCTTGCTCGACGCTGCCGACTAACCTCAGGACAGGACGTTCGTGCCGTTCATTCCCCACACCACTGACGACACTGCTGCCATGCTGGGCGCCATTGGTGCCCGCACCATCGATGAGCTGTTCGATGAGATTCCGCCAGCGCTGCGGGTGGTCGGCCTGCCCGGAGTCCCCGTGGGTCTGTCCGAGGCCGCCGTTACCCGGCTTATGCGCGAGCGTGCGGCCCGCAATCGGGCGACGCTCTGTTTTCTGGGTGCCGGCGCCTACGAGCACCACATTCCGGCCGCCGTCTGGGAGATCGCTACCCGGGGTGAGTTTTACAGCGCCTACACGCCCTACCAGGCGGAGGCCAGCCAGGGCACGTTGCAGCTCATCTACGAATACCAGTCCATGCTGGCCGGGCTGACCGGCCTTGAGGTTTCCAACGCGTCGCTCTACGACGGAGCCACGGCTTTTGCCGAGGCGTGCCTGATGGCGGTGCGGGGTGCCCGCCAGGCGCGGGCGCGCCGGATCGCGGTGCCCCGTTACATGAACCCGGTCTGGCTGAAAGTAGCCCGCACCCTGGTGGCGGGCCAGAACATTGAGCTCGTTGAACTGACGGCCACGGCAGGGCGTACCGACCTGGAGGCACTCGCCGACCTGGGGGACCAGGACTTTGCCGCTATCTGTATTCCTTACCCGAACTTCCTCGGCGGCTTTGAGCCCATCGATGAACTCACCAACTGGGCCCATGCCCGGGGCATGCTGGTCATCGCCGCCTGCAATCCCACGGCACTGGCCCTGCTGAGACCGCCGGGGGAGTGGGGGGAGAAGGGTGCGGACATCGCCTGCGGTGAAGGCCAGCCCCTCGGTATTCCGCTCAGCTCCGGTGGTCCCTACTTCGGTTTTCTCACCTGCCGCAAGGCTCTGGTCCGGCAGATGCCGGGCCGGCTGGTCGGCGGCACCCTGGACGTGGACGGTCGGCCGGGATTCACGCTGACGCTCCAGGCCCGCGAGCAGCACATCCGTCGTTCCAAGGCTACCTCGAACATCTGCACCAATCAGGGCCTGATGGTGACCGCGGCAACCATCTACCTGTCCCTGCTGGGCAGCGAGGGCTTGCGGCGGGTCGCTGCCCAGTGCCACGCCAACACACTTGAGCTGGTCAGGGCGCTGGCCAGCGTTGGCGGCATCACCGCGCCCAGTGCGCCCTTCTTCCACGAGGCCGTGCTGACTCTGCCCTGGCCGGTTGCGCCAGTGCTGCAGCAACTCGCTGCCGCCGGCATTCTCGGTGGCTACGATCTCTCGGCCGATTTCCCTGAGCTGGGTTCCGCCCTGCTGGTCTGTGCGACAGAACTCCGGACCACTGAAGACATTGCCGTTTATCGGCGGGCCCTGGCTGGTGTGCTGGGCGTGGCGGTTGCAGCCTGATGCGTGAACCCCTCATCTTCGACCAGGGCCGTCCCGGGCGCCGTGCGCCGTCCCAGGCGCCTGCCGTGGCCGCCGGCACGGACGACTTGCCGGCAGCGCTGATCCGGCGCACGCCACCGCCCCTTCCGGAAGTGTCGGAGTTGCAGGTGGTGCGCCACTTCACGCGGCTTTCGCAGCTGAACTTCTCGATCGATACGCACTTCTACCCGCTGGGTTCCTGCACGATGAAGTACAACCCCCGGGCGGCCAACAAGCTGGCCATGCTGCCGGGCTTTCTCGATCGGCATCCGCTCGAACCCGAGGCTCATGCCCAGGGCTTTCTCGAGTGCCTCTTCGATCTCCAGGAAATGCTGAAGGCAGCCACGGGGATGACCGGTGTGTCGCTCACGCCCATGGCGGGAGCACAGGGTGAGTTTTCCGGCGTGGCGATGATCCGGGCCTATCACCAGGCGCGGGGCGACACGGCCCGCGACCAGATCATCGTGCCCGATGCTGCCCACGGTACGAACCCGGCCACTGCCACGATGTGCGGCTGCGACGTGGTGGAGATTCCCACGGGCCCCGACGGCGACGTGGACCTGGCTGCCCTGCGCCAGGTGGTCGGCCCGCGGACGGCGGGCATGATGCTCACGAATCCCTCCACGCTGGGGGTTTTCGAGCGGCAGATCGCCGAGATTGCCGAGGCCGTGCACGGTGCGGGTGGCTTGCTGTACTACGACGGCGCCAACCTCAACGCCATTCTCGGCCGGGCGCTGCCTGCCGCAATGGGCTTCGACGTTGTGCACATCAACCTGCACAAGACTTTCTCCACGCCCCACGGTGGCGGCGGACCGGGGGCCGGCATCGTGGCGGTAAACGATCGGCTTGAACCCTTTCTGCCCATCCCGATCGTTGGTCGCCGGGACGGTGCTGCTGGCCATGCGTACCGCTGGCTGGCCGAAGCCGAGCGCCCCCAGAGCATCGGCCGGCTCTCCGGCTTCATGGGTAACGCCGGCGTTCTGCTTCGGGCCTACGTCTACATGCGCCTGCTAGGCGCCGAGGGTATGCGCCGCGTTTCCGGCTATGCGACGCTGAACGCCAACTACCTGATGAAGCGCCTGGCCGCCGCCGGCTTCACCCCCGCGTTCTCCCAGCGCCGCGCCAGTCACGAGTTCATCATCTCCCTGAAGGACGTGACGCGGGATACCGGCGTCTCAGCCCTGGATTTCGCGAAGGCCTTGCTCGACAAGGGCTTTCACGCCCCTACCACCTACTTTCCGATGCTGGTCCCCGAGTGTTTGCTGATTGAGCCAACGGAGAGCGAAGCCCGGCAGGAGCTGGACGCCTTTGCCCAGGCACTCATCGAGATCCGTGATCTGGCGTTCAAGGACGCCGCAGAGGTGAAGAGCGCCCCGCGGACCCTGCCTGTCCGGCGCCTGGACGACGTGCGGGCTGCCAAACAGCTGGACCTCACCTGGCAGAGTCGTGCCGACTCGCCGGCTGTCAGCCCCCGTTAGGCCCTCGTCAGGCTCCCATTAGGAGTGTCCATTTGTCTGCCCTGATCTGCGGCTCGATAGCCTACGACAACATCATGGTGTTCCCCGGCCGCTTCAAGGAGCACATCCTTCCAGACCAGATTCACATCCTGAATGTCTCGTTCCTGGTTCCGGAACTGCGCCGGGAGTTTGGCGGCTGTGCCGGCAACGTCGCGTACAACCTCCGGCTGCTGGGCGGCGACCCGCGCATCATGGCAACGGTGGGTAGCGATTTCGGCCCCTACCGGGCCTGGCTCACCCGCCAGGGCGTGAACCTGTCCCACGTCGTCGAGGTGCCCGAGATGTTGACGGCACAGGCGTACATCACCACGGATCTGGACGACAACCAGATCACCGCGTTTCATCCCGGTGCCATGAATGAAGCCCATCGCATTACGGTCCCCGTCGGGTCAGCCCGGTCGGACGCTGGTATTACGGTCGCCATCGTGTCGCCGGACGGGCGCCAGGGCATGGTGGAGCACGCGGCGCAGCTGCATGACGCCGGCATTCCTTTCATCTTCGACCCCGGCCAGGGACTGCCGATGTTCGATGGCCTGGACCTCCGGCACTTCGTTGACCGGGCCACCTGGGTCGCGGTGAATGACTATGAAGCCCGCCTGCTCACCGACCGCACGGGCTGGACTGAGGACGAGGTGGCGGGCAAGGTCAAA
This sequence comes from Gammaproteobacteria bacterium, assembly GCA_009692345.1. Classification (GTDB taxonomy): domain Bacteria; phylum Pseudomonadota; class Gammaproteobacteria; order Steroidobacterales; genus SHZI01. Next base: position 10,542 of record SHZI01000038.1, on the reverse strand, counting down.
GCCCTGATCGTGACCCATGGCGCACTGGGTTCGACCATCTGGGCCGGCGGCGAGCGGCTCGAGATTCCGCCCGTTAAGCCCCGGGCCGTTCTCGATCCAACGGGCTGTGGTGACGCCTATCGGGCCGGACTTCTGCACGGCATCACCCGCAACTTGCCCTGGGCCGATACGGGTCGCCTGGCGTCCCTGCTCGGCGCCCTCAAGGTCGCCCACAAGGGCACCCAGAACCATCACTTCACACCCGCTTCCCTCGCGACGGAGTTCCAGTCGGCATTCGGGCATGAGCTGCGGCTATAGCCGGTCCTCCAGTGGGCAGTTGCTGCTGGCGCTCGTGCTGCTCTCCTTGCCCGGGCCCGTCGCGCACAGCGCCGACGGCGTGGAGCCGGCGGCCTGGCGCAAAACCCTCGAGCGCATAGCCCCGTCGGTAGTGTCCATCCAGGTGGACGGCACCCGGGCCTTCGACACGGAGTGGAACGAGTCGAGCCAGGCCACGGGCTTCGTCGTGGACGCGGAACGTGGCCTCATTCTCACCAATCGTCACGTGGTCACCGCGGGTCCCGTGCGGGCGGAGGGCCTGTTCAACAATCAGGAAGAGGTGGAACTGATCCCTGTCTATCGGGATCCCGTCCATGACTTCGGTCTCTATCGCTACGACCCGGCAGCACTCAAGTACATCAAGCCGAAAGCCTTGCCCCTGTACCCCGCCGGCGCGGAGATCGGCCGGGAAATCCGGGTCATCGGCAACGACGATGGCGAGCAGCTGTCCATTCTCTCCGGCACCCTGGCCCGCCTGCGGCGGGAAGCGCCGGACTACGGGCGGGGGAAGTACAACGACTTCAACACCTTCTACCTGCAGGCGGCGTCTTCCACGTCCGGCGGTTCGTCCGGTTCGCCGGTCATCGATATCGAAGGGCGCGTGATCGCCCTCAATGCGGGGGCCAGCAACCAGGCAGCGTCCAGTTTTTTCCTGCCCCTCGATCGGGTGCAGCGGGCGCTTAAGCTGCTGCAGGCAGGGGAGCCCGTCACTCGCGGGACGATCGGCACCATCTTCAGCTACACCGCTTTTGATGAGTTGCGCCGTCTGGGCCTGGGGGAGCCTACCGAGCGGGCCGTCCGGGCTAGATTTCCCGACGGGATTGGCATGCTGGTGGTGGGCGAGGTCCTGCCGGGCAGTGCTGCCGACGGCAAACTCCAGGCGGGCGATATCCTCGTGCGGGTCAACGGGCAGTACCTCACCGAGTTCGCGCCCCTGGAGGGCATTGTGGATGACCGCGTGGGCCAGGCAGTGAACCTGGGCGTGGAGCGGGGCGGGCGCGAACTGGCCTTCACCGTGATGGTTGGGGACCTGTATCAGGTCAGCCCGGACGAGTACCTGCAGTTCGGCGATGCGGTGGTCAACAACCTGTCCTATCAGCAGGCGCGCCATTTCAATCGGGCTCCCGAAGGCCTGTTCATCGCCAACCCGGGTTTCGTGTTTGCAGCCGCCGGCATCCCCCGGGGCAGCGTGATCGTCGGCATCGACGGGGAGCCCGTGGGACAGCTGGACGACCTGGAGCGCCTCCTGGCGGGCAAGGCGGATCAGCAGCGCTTCACCGTGCGCTGCATTAACCTGGACGAGCCTGGATCCAGCAAGGTCCGGGTGGTGCGCATGGACCGGCGCTGGTTTCCGGCGGTGCGCTGCCGCCGGGACGACCGGCTTGGGGAGTGGCCCTGCCGGACCCTGGCACCGGGACCTGAGTCGCCCGGGCCGGAAGGGGGCGTGGCCCGCTTCGTCGAGCAGCCCGACGCGCGCCTGCGCAAGATCGCGCCCTCCCTCGTGCTGGTCAACTTCGACATGCCCTACATCGTTTCTGGCGTGTCCGAGCAGCACTACTACGGCACGGGCCTGGTGGTCGATGCCGAGCGGGGCTACGTGGTGGTGGATCGCAATACGATTCCCGAGGCCATCGGCGATGTGCGCCTGACCTTCGGCGGCTCGCTGGAGATCCCGGGCCGCGTGGCGTATCTCCACCCGCTCCACAATCTCGCCCTCGTGACTTACGATCCGGCGCTGATTGCCGGCTCGACGGTCACCGCGGCGCGCTTTGCCACCAAGGTTCCCAAACCGGGCGACGAGTTGTGGGTGGCGGGCCTGCGTAAAGGCGAAACCCTGGCGTCCCAGGCCGCTGTCTTCTCGTCCTTTGAACCGGTGTCCTACCCGTTGTCCCGGACGATGCGTTTCCGGGAATCGAATCTGGAGACCCTTAACCTCGTCAGTGGCCCCCGGGATCTGGACGGTGTGGTCGTGAACGCAAAAGGCGAGGTGGCCGCCCTCTGGGCCAGCTTCGCCTGGCAGGGTACGGGCGAGCTCGCCCAGGAAAGCCGCGGCCTGCCCGTCGAGTATGTGCGCGAACTCGTGGACCTCGTCGCGACGGGCCGGGAATTGCGTTCCATCGAGGTTGAGTGGACGCCGATACCCCTGGCGGCCGCGCGGCGGCTGGGCCTGCCCGCGGACTGGGTCCAGCGGATCGGTGATCACGACCCGGAGCGCCGGCGCCTGCTGAGCGTGGCACGAACCGTGGCTGGGACGCCCGCTGCCGGCGCCTTTCAGCCGGGCGACCTGCTGCTGACGATCGACGGCGAACCGGCCACGCGCTTTCGCGAGGTGGAAGAGCGGGCCCAGAAGCCCGCGGTGGTCGTCGAGGTGTTCCGGGACGGACAGGTCCGCCTGCTTGATGTGGCAACGGTGGTCCTGGATGGCGCCGGCGTGCGCCGCGCCGTGATGTGGGCGGGCGCACTGCTACAGGCGCCCTATCGGGACATGGCCGCCCAGCGGGGCGTGGAGTCCACGGGCGTGTACGTGTCCTATTTCGCCTTCGGCTCGCCCGCCGCCCGCTATGGACTGTATGCCGGCCGGCGCATCACCCAGGTGGACAGCACGCCCGTCGCGAACCTGGATGAATTTATCGACGTCGTGCGCTCCAAGCGCAACCGGGACGCGGTGCGTCTGACCACCATGACCTGGAACAAGCAGCCGGAAGTCCTGACCCTGAAGCTGGACGACACCTACTGGCCCGCCTGGGAGATCAACTGGCAGGACGGCGAGTGGCGGCGGACAGACCTCCCGTAGGAGCGGGTGCCCCCGCGACCCCACTGCGCCGTCCCGCCTACGAAGTACGTTGGCACGCCCCGTTGCTCCCGCTCCTTCAGCCACCGGGCCAGTGACGCCTCGCTTTCCCCCGAGGGAATTCCGGCCAGCAGGCCCTCTACGCTGAGGTCTTCGTCGAGAGCCTCCCAGTGAATGCCGTGCCCGCCACCGATGAGGCGCCAGTCGACAGACTCGAGACGTCGCTGACCTATTGCATCACAAGGGATTCCCGAGCCCCGGGAACCTCTGACGTGTTGGGCTATATTGCCCGCCAAGCCACCCACCCGTGGTTTAGCAGGACTTCAGGTGCAGGCCGAACCCATGACGCTGCAAATCAGGCCCCTCGTTACCAGCGACTGGGCGATTGCCGGCTTGCTCGCACTGAGCATTGGCCTGTGGGCGCTTGGGGACTACCAGCAGGCCGGGGTGAATCCCCAGTTGTATCTCTACGGCGCCAGCGGCGTGGCCTGGTATCTGGTGGGCGTCCTGCTGATTGCCTGGGTCGCCTCGCGTTGTTCTGCCCCCCGGGCGACCTACCGGGAAAGCCTCTTCCTGGTTTCTGCGTGTGCCCCACTGGCAGTCGTCCTGCTGTGGGGCGTATCAGTGGCGCCACCCGGAAATCTCCACAAGTGGGTCCTGGCGTTGCTGCTGCTGATCGGCGGCGGTGTCCTGGTCTGGGGTTTGCGGCGCAGTACGGGCCAACAGCAGTTGCCGGCGGTGTGGCTGAGTCTCATGGCTGCGGTTGGCTTTGGCTGGGTGAGTGAGGCCCTGTATGTCCGGCCAGCCGTCTGGTATGCCGGGGACACGGAAGAAAGCGCTGGCTACACGGTATTTGGGCAAGAGGGCGAACAGCTCCTGTTCGAGCAGCCCGAACGGATTCAGCGCGCGGTCGGGCAGCTTGCCGCCCGGGAACCTGGTCAGGCGAATGCGTTTTTCGTGGGCTTCGCCGGCTACGGGGAGCAGAAGGTATTTGCTGAGGAAATCGCGCTGGCAGCGCAGGTGATCGGCACGAAGTACGGCTCCGTGAACCGTAGCGTGCGCCTGGTCAATGACCAGCGAGACCTGAATGCATTTCCCCTCGCAACGGCAGCCGGTCTGCGCCGCACGTTGCTGGAAGTGGGGAAGAGGATGGATCGGAGTGAGGACATCCTGTTCCTGGTCGTGTCATCCCACGGGGAGGAGGGTGCAGAGGTTGTCGTCGAGAACGGTGAGCTGCCCCTCCGACAACTCGACGGTGCAGAACTGGCTGACGCGATTCACGACGCGGGGATTCGCTGGAAGGTTGTGGTGATCTCCGCGTGCTTTGCTGGCGGCTTTATCGATGCTTTGAAGGATGACTATTCAGTCATCCTCACGGCGGCGGCTGCCGACCGGACATCGTTTGGGTGCAGTGACGACAGGGACCTCACGTACTTTGGCGAAGCCTTCTTTCGGGATGCGCTCCCGGGGGCGAATTCATTGCGGGAGGCGTTCACCCGGGCCAAAACCTACATTGGCCATCGGGAAGGCATAGAGGGGGTGGAACCGTCGGATCCCCAGGCCTTTTTCGGGGCGGCGATCGAGAGGTATATGGGCGAAACTCCTCCAGGAGCGCCAACCGGCGCGACTCAGCGCGACTCACACTGACCCCGCCGTCGAGGATCGCGCCTTAAGGCGCTCCTACGGGGCGGGTTTTAGGGCGGCGAACTTTGTGCGCCAGTCAGTCACCGGCGGACCAGCCTGCGCACTGATCTCAAACGTCCGGTTACGCGCTGCCGGGTATTTCAGGGCCGCCACGCAGACCCGGGCGACGTCGGCCCGCGTGATGGTGGTCTGGGCGCTGACGGTGTCGCCCTGCACCAGTTCAACCTTGTCGCTGAGCACCAGGCTCGCTGCCAGGCCGGCGGTCAGCAGAAGCAGGCCGCGGCGACTCAGGACGGTGAGGGGAGAACGGGTAACGCGCATGGATTTTTACTCCGGTGGCTTGAATGTCAGGGGGCTACTGCCCGGGTGCGGAATGCGGCGATGGCCACGAGGAACCAGGCCAGCATGAAGGAACCGCCTCCCAGGGGCGCGAACTGGCCCACCGGGGCAAGGCCCAGGGAATTCACATAGATCGTGCCGGAGAACAGCCCCAGCCCCAGGGCCATGAAGCCACCAGCCCAGGCCACCAGGGGGGAGTTGCCGAGGCGGGGGGCCAGGAGGGCGAGCAGGATCAGGCCCAGGGAGTGGTAGAACTGGAGCTCGGTGGCCCAGTGCCAGGAGGCCTGCTGGGCGGGCGTGAGGACATTTTTAAGGGCGTGAAAGCCCAGGGCGCTGAGTTGCGTAGCGGTGAGCAGGGACAGACTGCCGATGATGAGCAGCACGCGGGACAACCGGGGGAGTGATACTGATGACGTGGCCGTGGGCATGACACGTTCCTTAAGGTTGCTTCTGAGGCAATAAAGCATGACGGCCCGTCTCTCGAAATCCAGGGTCATGGCGGCACTCCAGTGCGAGCGGCGGTTGTGGCTGGAAGTCCATCAACCGGCGCTCGCCCGGGTCTCGGCCAGTACCCAGGCCGTGTTCAGCCAGGGCTATGCCGTGGGTGAGCTGGCGCAGGAACTCTACAGTGCACGGCATGGGGCAGGGCATCTGCTCGAGTACGACGGCGGCCTGGCCGCCGCAGTGGAGCGCACGGCGCAGCTGCTGGCCGATCCCGCCGATACCCGGCCGATCTATGAGGCCACCTTCCAGCATCAGGGGATCCTGGTCCGCCTCGACGTGCTGCTCCGGGATCCGGCGGGCGTTCAGGTGATCGAGGTGAAGTCCTCCACCCGCCTGAAGGCCGAGCACCTCACCGACTGTGCAATCCAGGCCTGGGTGGCCCGGGGTGCCGGTCTGGAAATCCGGCGCATGGCGCTGGCGTACATCGACAACCAGTTCGTCTACCAGGGCAACGGGGACTACCGGGGGCTGCTGGTGGAGCAGGACGTCACCAGCGAAGTCAAGGCGCTGCAGGCCCGGGTTCCCGAGTGGCTGGCAGCCGCTCAGGTTGCGGCCGCCGGTGCGCAGGAGCCGGTCGTCGCTCCCGGGAAACGCTGTGTGACGCCCTACGAGTGCGCGTTCATGCAGCACTGCTGGCCCGCTGGGGTGGACTACCCGGTGCAGTCCCTGGGCGGCGACCGGGAGTTCCTCGGCGGTCTGGTGGCGGTGGGCTATCGGGACCTGCGGGACGTGCCTGCCGAACGGCTGACCCGCGCCGATCACCAGCGTATCCAGGCGGTGACCCGGTCCGGTGTTCCCCAGCGGGACCCGGCAGCAGGCGACTTCGTCCGCGGCTTAAGCTACCCGCGGTACTTTCTCGACTTCGAAACCATCGGGCCCGCCGTCCCGCTTTTTGCGGGCACGCGGCCCTACGAGGCGCTGCCTTTCCAGTTTTCCTGCCACGTTGTTGCTGCGGATGGCCGGACTGAGCACCGGGGCTTTCTGGACCTGAGTGGCACAGACCCGAGCCGGGGCTGTGCTGAGGCCCTGCTGGAGGCTCTCGACGAGGCGGGCCCTGTGCTGGTTTACACGAGCTATGAGCAACGGGTGATCGCTGCCCTTGCCGCCCGCTATCCCGATCTGAAGGCGCGGCTGGTGCTGCTCGGTGCCCGGGTCGTGGACCTCCATCCCATCACCCGCCGGCATTTCTATCACCCGGATATGCAGGGCTCCTGGTCGCTGAAGAAGATCCTGCCCGTGGTCGCTCCGGAGCTCAGCTATAGCGCCGGCGAGTTGCCGGATGGCAACGCGGCCAGCGCGGCCTGGTTCGAAGCCCGGCGGCCGGCAACCACGGCCGAACGGCGGGCCGTCCTTGCGGCTGAACTGACCCGCTACTGCGCCCTCGATACCGAGGGCCTGCTCCGGCTCAGCCGCTACTTCTCCACAAAAGGTACCGGACCTTAGTTTTTTTAGTTGTTTAGTTATTGTGGCCAATAACTAAACAACTAAAAAAACTAAGGTCCGGTACCTTTTGGGTGCAGGTATCATCTGGGGGATGGAGTTGCGTAGTCTCGGGAAAACCGGCGAAGCCGTCTCCGCTCTGGGCCTCGGCTGCATGGGCATGGTCGGCTGGTATGGCGCGCGGGATGACAAGGAGGCAGCCGCGACCCTGAACCGCGCGCTGGATCTGGGCATCAACCATCTAGACACCGCCGCCGTCTACCAGGACGGGGCCAGCGAACGCTTTGTCGGTGAATGCATCCGGAAGCGTCGGCGAGAGGTGTTCCTGGCCACGAAGTGCGGGCTGGCGCGCACGCCGAGCGGCGCCGTCGGTGCGGACAACCACCCCCGGACTATCCGCACCTCCTGCGACGCCAGCCTCCAGCGCCTCGGCGTGGACCACATCGATCTCTTCTATCTGCATCGCATCGACCCTGCGGTGCCGATCACCGAGTCCATGGGCGCCATGGCTGATCTGGTTAACGCCGGCAAGATCCGTTACATCGGCTTATCGGAGGCTGCACCGGCCACTCTGCGCCGCGCCCATGCGCTCCACCCGGTAGCTGCCCTCCAGAGCGAGCTGTCGCCCTGGACGCGCACCGCGTGCCGCCCTGCCCTTGAGGTGTGCCGGGAGCTCGGTATCGGCTTCGTCGCCTGCAGCCCGCTCGGCCGTGGTTTCCTGACCGGCACCATCGGGAGTGCGTCTGAGCTGGCGGCGAACGACACGCGGCGGCTGTTTCCCCGTTTCCAGGCCGACAACCTCGACCGCAACCTGCAGTTCGCGCAGCGCCTCACAGCCCTCGCCAGGACGGTGGGCTGCGCGCCGGCCCAGCTGTCCCTGGCCTGGGTGCTTGCCCAGTGGGAGGGAGTGCTGCCCATACCCGGGACCAAGAAGCGCCGTTACCTGGACGAGAACGCGGCGGCGGTGGACGTCCGTCTGTCCCCGGAACAACTCGCCGCCATCGAACGGGAACTTCCCGAAGACCTGGTGCAGGGCGAGCGGTATCCGGACAGCCTGCTCGGGACCCTGAATGTCTAGGGCCTCCCGGTCTTCCCGCCTGCTGCTCGCCGGCCTGGCAGGGGTGGCGCTGGTGCTGGGCAGCTGCGCGCTCACCAAGCGCAATCTGGAGCCACCCACCGCAACGCTCAAGGGGGTGACGCCCGAGGCCCTCGGCAGGGACGGGCAGGTCTTCCGCTGCAGGCTGCTGCTGGAGAACCCCAACACCGAGGATCTGAAGGTCGTTGGCGGCCGGGTCACGCTGGAACTCGCCGGCATCAAGGCAGCATCCGCCACGCCGATGGAGAATTTCCTGCTGCCGGGCCTTGCAGCCAAAGAGGTGGATATGCGGGTCACGATGGCTCTGCTGTCCGGCCTCTCCGGCACGACAGAACTGGACTACACCCTGAAGGGCTACGTCGATCTGGATGTGAAGGCGCTGGGCCGCCTGCCCTTCAAGTCGACGGGCAAGGTGACCCTCGATAATCTGCTGCGGCAGGTGCCCGGACTGGTGAGTCCGGCGCCGCCTGCCCCGGCAGACGGCTGATCTGAACTTAAAACTTAAGGAGGCAGAGATACCCATGAATACGCTGCGTGAAAAGGTTGCCGGTGAGCGGCGCCGTCTCAGATCCGTCCGGGAAACACTCACCGTTGCTGTGGCCCGTAAGTCCGGGGGCGACAGCAGCTTCGCCCCGTTCTACGTCGCGATCGGTGACTACATTGAGACCGCCATGGGCCGGTTGCATGCCCAGGACGTGAAGATGGGCAACATGATTCGCGAGAAGCTCGGCGCCCTCGACCCCAATTCCGAGCAGGCACTGCGGGAGCTGGACGAGCGGCTGGCCGGCAATCAGGACCACCTCCGGGCCCTGACGGCGGCCAGGAAGGCCCTGGTGGGTGCCCCCGACGCCGCTGCCCTGGCCAGCTTCGAGACCGTGGGCGGGGCCTACAGCCAGTACATCGTGACCAACATGGGCCATCACGGCGGCACCACGGATCTCGCGGGCCGGCTGTTCAGCCAGGAAGACTGGGAGCACATGGCCGGGATCAGTGAGGAGGATACCCGCACGGAGCAGCGGCTGTACGCCCAGGTCTTCGCTGCCCTGCCGGCCGCTCTCAGTGACCTGCGGCCAGCGAGCTGAGGCGACCCTCATGAGCTCGAAGCCGAGCCTGCTGCGGGGCTACGGGCTTGCTTTGCTGGTGGCCACCGGACTGGCGGCCAGTGGTCCGTGCCTGGCGAAGACCCTGTTCTCCAACTCCGTCCTGGTGACCGAGGCCATCGATGACGACCTTTACGCCGCAGCGGGCGAAGTGCGGCTCGACGCCGCGATTGCCGGTGCTGCCATGGTGGCGGCCGGCAGCGCGGCAATCTCGGGTGATGTCGCGGGCGATGTCCTGCTGCTGGGCGGCCAGATCGACCTGGGTGGCGGCGTGGGGGACGACCTCCGTGCCGCAGGTGGCAATGTGCAGGTCACGGGCTTCGTCACCGACCAGGCAGCCATTACCGGCGGCATGGTCAGCCTCGGACCGGAAAGTGCCATTGGTGGTCAAACCTGGATAGCGGCGGGTACTGCAGAGCTGGCAGGGCAGATCGGCTCGGACCTGCGGGTGCTCGCGGGCACCGCCATCATTTCCGGCCAGGTGGCCGGCAACGTGGAGATCACGGCGCGGGAGATCCGCCTTGAACCGGGCGCGGTCATTGGCGGCGATCTCATCTGGCGCAGCAGTCAGCCACCGACGATTGCCGGGGACGCGCAGATTCTGGGCGAGGTCCGGGCCGCCGGTGGCCCGGGAGTGGAGAGCCTCGTTGATGAGTCGGCCGATCCCGGGGCCGCCGGCTGGGCTCTGGGCAGTGCCGTCGTCGCTGCCGCGCTGGCCCTGCTGTGGTTTGCGCCACAACTGGTAGCCCGCTCCGCCGGGGTCTTCAGGGCGGCGCCCGGCCGGACCCTCCTGCTGGGCGCGGCGTCCCTCGTCCTCACCCCGGTGATCGCGTTCGTCCTGTTCGTGACCGTACTCGGCTGGCTGCTGGGACTGATTGTGTTTGCCGGCTATGTGTTTGGCGTGCTGCTTGCCGGGCTGCTTGGCCTCCTGATCGTCGTGCAGTCGCTGCGGGGCCGGTTTGCAGCAGGGTCTGGCGGGTGGCTCACCCTCGTCCTGCTGCTGCTCGTGGTCGGTGCACTCCTGCTGGCGCAGGACGTGCCGGTGCTGGGTTCTGTCGTGCCCGTGCTGCTCATCCTGGCAGGGTTCGGCGCGCTGACCGCTCTGGTGACAGGCCGGTCGTCGACTAGCCTGCCTGCAGCACCCGGTCCCCGACCAAAGGATTAGTCGCCCGTTCCTGCCCGAAGGTGGAGGTGGGGCCGTGTCCCGGCACGAAGGTGACGTCGTTGCCCAGCGGCCAGAGGTTGCTCGTGATCGAGTGGACCAGCGTGGCGTGATCGCCCCGGGGAAAATCGGTCCGCCCGATGGACCCGGC
>SHZI01000037.1 GCA_009692345.1 Gammaproteobacteria bacterium | reverse complement strand
CAAGCTGGTCCTGGACGAGATGGCGGAGAATCTGACCCGCCTCAAGTTCATCTCCGGCACCGTTGAGGGCTACACCGACAGCACCGGAACCGACGCCTACAACCTCGGTCTTTCCGAGCGCCGTGCCAATTCGGCCGCTGATTACCTGGTGACCAAGGGCATTGCGAGCGACCGGATGCAGGTGGTTGGCCGCGGCGAGAGCGATCCGGTTGGCGACAACAAGACCGCTGAGGGCCGCGCCCAGAACCGGCGTGTGGTTGCCAAGCGGACGGACTGCGACAAGTAAGAGGGCCTGACGGCCAGGCCTGACGACCAGGCCTGTGGCCGCCTGAGCAAGCCGCTCAGGCGGCCAGAAACAAACGGCCCCGGTGCACTGCATCGGGGCCGTTTGCTTTTGTCCCTAGTTCTCCGGGGCTGCCTTGGTCGCGTCCTGTTTAAGTTTGTCGATCAGGCGACCCAGATACTCCGGTGACCGGGTCTTCCGGGCGATGAGTACGTACATCGCCGGGATGAGGTAGAGCGTCAGGAAAACCGAGATCGTCACGCCAAAGAAGATCGTGGCACCGAGCGTACGGCGGGATTCGGCACCGGCACCGCTCGCCAGAATCAGTGGCAGTGCGCCGAAGGCAGTGCAGAGGCTCGTCATGACCACGGGCCGCAGCCGGATGGTAGCGGCAGAGACGATGGCCTCGGTAAACCCGATGCCCCGGTCACGCAACTGGTTGGCAAACTCAACGATCAGGATGCCGTTCTTGGCGGCGAGTCCAATCAGCATGATCGCACCGATCTGGCTGTAGACATTGATCGATGAGCCAAACAGCCAGAGCCCTACCAGGCCGCCGGTGAGCGCCAGGGGCACCGTCAACATGATGATCAGCGGGTGCCGGAAGCTTTCGAACTGGGCGGACAGGACCAGGAAGACGATGAGCAGTGCAAGGCCGAAAGTCAGGTATACGGCGCTGCCCGACTCCTTGAGTTCCCGCGCTTCACCGTCGAAGCCAATGGTGGCGGCCGTTGGCAGATCGGTCGCAATCAGCTTCTCCATGTACTTCACGGCCTCACCCAGCGAGTACCCGGGCGCCAGGCTGGCAGTCAGCGTCACCGAGCGAAGCTGGTTGAAGCGCTTCAGTTCCTTCGGCCCGGCAACTTCCTCCAGTGTCACCAGATTGGCCAGCGGCACCAGCTGGCCCGAGCGTTCCGAGCGCACGTAGATGTTTGCCAGGTCAGAGGGTGTCGCCCGGTCCCGGGCAACACCCTGAAGTACCACGTTGTACTCCTCGCCGCGATCCACGAAGGTCGTGGCGATACGGGAGCCCAGCATGGTTTCCAGAGTCCTGCCGATGGTCTGCAGGGAGACCCCCAGGTCAAAGGCCCGATTCCGATCGATATTGATCTTGATTTTGGGCTTGGTCGGGAAGAAGTCCGAGCGCATGCCGAGAATGCGGGGATTATCGGCAGCGACCTTTGCCATGATCTGGTCCTGCCAGGCAGTCAGCTCTTCATAGCTGTTGCCGCTGAGCACAAGAGCCAGACCGGAGCCGCTCGACCGGATGGACAGGCTTGGCGGCAGGAACACGGTGGCCATTGCGCCGGGCAGCTGGGATACCTGGTCCCGGATCTCGGCGGACAGTTCCTGGGCTGACCGCTCGCGGCTGCTGCGGGATTCCAGGGGCATGTAGATAAAGGCGGTGTTGACGTCGCCGCCGCTCCCCCACATTCCGGTCCGGGAGACGATGCGCTTCATGTCCCCCGTCTCCACGTAGGGCATCAGGACGCTCTCGACGGACTGCACCTGGCGATCCATGTAGCCCGGGGTGGCGCCCTCCGGAGCCCGCATCATCATCAGCATCATGTTCCGGTCTTCACCCGGCGCGTATTCGCTGGGCAATACGCTGAAAAGACCGGCGCCGCCGGCCGCCGTGGCCAGCAGAATTGCCACCGCCAGCCCGGGCCGCTGGACGAAGCGGGCCAGCGACGCCCTGTACCCCTCTGTTACCCGCTTGAAGAAGCCATCGAGCCGCACGGCAAGCCTGCCCCGATGAATGCCATTGGCGAAGAACTTCGACGTGAGCATGGGTACCAGCGTGAGGGCCACGAGCCCGGAGAACGCGATCGCCGCGGCAATGGCGATGCCGAACTCCCCGAACAGCCGGCCTACATTCCCGGGCATGAAGGAGATGGGGAGAAAAACCGCCACCAGTACCACGGTGGTCGCGATGACGGCAAAGCTGATTTCCCGGCTCCCGTCGACGGCAGCCAGCATCGGGGGCTTGCCCAGCTCCATCTGCCGGACGATGTTTTCGAGAACCACGATGGCGTCGTCAACGACGAGGCCTATGGCGAGGACAAAGCCGAGCAGCGTCAGGGTGTTAATGGTGAAGTCGAGGGCCGCCATGGCGATGAACGCCGAGATGATGGCGACGGGGATCGTCACGGCGGGAATGAGTGTGGCGCGCAGGCTGCCGACGAAGGCGAAGATCACTATGAGAACCAGCAGCAGAGACTCGGCCAGCACCTTGGCGACTTCGACCATTGATTCCTGAATAAACTTCGAGAAGTCGATGCTGGGCCCCACCCGGATATCCACTGGCAGGCTGCCTTGCAGGGCCTCGACCTCCCGGAGTACCGCCCGATTGACTGCCAGGATGTTGGCCTTGGACTGGGGCACGATGCCCAGGCTGACGCCCGAGACCCGGTTTGAGCGGGAGAAGAAGCGGGAATCCTCCGCCTCGATCTGCACGTCTGCCACTTCGCCCAGGCGGATCAGGTAGTTGTCCGGACCGCGGCCGACCACCAGTGCCGAGAAATCTTCCGGCGTGTCGAGCCCCGTCTCCGTGCGCAGTGAGAACTCCCGCTCCCGTGATTCGATCCGCCCGGCTGGGAGCTGGACGTTTTCGCGGCGCAGGGTCTCCTCCACGTCCTGGACCGTCAGTCCCCGGGCAGCGAGGGCGTCCCGGTTAAGCCAGATCCGCATCGCCCGCTTCTGGGCGCCGCTCAGCCGGACCTGAGCCACACCGTCGATCACCGACAGCCGGTCTACCAGGTTGCGTTCCGCGAAGTCCGTGAGCTCCATCAGCGAGCGGGTCTGGCTTTCGGCGCTGATGTAGAGCGTCGCGTCCATGCCCTGATCCTGCTTGGTGACCTCGGGCGTATCCGCATCCTCAGGCAGTTGCTGCAGGATGCGGGACACCCGCTCCCGTACGTCGTTGGCGGCACCATCCGGATCCCGGTCCAGGGAGAACTCCAGGGTGATGCTGGAGCGCTCATCCTGGCTCGTCGACGTCAGCTTGCGGATGCCGGCGATCCCCGAGACTTCGTCCTCGATCGGCTGGGTAATCCGTCGTTCGATGATCTCGGCGGAGGCGCCCCGGTAGACCGTGCCGATGGACACAACCGGGGGATCGATGTCGGGGAATTCCCGCACCGGCAGCCCTGTCGCTGCCAGCAATCCAAGGATCACCAGGATCAGGCTGAGCACGCCCGCAAAGACCGGGCGGCGGACGGAGATGTCGGAAAGGACCATCGTGCTGGAGCTCCTTTGGTCGTCTAAATACGAACTTCAGGTGCTGGGGGATACCTGCACGGCGGCGCCGGGGCGCAGGCGCTGCGTCCCTTCGGTGATCACCTGGTCACCCGCCGCGAGACCGCTGCGAATCTCCGCGAGGCCGGGAGCGCGGCCGCCCAGACTGACTTCCCGCTCCAGTGCTTTGCCGTTTACCACGATATAGACGTATTGCCGGCCTTCCCGGGGGACCAGCGCCTCCTCGGGGATCAGCAGGACATCATTCCGCTTCTTCTCCAGGCCGACGGTCATGAACATGCCGGGCTTGAGGAGTCCCTCGCTGTTCGGCACCGTGGCAATCACCGTGACCGCCCGGGTGATTGCATCCACACGGGAGTCTATGGACACCACCGCGCCCTTGAAGCGCTGGCCCGGATACACCGCGCTGTCCGCGACGATCGTCATGCCGGTGCGCAGGTCGCCAACGAAGGTTTCGGGGATGCCGAACTCCAGTTTGATGATGCTCGTGTCATCCAGTGTGGTGATCACCGTGTCCGGACCCACGAGATCCCCCAGGCTGACCCTGCGCAGGCCGATCGTGCCAGCGAAGGGCGCCCGGATCGCCAACCGGTCGAGCCGGGCATCGGCGCCCCGTGCCTGGGCTCTGGCAACCAGGACGTTGGCCTCGAGCTGGTCAAGATCCGCTGCGGACACTACCTGCGTGGCTGCCAGGGCCCTGCTGCGCTGGTACTGACTTTCGGCCTGCTGCAGCTGGGCTTCCGCGAGGCTCTTGTCGGCACTTTCCTGGCGGTTGTCCAGTTCCAGCAGGACATCCCCCGTGCGCACCCGCTGGCCTTCGCGGAAATTGATCCGGGTCACGATGCTGGTGGTGCGGGCGGTGACGTCGATGGCCTCATTCGCCCGGGCCGTCCCCAGGGCCGTGAACCGATCGACGTAAGACTGGGCCACGACCCGGCTGGTGATTACGCTGGCCGGCGGGCCGCCGCCCGGGCTCCCGCCCAGGCCCCCAGGTGGCCCCCCAGCCATCCCCGGTGGACCTGCGGGCTGCCGGCCCCCGGCTGGCTGGCCGGGACCGCAGCCCAGCAGCGCCAGCGTGACGAGCAGGCCGATCAGGCGAGAAAGAGGCAGGGGACTAGCGCAATTCACCAGGTCGGCCATCTCAAGCAGCAGATTCAAGTTCCCGGGTCAGGTTACGGTGACCGGCGGGGGTGACCAGCACATTGTCTTCGATACGAATACCGCCGTAACGGCGCAGAGCGGCAACCCGGCCCCAGTTCACGCGCCTGGCGACAGGGCTCCGGCGCAGTCGCGCCAGCAGGGAATCGATGAAGTACAGACCCGGCTCGATGGTGACGACCATGCCGGTGGTCAGTGGGCGGGTGAGGCGCAGACGGGGAAAGCGTGCAGGCCTGGCGAGCTCACCGCCCCGCCGGCTGGCCAGGCCACCGCCAACGTCGTGCACCTGCAGACCGAGCAGGTGGCCGAGACCGTGGGGCAGGAAGGCGTCAGTCACCCGCCGGGCGACCATGTCTTCGGGCGTCATCCGCACCAGCTCCCACCGGGCCAGCAGTCCGGCGATTTCCTGCTGCGCGGCGAGCTGCAGTTCCGGAAAGGCCACGCCCGGACGGACGAGCCCGCACAGGCGCTGCTGGGCCCGGTCCATGTCCCGGACCATGCCCGCAAATTCACCGGGCCGGGCCGCATGGGTGCGGGTGATGTCCGAGGCATAGCCCCTGTGGGTGCACCCTGCATCCAGCAGGAGGCTGTGACGCTCCCGGGGCGGGAGTCGTTGCCGGTCCCGATGCTGGTAGTGCAGGGTGGCGGCGTTACGGTTCTGGGCGACGATGGCGGGGTAGGGCAGTTCCGCGTCGGTCTGGCCACAGGCGGCCAGAAAAATCAGCCCCATTTCGTACTCGCTGCAGCCGGCTGCAAAGGCCTGACGGACCGCACGGTGGCCGGCCAGCCCCAGCGCGGTGGCGACCTGGATGCAGGCTACTTCCCAGGGCGTCTTGCAGGCCCGCTCGTAGTCCAGGTGGGTGAGCAGGGGTTTCGGGTTCAGCCTGCCCGGCAGGGCCATGCCCCGCCACTGCAATGGGGCACCAAGGACGGCCAGGCGAGTCTTCCCGGCTGGCAGGTGCTTGGCGATGTCGTCCCGGTGCCGGATTACCCGCACCTCCAGCGCTTTGCTCCAGGGCCCCGGAGGCACCGGCGCCGGCTGGTGCCAGAAGTCGTCGGGCTCCAGGACCAGCAGCAGGGGTTTACGTCCCGGTCGATACAGCAGGGCCGAGCCGGGATGGGCCGCCAGGGGTGCCCACTGGAGGAAGAGCGGCTCCGGCCGGTAGGGATAATCCTGATCGTCCCGGTGAACCAGGACCGGGACGCCGGCGCCGATCAGGACGGCATCGAAGCCCGTACTGTCCAGGGCGGTGTCGTACCGGGTGCTGAGGACCTCGATGTGCGGGCGGTATAGTCTGGCGGCAGCTTGCATGCGGTGAGTTTAGACTACCGACCCCATGGAAACGCATCTCACCGGGATCACCACCACAGGCACGCCCCACCTGGGGAACTACGTGGGGGCAATTCGACCCGCCATTGCCGCCAGTCAGCGCAAAGACGTCCAGTCCTTCTACTTCCTGGCCGACTACCACGCGCTGATCAAGAACCAGGATCCTGCCACCATCCGCCAGTCCAGCCTGGAAATCGCCGCGACCTGGCTGGCCTTGGGGCTGGACACGAGCCGCTCGGTTTTTTACCGGCAGTCGGATGTGCCGGAGATTCCGGAACTCACCTGGATTCTGACGACCGTGACTGCCAAGGGGCTGATGAACCGCTCCCACGCCTACAAGGCCGCCGTCGATGCGAACGAGCACGCTGGCTACGTGGACCAGGACAAGGGCATCACAATGGGGCTGTTTTCCTACCCGATCCTGATGGCTGCGGACATCCTGATGTTCAAGGCCCACCGGGTGCCGGTGGGCAAGGACCAGAAGCAGCACGTGGAAATGGCGCGGGACATTGCCCAGCGCTTTAATCACATCTACGGCGAGCAGTTCGTGGTTCCCGAAGCGGACATCGGCGCGAACACGGCAATCCTCACGGGGCTCGACGGCCGGAAGATGAGCAAGAGCTATGGCAACGCGATTCCGCTGTTTGCGCCGGCAGCCCAGCTGCGCAAGCTGATCATGAAGATCAAGACCAACTCGGTAGAGCCTGGCGTGCCCAAGGAGACTGCCGATTCGACGTTGTTCGAGACCTATCGGGCGTTTGCAACACCCGCTGAGACGAAGGTCATGGCTGAGCGCTATGCGGCGGGCGCGGGGTGGGGGGACCTGAAGCAGGAGCTGTTTGCCTATCTCGATGCTCACCTGGCGGCGCCGAGAGCGGAGTACGAGCGGCTGATGGCAGACCCGGGGCATGTGGAGCAGGTGCTGAAGGCAGGGGCCGTGCGGGCCCGGGCGATGGCTACGCCGTTTCTGGCGGCTATCCGGTCAGCGGTAGGTATTGGCCCGCTGGCCTGACGCCGCGGACAATCAGATCCACCCTGACCGCACCAGCCGCCGGTACAGCAATACACAGGCCGTCGCCGTAGCCCCTACGACCAGCGGGTAGGCAAACTTCCCCCCGAGCTCCGGCATGTGTTTGAAGTTCATGCCGTACATGCTGAAGATCACCGTGGGAATCGCCAGGATGGCGCCCCAGCCGGCCAGGCGCTTCACCACTTCGTTCTGACCCACGGTGACCAGCGCCAGGTACACCTGGATGGCAGTGGTGAGCATCTCGCGAATGGTGTCCGTACCTTTGATGATCCGGCTGACGTGGTCCTCGATGTCCCGGAAGTAGGGCCGGAGTTCCTTGCGCACGATGTCTTCATGAAACCGGATCAGCTGGCTGCTGATGTCGTTGACCGGTCCGACGGCGTCCCGGACCTTGATCAGTTCTCCCTTGAGCCGGTAGAGCCGGTTGATGGAAGCGCGATCGAAGGACTTTGTGAAGATCTCCTGTTCCAGCTCCTGGAAACGGGCCAGCAGTCGCTCAGCGACCGGCTGGTAGTTGTCCACGATGAAATCGATGACGGAATACAGGGCATAGCCTGACCCCAGACCCAGGCGGTGGGGCGCCGTTTCGCATTTGTGCCGGACGGGCGCGTAGCTCACTGAGGAGCCGTGCCGAATCGTGACGAGGAAGTTCTTGCCCACGAACAGATGGGTTTCGCCGAACTGCACTTCGTCATTCACCAGTTGTGCGGTCTCCACGACGATGAACAGGGAGTCTGCGTAGGTTTCCAGCTTGGGGCGCTGGTGAGCGTGCAGGGCATCCTCGATAGCCAGCTCATGCAGCGAAAATTCCTCCTGCACCTTGCGCAGCAACTGGGTGTCGGGCTCGTGCAGGCCCAGCCACACGAAGGTCTCCGGCTCCTTGAGGACCTCGCTGATGTCGTCAACCGGAATGTTGCCGAGGCTCTTGCCCGCACGATAGGCGACACAGTTGACGATCATTGACTAAAGCCCCGGTAGCAGTGAACTGCTTTTCTGGCGCCAGGCCTGGTACGCGGCATCCTGGCCGTAGCGTTCGCTTTGCTGGCGATCCTGATCATTCGCGGCGTAGTACATGAGAATGACGATGTACAACGGCCCGGCAAGGCCCGCGGCGATGGCCCAGCCACCCATTCCGCCGGCGATGGCCGCCGCGCTAGCCGCAACCACCAGTCCGACCTGAAAGATGCTCTCCCCAAGGTAGTTGGGGTGGCGCAGGCGGGCGTAAAGGCCGGTACTGGCGAAGGTGGCCGGTCTGGCCGTCTTCTCCGCCTGCTTCTGGGCGTCGGCCGTGGCTTCAAGCACCAGGCCCGCCAGCATCAGCGCCCCGCCAGCCAGCACGCCTGCGGTCAGCCCGGGCGCGCCGGAGGCGACCCAGGCCGGCATCGCCAGGAAACCCATGAGCCACCCGCAGGACACCCACATGAACAGGCGCAGGGGCAACGGGACGCCTGCGTTGGCCCGGTCACCCTTCGCCCGGGTCGCTGCATAGCCCTGGGTCCGGTCCCGGGTGTAGACGAACCAGGTCAGCCGCAGGCCGTAGAGCACGCCCAGCCCGCCGATCAGCAGTACGGCAGGAGCGGGCTGCCAGGCCATCACGGCCCCGTTCGCCAGCACCATGCTGAGGCCGTAGCCGTAGGCGAACACCTGAACAAAGTTCACGAAAATGATGGCGCAGCCCAGGTGCGCGACGCCCAGCAGCAGCCAGTGAATCCCGGTCCATTGCCCAGTGGCGATCCCGATGCCGCAGATCACCCACATGGCGAAGACGAAGGCAGGAAAGATGTAACGGATCGGACCCACGCGGATACTCCCTAGCGCACGCTGATGAAGGACTGAAGCTTAACCTGCGGTGTGACGTAGTCATCCTGGGGCGGCTCCGCCTGGGGGAGGGCCGTGGACAGGTACTTCCGGTTCGAGTCGCAGAGCACCGTGACGACGGTAGCCTCAGGACCCAGTTCCTCGACCAGCTTCATGGCCCCGATGACGTTGGCGCCAGCGGAGATACCCACCGCCAGTCCCAGCCGGTGGCCCAGGGACTGGGCCATGAGAATTGCATCGCCGTCCCAGACATCCACGATGGCGTCCAGTTCAGCGAGCTTGAGGATTTCTGGTATGAACTCGTCGCTGATGCCCTGGATGCGGTGACTGCCAACCTTCTTGCCCGTGCGGAGCGTTGGCGAGTTCGCGGGTTCCAGCGGGTGCACCCGCACGGTGCGGCCTGAGCTCCGCAGGGCCCGGCCCACGCCCATGACTGTGCCGCCGGTGCCGACGCCGGCAACAAAGGCATCCGCCTGCCGGCCGAGCTGAAGCAGCTGGGACTGGATCTCCGGCCCGGTGGTGAGTTCATGAGCCTCGCTGTTGTCCGGGTTGGCGAACTGCCTGGGGAGAAACGCCCGGGCGTTCTCGGCGGCGTACTCCTGGGTCATCTGGATGGCGCCCAGAAAACCGCCCTGGGCTTTGGACACCGGTACCACGTCGGCACCCAGGCCGTGCATCACCAGGTTCCGCTCCTGGCTCATCCAGTCCGGCATGTAGATCCGCACACGGTGGCCCAGGGCCCGCCCAATCGCGGCGAAGGAAATTCCGGTGTTGCCGCTGGACGCCTCGACGATGACCGCGCCCGGGCGCAGCTCGCCCCGCTCAGCCGCCCGGCGCAGGATGTGCAGCGCCATCCGGTCCTTGACGCTGTCCGTCATGTTCATCGACTCGTACTTGGCGTAGAGCCGGCGGGGCTGGCCGTTGAAGCGGTAGCGAATCTCGACGAGGGGCGTGTTGCCGACGAGGGCGGCCAGGTGGTTAACGGCGAGGCACAGGTCGGGAACGGGTGCGGATTTCATGCCCGCCGAGTGTAGCTGACCCGGACCGTGTCGTAGGAGCGCCGACCGGCGCGATCTGGGGCCCCCGGTCGCGCCTAAAGGCGCTCCTACGCCGCCCGGTTCTTCTGCAGCAGTGGCGCCAGATACTGCCCCGTGTAGGACTTGCGGATGCCCGCCACCGTCTCCGGCGTGCCCTCGGCCACCAGCTGCCCGCCACCGTTGCCGCCCTCGGGACCGAGATCGACGACCCAGTCGGCGGTCTTGATGACATCCAGATTGTGCTCGATCACCACGATCGTATTGCCCTGGTCCCGGAGCTTCTGGAGGACGGCCAGGAGCTGGGCGATATCGTGGAAGTGCAGACCGGTGGTCGGTTCATCGAGGATGTACAGAGTGTTGCCCGTAGCCCGTTTGGAAAGTTCCTTGGCCAGCTTCACCCGCTGGGCCTCGCCGCCAGAAAGGGTAGTGGCGTTCTGGCCCAGCCGCACGTAGGACAGGCCCACCTCCATCAGGGTCTGCAGCTTCGGGGCGATCATCGGAATAGCGGCGAAGAACGGCAGCGCGTCTTCAACGGTCATGTCGAGAACGTTGCTGATGTTCTTGCCCTTGTAGCGGATTTCCAGCGTTTCCCGGTTATAGCGTTGCCCCTTGCAGACGTCGCAGGGGACGTACACGTCCGGCAGGAAGTGCATTTCCACGCGCAGGACGCCGTCGCCCTGGCAGGCCTCGCAGCGCCCACCTTTCACGTTAAAGCTGAAGCGTCCGGACTTGTAGCCCCGGGAACGGGATTCCTGGGTGCCGGCGAACAGCTCCCGGATGGGCGTGAACAGGCCAGTGTAAGTCGCCGGGTTGGAGCGGGGCGTCCGCCCGATGGGGCTCTGGCTGATATCGATCACCCGGTCTACCGAGTCGAGACCGTCGATCCGGTCGCAGGGAGAATGGGGCGTCTCGCTGCTGCCGTTGAGTTTCTCGGCCGTGTACAGATAGAGAGTGTCATTGACGAGTGTCGACTTGCCGGACCCGGACACCCCGGTAACGCAGGTCATTACCCCCAGGGGGATCCGTACCGTCAGGTTCTTCAGGTTGTTGCCCCGGGCGCCACGAATCGTGAGCCAGCGCGAGTCATCCACCGCGCGCCGCCGAACCGGCAGGGGCACCTGTTTGCGCCCCGACAGGTACTGGCCGGTGATGGAGGCCGGGTGGGCCATGATTTCCGCCGGCGTCCCCTGGGCCACGATCTGCCCGCCGTGCACGCCCGCGCCGGGACCGAGATCAACCACGTGATCGCTGGCGGCGATGGCCTCCTCATCGTGCTCGACGACGATGACCGTGTTGCCCGTGTCCCGCAGGTGGATGAGGGTGTTGAGCAGCCGCCGGTTGTCCCGCTGGTGCAGCCCGACCGACGGTTCGTCCAGGATGTACATGACCCCAACGAGGCCCGAGCCGATCTGACTGGCCAGGCGGATGCGCTGGGCTTCGCCGCCGGACAGGGTTTCTGCGCTGCGGTCCAGGGAGAGGTACTCCAGGCCCACGTCGGCCAGGAACCGCAGGCGGTTCTGGATCTCCTTCACCACCTTCGCCGCGATCTCGCCCCGCCACCCCTCCAGGTTGAGGGTCGAAAAGAACTCCAGGGCATGGGCCACGGACATCGTCGTGACTTCGGGAATGGACTTGCTGCTGACGTAGACGTTGCGGGCGGCAGTATTGAGCCGAGTTCCTTTGCAGTCGGGGCAGGGCTGGGTGCTCAGGAACTTGGCCAGCTCTTCCCGGACCATGCTCGAGTCGGTTTCCCGATAGCGGCGCTCCAGGTTCGGGAGGATGCCTTCGAACTGATGCTTCCGGTTGATGCTGAGGCCGTGACCCGTCAGGTAGTTGAACTGGATCTTGTCCTCGCCGCTGCCGTGGAGAAGGATCTTCTGGATCTTTGCGGAGAGCTTGCTCCAGGGCAGCTCGATGTCGAAGTCGTAGTGCTTCGCCAGGCTCTGGATCATGGAAAAGTAGTAGGAGTTGCGCCGGTCCCACCCGCGGATGGCGCCACCTGCGAGGCTCAGGTCCGGGTAGCGCACGACCCGATCGAGGCCGAAGAACTGCTTCACGCCAAGGCCATCGCAGGTGCCGCAGGCGCCCGCGGGATTGTTGAAGGAGAAGAGGCGGGGCTCGAGCTCGGCAATACTGAAGCTGCAGATGGGGCAGGCGAAGCGATCCGAGAACAGCACCTCGGCACCGCCAAGGCTGGCCAGGGCAGCTTTGTCGCCTTTCTCCATAGGCGCCACCTTTACGACACCGTCAGCCAGCTTGAGGGCCGTTTCGAAGGACTCGGCCAGCCGCTGCTTGATGTCCTGCCGGACCTTGAACCGGTCGACGACCACCTCGATGGTGTGCTTGCGCCGCAGGTCCAGCTTGGGCGGGTCATCCAGTTCGCAGATCTCGCCATCGATGCGGGCCCGCACATAACCCTGGCTGCGCAGGTCGGCCAGCAGCTGCGTGTGCTCACCCTTCCGGGCCTGCACGACCGGGGCAAGGAGCACCAGCTTCGTCCCCTCCGGCAGTGACAGCGCCTGGTCCACCATCTGGCTGACCGTCTGGGCGCGCAGATCCCGGTCGTGGTCGGGACAGCGCGGCGTGCCGGCCCGGGCAAAGAGCAGACGCAGGTAGTCATAAATCTCGGTGACCGTGCCTACGGTGGAGCGCGGGTTGTGGGAGGCGGTCTTCTGTTCGATGGAAATGGCCGGGGAGAGTCCCTCGATATGGTCCACGTCCGGCTTGTCCATCATGGACAGGAACTGGCGGGCATAGGCCGACAGGGACTCCACATAGCGGCGCTGCCCCTCGGCGTAGATGGTGTCGAACGCCAGGGAGGACTTGCCGGACCCGGACAGCCCCGTGATAACGATCAGGCGGTCCCTGGGGAGGTCGAGGTCGATGTTGCGGAGGTTATGGGTCCGCGCACCGCGGATGCTGATGTTCTGCATGGCGCCTTCGGGCTGACTGGGGCTTTAGGGGCTAACCCATAACTATACGGCGGCGGGGGCGTCTTAGAGAGCCTGAGCCGGGGCTGGCCCTGAACCCCGTCTGCCCACAGGCCAGGAGCAGTGGCGGCCGGCGCCCAATTACTGGACGATCGGGCCAGAAATTGGGCTGTCTTTTGGCCCCCGTCACCTTACAATTGCACCCTATGAGCGGTATCAATAAAGTCATTCTGATCGGCAATCTGGGCAAGGATCCGGAAACCCGGTACATGCCTAGCGGCAAAGCAGCAACCAACTTCTCCATCGCGACCAGCGAGCGATTCAAGGACAAGGAGACGGGCGAACCTCAGGAACGGACCGAGTGGCATCGCGTCTCGACCTTTGATCGTCTGGCAGAGATTGCCGCGGAGTATCTCAAGAAGGGCTCCAAGGTTTACATCGAAGGCCGGTTGCGCACCCGCAAGTGGCAGGACAAGGAAGGCAAGGACCGCTACAGCACGGAAATCATCGCCGACCAGATGCAGATGCTCGATTCCCGGGGCATGGGTGGCGCTAACGCCGGTGCCGGCGGCAGCGATGCCGCAGGTCACGGCGACAGCGGCGAGTTTCGCGGGACCAGTCCCGCAGGACGCGGGCGGCCGGCCAAGACTGCGACGGGTCCTGGAGGCGCTGCGGCTGGGCCTGCCGCTGCCGAGGCTGCAGAGTTCGACGACGATATACCCTTCTGATTCCCCGAATTTGACACTACCCCGTTTCATCGGCGCACGGCCGCGTCCGCCGATCGCCCTCTGAGGCCACCTATGCCAGGTCTGGTCTACATCAAGACGTTTGGCTGCCAGATGAACGAGTACGATTCCAGTCGCATGCTGGACGTGCTGCGATCCAGGCACGGGCTGGAACCCACCGACAATCCGGCAGACGCCGACCTGCTGCTGCTCAACACCTGTTCGGTGCGGGACAAGGCCCAGGAGAAAGTCTTCTCCCACCTGGGCCGGTTTCGCGAGCTGAAGGAGGCGCGACCGGGCCTGCTCATCGGCGTGGGTGGCTGTGTGGCCAGCCAGGAGGGCGAGGAACTGCTGCGGCGGGCACCCTTCGTCGACCTGGTCTTCGGGCCCCAGACCCTGCATCGCCTGCCGGACTTCATCGATGAGGTCCGGGCCCGTGGCCGCCCCGTCGTCGATGTCAGCTTCCCTGAGATTGAAAAGTTTGACTGCCTGCCGGAGCCCCGCGCAGCCGGGCCCACGGCCTTTGTCTCGGTCATGGAAGGCTGCAGCAAGTACTGCAGCTTTTGTGTGGTGCCCTTTACGCGGGGCGAAGAGGTCAGCCGGCCCCTCGACAGCGTGCTCGACGAGGTCCGGCAACTCGCGGGCCAGGGCGTCCGTGAAGTCACACTGCTGGGACAGAACGTGAATGGCTACCGGGGGCCGGCCACGGGTGGTGACACCGCAGACCTGGCCGCGCTGATCGCCGACGTGGCGCGGATCGGCGGGATTGAACGTATCCGCTTCACCACGTCCCACCCGCTGGAATTCAACGACCGGCTGGTCGAGGCCTATGCGACGGTGCCCAAGCTCGCCAACCACCTGCATCTCCCCGTGCAGAGTGGGTCCGATCGCATCCTGACCCTGATGAAGCGGGGTTACACGACCCTGGAGTTCCGGCAGAAGATTCGCAGGCTGCGGGCTGTCCGGCCGGACATCAGCGTCTCCACGGACTTCATCGTGGGGTTCCCCGGGGAGACCGACGACGATTTCGCCGCGACGATGCAGCTGATCGCAGACATCGGTTTTGACCAGTCCTTCAGTTTCGTCTACAGCCCCCGGCCCGGCACTCCGGCCGCGACGCTACCGGACCCGGTTCCCGAGGCGGAAAAGCTTGCCCGTCTGGCAATTCTCCAGGCCCGCATCACGCGCCGTGCCCAGGAGATCAGTCGGGCCATGGTGGGTTCCGTCGAACGCGTACTGGTGGAGCGCCCGTCGCGGAAGGACCCGCGGCAGCTGACAGGAAAAACCAGCAATAATCGCGCCGTAAACTTCGACGGTGGTGCCCACCTCATCGGCCAGCTGCTGGATGTCCAGATTACGGAAGCGCTGGCCAACTCGCTGCGGGGGCGCCTCACGGACTCCGCCGTGGCGGCGTGACCATGGTGCCGGCCGGCCCCAACGCTGGAGATAACGCTGAAGGGCCGGGCCCCGCAGTAGATGCCGTCGAGATCCTGCTGGAACCGGCGGATAACCAGACGCTGGCGAGTCTTGGTGGCCAGTTCGATGAGAACCTTCGCCAGATCGAACGCCGGCTGGGCATCCAGATCAACCAGAGGGGCAATCGCTTCCGGCTGTCCGGACCTGCCGCCGGTGTGCGGGCCGCCAGTCGCATTCTTCGGGAGCTCTACGCCATAGCTGCCCGGGAGACGATCGATACCGAGCGGGTCCACATCGCCTTGCAGGAAGCCCGCATGGAACAGCCTTCGGAGCCCCGGGAAGCAGCGGACGACGGCAGCGTCGTCATGAAAGCCCGGCGCCTGCACATCAGGCCCCGGGGCAACAATCAGCGCCGATACATGGAGGCCATCCGCTCTCACGACCTGTGCTTCGGCATTGGACCAGCGGGCACAGGCAAGACGTATCTTGCTGTCGCCAGCGCGGTAGCGGCCCTGGAGGAAGAGAAGGTTCGCCGGATCGTGCTGGTGAGACCGGCGGTAGAAGCTGGCGAACGCCTGGGCTTCCTGCCCGGTGACATGTCCCAGAAGGTGGACCCCTACCTGCGCCCGATGTACGACGCCCTCTATGAAATGCTGGGTGTCGACCGGGTGGCCCGTCTCATTGAACGCAACATCATTGAGGTTGCCCCGCTCGCCTTCATGCGTGGCCGCTCCCTCAATGAGAGCTTCGTGATCCTTGATGAGGCGCAGAACACCACGATTGAGCAGATGAAGATGCTGCTCACCCGCCTCGGCTTCGGTTCGAGGGCTGTAGTGACCGGCGATATCACCCAGATTGACCTGCCGAAGCACCAGGCGTCCGGGCTGCGGCATGCCAGTCAGGTCCTCGCCGGGGTCGAGGGCGTCAGCTTCACGCAATTTACAGCCGGGGACGTGGTGCGCCACGTCCTCGTCCAAAGGATCGTCGAAGCCTACGAGCGGTTTGAGGCGGCCGTGCCCAGACCAGATGGCCCTAAACCCGATGGCGGGCGCTAGCGGCCCCGCGCTGGAGCTGGATATCCAGCTGGCCGTCGAGCCGGGGTCCCTGCCAGAGGGAGCCGACTTTGAGGTATGGATCCGGGCGGCCCTGAACGGTGCGGCTGCAGCCGGGGGCGGTCCTGCCCGGGGTGGCACCCTCAGTCTCCGCCTGGTGGGACTGCAGGAAGGGATTGAACTCAACGAGACCTGGCGGCAGAAGCCGGGTGCCACGAATGTCCTGGCCTTTCTGGGGCCGCCGGAGCCTTTGCCCCAGGGCGTACCGCCGGAATTCGGCGATCTGGTCATCTGCCTCCCGGTCGTCCTGCGGGAGGCGGCAGAGCAGGGCAAGACGCCCGTAGACCACCTGGCCCACCTGGCCGTGCACGGCACCCTGCACCTGCTGGGCTATACCCACGACGCGGAGGCTGACGCCGCCCGAATGGAGGCGCTGGAGACCCGGGTGCTGGCGGGGCTGGGCATTCCGGATCCTTATTTTCTGAAGTGAGGCTGAGGCAGCCATGAACCCGTTGTCAGGCGTGGGCTTTATTCAGCCTATCCTCACATCGATGACCGTCATTCGATGGTGGGACTCCCCGGCCCTGAGCGCCTTCCCGCGACCTACCAGGGAACGATCTGCCCGTCATAAGTGATCAGCCGCCCGTGCATGGCCGGCTCCAGCGTCTCGATACGCGCGATTACGAGACGAGCGCTGTCGGCCGGCGACAATGCCGCACCCGTCCAGCCGGAATCCCGCATCAGCTGAGTGTCCACGCGACCTGGCGAAATCATGACCACGATGATCCCCCGGTCCCGCGTCTCGGTCTGCAGGATGCCCATCGCCATGAGATGCGCAGCTTTGCTCATCTTCATCAAGTAGTGACCGCCAAACAGGCTGCCGATGCTCTGGGCACCGAGTCCGCCGCCGAGGCTGATGATCTTCTTCTGGCGACTGGCCGTGACCTGAGGCAGGAATGCCTGACTGACGCGGAGTGCGCCCAGCGCGTTGACGTCGAGCACGCGCCGGCCCTCGTCAAAATCCATGGTGCCCAGCGTCTGGTGGCTCAGGTTGCCGTAGATGCCTGCATTATTAAGGAGCACGTCCACCGGCTGCGCGGCATAGCGCGAGGCCAGCGCCGCCACCTGGTCGTCGCGGGTGACATCGAGGGTCTCTATGCGAATGGCCGGATACCGTGTTGCCAGCTGACGAAGGTCGCTGGCTGCGGTAACGTTCCGGCAGGTCGCAATGACGTTCCAGCTCTGGGCGGTGTACTGCTCCGCGAATGCCAGCCCGAGGCCACGGTTGGCCCCCGTGATGAGCACCGTGGGCTGATTCTCTGAGAGGCGGGCAGGCTCGGTCAACGGTCGTACTTCCTGTGGCGTGATACTACCTGACGAAACGCTCAAAGCACGGAGGAACCAGCGATGCAGCGTCACGATAACCCTGAAAGCCCTGGCGGCTGGTGCCGTCAGCCCCGTCTTTTTCGGGACCCGATCTATGTCGCCATGAAGCGTGCGCTGGAGCAACCAGGCGACATTCCGGACTATTGACCATCTGGACGCTCCACCTGCTCTGCGTCTCCCTGTTGGCTGCCTGCGCTGGCCAGGCAACACCAGACCGGCCCACACACCTGAGGCCTGAGCTGCAGCTGGATGATCGTGCGGAGCTCTCTTCCCGTGAGCCGCGAAATCCCGGATGATCCTGCTCTCGACACGACGATCAACCCACCGAGGAAAGCATAATGAAATCAATAAGCAAAGCAGTGGCACTTCTATTGGCGCTTGGCTCCGGAGCTGCGCTCGCCGCAGACGCTGCCGAGGTCGAGGCCAAGTTCAAGGCCGCCGACAAGGACAGCGACGGAAAACTCACGCTGGATGAGGCCAAGGCCGGTATGCCCCGTGTCGCACGTGGCTTTGACAAAATCGACACCGGCAAGAAGGGCTACGTTACCCTCGACGAGATACAGGCGAAGGCTTCTCACTGAGCGCCCCCGGGATCGCGGGTGCGGGCCGGCGGCCCGCGGTGCGGGGTCCGCCACCGGGCGCGCGGGGTTGGCAGGCCGGGGTGTCAACGGGCACGACCAGCCCGGAACCCGTTGTCAGGCGTGGGCTTTATGCAGCCTCTCCTCGGGGTCTGGTTGTTCGTTCACTGGAGTTCCTGCGTCCCGCAGAACGCTGATCATGGCGCATCCGCTGGCGCCCGGGCGTGTCACGGCCTTGCCGCCTGTAGCTCGCCAATCCTGGAGTGTTGGCGGCGATTGCGGTAGCCGGCCTTAAGGCGCCGCTGCCGGTGACGCGCGAGCACGGACATGGCACCATGCTCCCGCAGTGATGATGAAGTATGCGCCGGCGCAAGCCGGGGGTTTTTCAGGCCTTGATTTATCAATTGTTCCCGGGGCACCACCATGAAACACATCCTCGCCATCACCCTGTGCCTGTTGGCATTTCCGATCTTCGCGGAGGATGCGTCGTCGGGATTCCTCAGCGATTACGCACGCCTCGAAAAGGAAGGCTCGTTGCGATCTCGCTATATGGGGTATGCGGCGCCTGGCGCCAAGACCATCAGTAAAACCCCGGTCATCTACATAGCGCCGGTGGTGCGATTCCCCCACGACGCGAAATTCGGCGATCTGGATGATGCACTGGTGGACTCCGTACTCGCCTATGCAGGACAGCAGCTGCGCTCGCAGCTTGCCGTACGGACACGGGTGGTCGATGACCAGGCGGCAGCCGAGCTCACGCTGGACGTGGCACTCACTGCTTTTGCGGCCCAGCCGGCGGGCAAGACAGCGCTCGACCTGGTGCCCGTGCGACTGATCACCGGCGCGGCCAAGACCGCGGTCAAGGGCAAGGACATGGACGCGACTGCCAGCATTGAAATGCGTCTCAGCCAAGCCGCACCCGCCACGATCCTGCGCGAATCCATGCACGAACTGGTCGGCGACAGCATTGGCCGCTCGAAGAGCGAAGACACCCACATGACTCTTGAGGCACTGAAGCCCGCGCTCGACAGGTGGGTGGCTCTGATGGTCAATCAAATCGCGCCCACCCGCTGATCGGGAGACTATGCGGGTGAAGCAGCTGTTTTCACTTGAGGGCAAGGTTGCTCTCGTCACCGGCGGTTCGCGCGGCATCGGCATGCTGAGCGCGCGCGGGCTGCTGGAGTACGGCGCCAAGGCCTACACCAGTTCGCGCAAGGCCGCCTAGCCTCTGCGATCAGAATGAGGCGCTTCATGAGTTCCGGCAGGGGCATCGAAATCAGACCGCTCACGGCCGCCGCGCGTCTGCTGGCGGCCAGTATCGGGCTTGCGGGTTGCGGCGGGCCTGCCAGTCCGCCGGCACCGCCACCACTCGAGGTCAGCACATTGACCGTGGTGGCGCAGGACGTACCGGTCAACGCCGACTATGTCGCACAGACCCAGAGTTCCCAGGCCGTGAATATTCAGGCGCGGGTGTCCGGTTTTCTCGATCGTCGTGTCTACACCGAGGGCAGCCCCGTCAAAGCCGGAGAGGTGCTGTTCCAGATGGATCAGAAACCGTTTCAGGCCCAGGTCGATGCCGCCGCTGCAGCGCTGCAGAGAAGCCAGGCTGCACTTGATGTGGCGCGGGCAAATCTGGCTCGCACCGAACCACTCGTGAAGCTGACCGCGTTGTCGCAGAAGGACCTGGACAATGCCACGGGACAATTCGAGCAGGCTGCTGCTGAAGTTGAACAGGCCAAAGCGCAGCTGGAGTCGGCCAAACTCAATCTCTC
Organism: Gammaproteobacteria bacterium; assembly: GCA_009692345.1. Lineage (GTDB taxonomy): Bacteria > Pseudomonadota > Gammaproteobacteria > Steroidobacterales > SHZI01. Next base: position 4,940 of record SHZI01000037.1, on the reverse strand, counting down.
CTACACCACCATTACGGCACCGGTGGCCGGCCTGAGCAGCTATGCCGAAGTTGCTGATGGCACCTATCTGAATGCCATTAACAGCCAGCTGACGACAGTCTCTGTGATGACGCCGATGTGGGTGAATTTCAGTATTGCCGAGAATCGCTGGGAGATCATGCGCAAGGAAATTGCCGAAGGGCATCTGCGCTTGCCGGAGAAGGAGCAGATGATTGTCGAGATCGTGAGGAGCGACGGATCAGTCTTTCCTTTCACGGCAACCATCAGCTTTGCCGACCCGTCCTACGATACCCAGACTGGCACTTTTCTGATTCGCGCCACAGTCGAAAATCCCAAGGGCGACCTCCGTCCGAACCAGTATGTGCGCGCGCGAGTAATAGGCGCGGTACGGCCAAAGGCCATCATGATTCCGCAGCGGGCCGTTCAGCAGGGGGCGAAGGGTCATTTTGTCTGGATACTCAACAAGGCGGGTCAGGCGGAGCAACGGCCTGTGCAGGTAGGGAACTGGTATCAGGACCACTGGTTCATACCCCAGGGTCTTGTTGCAGGCGACGACATCATCGTCGAAGGCACTCAGCGATTATCCCAGGGCGCAACAGTAAAAGTCGTTCCGCAGGCCGCGGCAGCCGGTTCCTGACACAGTCGCATGCTGTCACGCTTCTTCATTGAGCGGCCGATCTTTGCTGTAGTTGTTGCTCTGCTACTGTGCCTCGCTGGACTGGTGGCGATCGCCGTCCTGCCCGTACAGCAGTACCCGACCATCACTCCGGTGCAGGTCAACGTCCAGGCAACCTATCCGGGCGCCGATGCCGCGACACTGGCCGAGTCCGTGGCGGCGCCAATCGAGGCGCAGATCAACGGCGTGGACAACATGCTGTACATGACGTCTTCGAGCTCTTCTACAGGGCAACTCCTGTTGTCGGTGTATTTCTCGCTGGACACTGACCCGGACATTGCCCAGGTCCAGGTGCAGAACCGCGTCAATCTGGCTATGCCGCAGCTGCCGGAGGCGGTGACCCAGCAGGGCGTGTCCGTTCAGAAAAAATCCTCTTCAATCATGATGCTGGTCGCGATTGTCGGTAAAGGCGATCGCTACAGCGCCGAGTACGTTGCCAATTACGCGAACGTGTATGTGCTCGATGCGCTGAAGCGCGTGCCCGGCGCGGGCCAGGCGCAAATCATGGGCGTGCCCGATCAGGCGATGCGTATCTGGATGGATCCGGACGACATGGCGTCGCTCGGTATTACCACGTCGGATATCGCGAAGGCCGTCAATGCGCAGAATGCGATATTCGGGGCAGGCCAGATTGGCCAGCAGCCAAACGATGGTCCGGTGGAACTGACGTTCCCGGTGGTCACGCAGAGTCCGTTTACCGACCCCCGTGAGTATGAGGCCATTATCCTGCGCGCCAGTCAGAACGGCAGTGCAATTGTTCGTCTGGGTGACGTGGCGCGCGCTGAGGTTGGCCTGCGTCAGTACATCGTCGATACGCGTCTGAACGACGCGCCCGCAACGTTCATCGCGGTTTATCAGCAACCCGGCGCCAACGGTCTGGTGGTTTCAAAGGCAATTCGCGCGGCGATGGAGACGATGAAGACAGACTTTCCGGAAGGCCTGGACTATGCGATCGCGCTGGACACCAACGACTTCGTCAGAATATCGATCGAGGAGGTGCTGAAGACGCTGGTCGAGGCAATCTTCCTGGTAGTCCTGGTTGTGTACCTGTTTCTGCAGAGCATCCGAACGACGTTTATCTGCACAATCGCCATCCTGGTGGCCCTGATTTCGACATTCGCAGGGCTGCTGTTGCTGGGCTTTTCGATCAATTTGCTGACGCTGTTCGGTCTCATTCTGGCGATTGGAATGGTGGTCGATGATGCAATCGTGGTTGTCGAGAATGTCGAGCGCAATATGGCCCAACACCATCTTGACCCTCGGGCTGCCACGATCAGGTCAATGGATGAGATCGCAAGTTCCCTGGTGGCCATTGTGCTCGTCATGGCGTCTGTCTTCGTCCCAGCCGCCTTGCTGCCGGGTACTACCGGGCAGCTCTACAAGCAGTTTGCCGTTACCATCGCCATAGCCGTACTCGTGTCAGGGTTTGTTGCGCTAACGCTGACGCCAGCCATGTGCGCCACGCTGCTCAGGCATTCGACAGCACCACAGGCAAGATTCTTCGTCTGGTTCAACGGCAAGGTGGATGCCGTCACCCGGGCGTTTGGGCGCGCGGTCGAGGCTGTGATCGCCCGTGCGGCCGTGGCGCTGTCTCTGATGGTCGGGTTTCTGTTCGCCATCTGGCAGTTCTTCAATGTGTTGCCAACCAGCTTCGTTCCCAAGGAAGACCAGGGCTATGCGATGGTTGTCATTACGATGCCGCCGTCAGCCAGCCTCGACCGCACGCAGGCGGTCGCTGCTCGCGTTGATGACATCCTGGCAAAAATTCCTGGAGTCGCCACGCGGAGCATGATCACCGGCTACAGTCTGATCGACGGCAGCTACCAGGCGAACACCGGCACATTTTTTGTCACGTTCACGGATTTCAGCGAGCGCTATTCTTCGCTCAGCACGATGCGCAAGGAAAACGCGCGGGCAATCCTGCTCGACCTGTATTCAAAGGTAGAGCACATTCAGGAAGCCAACGTGCAGCCGGTTCCGCCACCACCGATTCCTGGGCTCGGCGTAACGGGCGGCTTCGAATTCTGGGTTCAGGACACTGGCGATGGTGATCCGGTGCAGCTGGATTCAGTGACCCAGAAAGTCCTTGCTGCGGCTGCCAAGCGTCCCGAGCTGACGCGGCTGATGACCAGCTACAAAGGCAGTACCCAGCAACTGTTTGTGGACGTCGAGCGCGAGAAGGCTGCGCTACTCGGCGTGCCGGTTGAGGATGTCTACAGTGCAATTCAGGCGCAGTTTGGTTCACTGACTGCCAGCCAGTTCAATCAGTTCAGTCGGGTCTGGTGGGTCATCCTGCAGTCGGATGCGAAGGTCCGGCAGGAGCCAGGCGACCTGACCCGTCTTTACACGCGCTCCTCGAACGGAAATATGGTGCCTTTGTCTGCAGTGGTTACCACCCGCTGGGTCGCCGGTCCGGATGTGCTGCCGCATTTGAACGGTTTTCCTGCTGCGAAGATCATTGGCAATCCGGCGCCTGGTTACAGTTCGGGCCAGGCGCTTAAAGCGATGGAAGCCGTGGCAGCGGAAGTTCTGCCCGATGGCTTCTCGTATGGCTGGACTGGTATCGCCTACGAGGAGAGCAAGGCGAGTACCACTTCGGTGCTGGCGTTTGTATTTGGCTTTATGATTGTTTTTCTGGTGCTGGCGGCCCAGTACGAATCATGGATGCTCCCCGGTGCCGTGATGACCGCGGTGCCGTTCGGTATCCTCGGCGCGCTACTCTTCAACTGGTCCCGCGGTCTGGAGAACGACGTGTATTTCCAGATCGGCCTGCTGGTGCTGATCGGGCTCGGCGCAAAAAATGCGGTACTACGGGTATCGGCGGCTGTGGATTTTCGTCGACAGGGCAAGTCCATCATGGAAGCCACGGTGCTGTCGGGTGAGCAGCGCCTGCGGCCGATCATCATGACGTCGCTGGCGTTCGCGGTTGGCGTTCTGCCCCTGGCCATTGCCACTGGTGCGGGTGCAATGGCGAGGCATTCCATTGGCACCGGCATCATTGGCGGGATGATCGCCGAGACCACGCTGGCGATGCTCTATGTCCCGTTGTTCTTTTTTCTCTTTGATCAGATGGCTGAACGAAAAAAGGCAAAGCCGCCTGCAAGCACTCTTAAGCCGGAGGTCGATTCCGCTCCAGAGTCTCAGCAGGACGGGAGGGAGCCTGAGTAGGATGCGTGGAGAGGTACTTGTTGGCGCGTTCACGGCACTGCTCATCAGTGCCTGTGCCGTTGGACCCGACTATCGCCGTCCGGACATCCATGCGCCGGAGGTTTTTCAGTACGAACCGGACAACGCGGCAGCGACGTCCGATACACAGTGGTGGCGTCAATTCGGTGATCCAGTACTGGATGATCTGATCAGCGAAGCCCTGGCGAACAACACGGACGTCCGCATTGCCACGGCCAACGTGCAGAAAGCCGCCAGTATTCTCATGCAGACGCGTTCCGCCTTCTACCCGCAGGTCGGCTATGGCATCGCCGGCGGGAAAAGTGGTGGTGCTGGCTCCAGCGAATTGTCGGACCTTCCTGTTTTCCCAGGCTCAGAGGAGAGCTATCAGGCCCTGCTCAGTGCCAGCTGGGAAATCGATCTGTGGGGCCGTATCCGGCGCTTGTCCGAGTCGGCCCGCGCCAGCCTGCTGGCTACTGGGGAGGCGCGCCGTGGTGTGATTCTCTCGCTGGTTGCCACTGTTGCAAACAGCTACCTGGAACTGCGCGCACTGGATGAGCAGCTGACGGTAGCCAATGCGACGCTGGAGACCTATCGCGAATCGGTGAGGCTCTTCGAACTGCAGTTTCAGTACGGGCAGATCTCGATGATGACTGTGGCGCAGTCCCAGTCCCAGTACCAGGTCGCTGCCGCGCAGATTCCGCAGATTGAAGCGCAGATTGCCCAGACTCAGAACGCCCTGTCGGTGCTGGTCGGCCGAAACCCAGGTCCTGTCGTGCGTGGCAAACCCATCGGGGAACTGCTGCAGCCTGAAGTCCCTGCGGGCGTGCCCTCATCGTTGCTGGAACGCCGACCGGATCTGCTGCAGGCCGAGCAGCAACTGATCGCCGCAAATGCGCAGATTGGCGCAGCCAAAGCGAGGTACTTTCCGGCGATCTCATTGACTGGGGCCCTGGGGCGCGTCAGCCCCGATCTGTCGGACCTGTTTAGCGGCTCCGAAAGTCTGTGGACGTACAAAGGCAGCGTCACCGGGCCGATCTTCGCCGGCGGTGTGATTCGTGGCGGTGTGGCGGAGGCGAGGGCGGTGACTGAGGCGGCA
>SHZI01000036.1 GCA_009692345.1 Gammaproteobacteria bacterium | reverse complement strand
TAGCAGGTGGTGGCGGTGCCGACCTCAACGCTCTTCATGAAGGTCCAGCCGATCAGTTTGGCCGCAACCTGCTGCCATTGGGGAAAGTTGCGGCCCAGGTTGGTCATGATGATGCCCGGGTGCACGGCGTTCGCCGTGGTGGGGGTCCCTGCCAGCCTCTTCGCCAGCTGCCGGACATACAGGTAGTTCGCCAGCTTGGACTGGCCGTACATCTTGATGGGCTTGTAGTCCCGCTCGCCGGACAGGTTGTCGAACTCGATGCCGGCCTCCGGCGCCCACAGGTAGCCGCTGCTGGAGAGCACGACCACGCGGCCCTGGGGAGCTGCCTGCACCAGGGGCAGCAGCCGGTTGCCCACAATGAAATGGCCCAGGTGGTTGGTGACGAACTGCTTCTCGAGGCCGTAGACCTGCTCCAGTTCCGGCAGGTTCATGATGCCCGCGTTCAGGAGCAGCATGTCGATGGGTGTGCCCAGGGCCCGCACGGCATCGGTGCCGGCGACGATGGACGGGAAGTCGGTCAGTTCGATGGCCACCGGCGTGGTGCGGCCCTTGATTCCTGCGCAGGCTTCCTGGGCTTTCTCCAGCGTGCGGGCCGCGCAGATCACGTGAGCGCCATGGCCGGCCAGCACCCGCATGGTTTCCAGCCCGAGGCCGGAATTCCCGCCGGTGACCAGTGCGGTCTTGCCCGTCAGGTCGATACCCTGGGTCACCTCGTCGGCGGTGGACTTGGCGCCGAAGGGCCCCAGCGGGACGCCCTCGGGCCGGACGATGGGCTTGTCTTCGCCGCGGCTGCAGGAGGCGACGCTCAGCGCGAGGGTCGCGCCCGCGAGTGCGGTGCCGCCGGCGAGCAGCTGGCGGCGGTTGATGGGGCTGTCGAGACACTGCATGGGGCGCCTATCCTGGAAACTCAGCAATACCGGAGAGTGACTCTTTCTGACCCACGTTGTTCCGGGCCACGATGGTAGCGTCCGACAGGCGGACCTTCACGATGTCGCCGGTAAAAAAATTGCCAATCACGGCGAACTGGCCATTGGGCGAGGAATTGACGGCGGCCCAGCCCATGCCTTCCAGCGGGTAGTTTCGCAGTACAGCACCCGTCTTCGGGTCCATCACCAGAAAACCCCTGGCCGTGCTGATCAGCAGCCGGCCGTCCGGCGTGGCGTTCATCACGAGCACCATCGGCACGTCCGGGTTGTTCTCGAAGCTCGCCAGGTCCGGCAACTGCTTCTGGTTTTTGAGGTCGTACTGCAGCACCCGCTGGCCGGTCTCGGAGACGAAGATCATCCGGGTGTCGTTGTCGGCGAGGACGGTGCTGGTAACGGCCAGGAAGCCGAACATCCCGCCATGAGCGACGGTGGCGTACTCCTGCTTAAGCTTCCCGTCGGCGTGGTGGCGGAACACGTGGCCGTCGCCGATCACGTCGCGCCCCGGCAGCAGGCGGAACTTCGTGGTCACCGCGGGATGCCCCGTCTGGGTGCCCATCATGTGCTCGCCAAAGTAGAGGCTCCCGTCCTGCCCAAAGGTGACACTGGAGTACATGCGGTCGGAAAAGGTTCGCACCGGCTTCTGCACACCGGTCGGCGCAATCTCCACCACGGTGGGCGTGAGCTGGGAGAAGGCCCACAGGGTCCGGTCCGGCGCAAAGGTCAGGCCGCCGACCTTGTGCCGGGTACCCTTCAGGTACAGCTCGCCCTTCAGCTGCAGGTTCTCGTCGTACTGGATGATTCTGCCGGTGCCGCCGTGGTCATCGGTGGGGTTGTCCATGATCGTGGCGGCCACGAGGATGTCACCCTTCGCGAAGGGCTTGACGGTACTGAGGTATTTGTCCGTGTCGGCGTGCAGGCTCACGGTGAACAGCAGCAGGCCTGCTGCAAGTGGTTTTGTCAGACGGATCATGGTCGCTCCCGGTCTACTCAGTAGTGTCGATGCTGCCGCCTGAGTTGTCGCCGATCAGGCCCCTTGCTGCCATGGCATACACATTGCGCACCGCGCCGTTGTTGCGGCCGATCAGGCCGCCGACGGCTTCCTTGCCGGTCACCGCCCCGGTGGCAAAGCTGTTGCGCACCCGGCTCTGGGAATTGAAGCCGACGAGACCGCCCACGTTGTCAGCTCCGGCGACGACCCCGGTAGCACGGCTGTGCAGTATCTTGCCGGTCGTGCTGAGGCCCACGAGGCCGCCCACGCCCTTGCCCGCCGTCACCCGCACGTCCGCCGAACTGTCCCGGACGATGCCGTTCATATCGCCCGCCAGCCCGCCAATGGCCGCCTGGCCTGACACGTCCCCGCGCACGTGGCAGTTCACCACCTGGCCCGCGTGGCCGCCGACGAGCCCGCCCGAGGCCAGCCGCCCGACCACCTTCACGCTGGCCTGGCAGTCCGCGATGTAGCCGAAGTTGGCGCCCACCAGGGCGCCGGTGCCGCCCTTGCCCGTCACGCTGGCGTTCTCCAGGGTCAGGTTGCGCACCACGCCGGTCTTCGCGAGAGTGCCGAACAGGCCGACCCCGCCCGCCTCCGGCAGGTTGATGGTGAGGTTGCGCAGCGTGTGGCCATTGCCGTCCAGGGCACCGGCAAAGCCGAACTTGTCCCGGGCCACCATGCAGTTGTTGCCGGCCCCGCAGTTGCCCACCGGGGTCCAGTTGGCGATGGTGCCCAGATCCAGGTCCTGCACCAGTTCGTAGCGGCGCGTGTTGCGGGTAGCCAGGTCGAGGCCGGAGGCCAGGGTCTGGATGGTCTGCAGCTGCTCCGCGCTGCAGATGCCGTACCAGCCGTCCCCGTCCGCATCCCGGGCAAATTCGCCGGCGTCTTTCGGCGCGGCATCGAAAGCGTCGGCCAGGCCGTCGCCGTCCCGGTCCCGGTCTTTGGAGCCCTTGGCCGGGCAGGCTGCCAGTTCCACGGGGGAGGGTGACGGCGCCCTGACGTCAGCGACCGAGCCCGCGGCCGCGATGCTGCTGAGACTCGCTGTGATCCCGCCACCGCCTGTCGGCTGTACGCCAGTCGGGCGGCTGCTGCCAGTGTCACCAGCGAGGCCCTTCTGCGCGGCGAAATACGCGGCGACATCCTCGAGCTGTTGCCGGGTGAGGGTCTGCACGGCGCCGCCCATGATGGAGTCCGCCCGGGTGCCAGTCTGGTAGGCGAGCAGCGCCTGGACGAGGTACTCCTGGTGCTGGCCGCCGAGGATCGGAAAGGCGGGCGAGGGGCTGCTGCCGTCCGGGCCGTGACAGGCCGAGCAGGCCGCGGCGACGCTACGGCCCCGTTCCGCGTCACCAGCAGCCTGGGCAAGGCTGGTCGCGGCCGCGAGGACCATAAGAGTCAGCGGAAGTGTTTGCATGGCCCTGAGCTACTGCGCGTTGGCGCGGTCAAACTGTTCCTTGGCCTCTTTGGCCAGCTTCTCAAAGTCGGCGTTCTTGCCGAACTGCAGCTGCTGACCGGTATACATACCCACCGCCGCGCCGAGGTACTTGCTGGAGCGGGCCTGCTCCAGGACAAAGGCGCCGAAGTCCGCGTAGCTCAGCATCGTGCCCTTGGGCGACGTCGTATTCACCGACAACTTAAAGTTTTTTCGGGCCGGTTCCTCCACGAGGAACGGCGGCCGGAAAATCACGTACTCCAGGGCGCTGGCGCGCACCAGGCCTTCCATGTCCTTCATGTTCTGGTAGAGGTAGCGGGACTTCCACAGCCAGTTAAGCCGGAAGTCCCCCGGGGCGGGCTTCACCAGCGGGAACTCGTCCTCAACGCCCAGGGAACTCGCCACCAGGAGGCGCTGGTTACCCTTGTTTTCTTCATGGCCGTAATGATATTGGCCGTCCCGGCGGTGAAGAGGTCGAAGGTGGCGGGCGTTTCGGCCGTATCCGTGGGGTCCACCCGGGGGCCGACCATCGAGACCACGATCTCGGTGCCGGTCATGGCCGCTTCCAGGGAGGCCAGGTCGTAGACGTCACCTTTCAGGACCTTCAGGTGCGGATCCCCGAGCGCCACATCTTCGGGCCGTCGTGCGACCCCGGTGACCGTGTAGCCCGCTGCCAGGGCCTGCCGGATGATTTCCGTGGAACTCTTGGCGGTGGCACCGATGACGACCAGGCCCGGCGCCTGCTCGCCAGCTCCTGCAAGGCGCGGGAGCAGGGCCATGCCGGCGCACAGGACAACTCCGGCCAGCGCGGCAAGGATGCCGGTCCGGCGATTCCGCTGCCTGTCGTTCCGGTGCATGTTCAAGCTCCGTGTTGTCGGGAAAATGCCAGTGTTACTGTAGTCCGCAGCTCACTTCTTTGCACCCTTCAAGGAGCCTCCACCATGTCCAACCCCCGCCCGCGGTCGGCCCCCTGGTCCCTGCGCTCCGGTCTGGCTGGCTTCGTCGCTGGCGCGTTGCTCATCCTCGCCCTGACGAGCGTTGCCGAGCAGACCTACACCTGGGGCGAGCAGTACCGGACCATTCCCGCCCGGTACCAGAAGATGATCGACGACTCGGAACTCGCCTTCACGAAGCGCGATGTGGCCGCGTCCGGGACCGCGCTGACCGAGGACTTCAGCTGGTACACGGTGAAGGAGGACGGGCCGAAGGAGATGGTCCGGGGCCGGGAAGCCACCATGGCGCGCCTTAAGGTGTTCTTCGAGTCGCCCATGTGGACGACCAATGACTCGGAGGTGCACCGCCTGGGGATGGTGGGCAACACGCTGGTGCAGGTGGAGATCGACTCGCTGCAGATGAACGACAAGCCGGTGCGCCAGACCTCCCTGCACGTCTACGAGTTCAGGGACGGCAAGCGCTGGCGGGAGTTCGCTTTCTACCCGACCGACCTGTAGGAGCGCCTTTAGGCGCGATCCCGCCCGGTTCAGGCTTGCTCTTAATTTCATAGTTCCATTATCATGGAAATATGAAAACCTCAGAAGCGAGTAGCGCCTTGTCTGCCCTGGCTCACGACAAGCGTCTCGAAATCTTCCGCCTGCTCGTCAAGCGTGGTCCGGACGGCTTCGCTGCCGGCGTGATCGCTGAAAAACTTGGCCTGCCTGCGGCGACGCTGTCGTTTCATATCAAGGAGCTGGATCGGGCCGGACTGGTAGCGGCCCGTCAGGACGGCCGCTTCATCCACTACTCCGCCAACTTCACTGTGATGCGTGCCCTCATCGGCTTTCTCACGGATAACTGTTGCAGCCTCGCGGAGTCTGCGCGCGCGACGAGCTGTTCTCCCCTTGTGCAGCCGGTCCGCCGGAAGAGGGCCTGACCAATGCCCGACCGTCCGTACCACGTTCTCTTTCTCTGCACCGGCAACTCGGCGCGCAGCGTCCTGGCCGAGGCTCTGATCAATCACTGGGGCAAGGGCCGCTTTGTGGGCTACAGCGCCGGCAGCCGGCCGTCGGGGCGCGTTAATCCCATCTCGCTGGAGTTGCTGCAGCATATGCAGTTGCCGACCGAGGGCCTGCGCAGCAAGAGCTGGGACGAGTTCGCCGCCGAAGGCGCTCCGGAGCTGGATTTCGTGTTCACCGTCTGCGACAACGCCGCGGGCGAACAGTGCCCCTTCTGGCCCGGCCAGCCGATGACCGCCCACTGGGGCGTCGAGGATCCGGCGGCCGTGGAGGGCACCGATACGGAGAAGTGGCTGGCCTTTCGCCAGGCGTTCCGGGAGCTGGAGAACCGGATCAGGATTTTCGTCAACCTGAAGTTCACTTCGCTGGACCGGCTGTCGCTGCAAAACCGGCTGCAGGAGATTGGCAAGACGCGGGTTTATGAAGCCTGAGTTCATTGCCGAGTTCTGCGGCACCGCGCTGCTGCTGGCCCTGGTGGTCGGCTCCGGGATCATGGGTGACCGGCTCGCGGTCGGGAGCGACGCGCTTGCTCTTCTGGCCAACAGTCTGGCCACGGGCGCCGGGCTCTATGTGCTTATCCTGACGCTGGGGCCGGTTTCCGGCGCCCAGTTCAATCCCGCGGTGAGTGCGCTGTTGGCCTGGCGCGGGGCACAGACCTGGAGCATTGCTGGTGGGTATGTCGTCGCCCAGTTCAGCGGGGCTGTGGCTGGGGTCCTGCTGGCGCACGCCATGTTCGCCGAGGAACTGCTGCAGGTGTCGACCCACGTTCGCGCCGGTCCTGCCCAGTGGCTGAGCGAGTTGGTGGCGACAGGCGGGCTGCTCGGTGTGATCGTGCTCTGTCTGCGGCACCAGCCGGCCGCGCTGCCCCAGGCAGTAGGGCTGTACATCATGGCGGCCTACTGGTTCACGGCGTCCACCTCTTTCGCCAACCCGGCGGTCACGGTGGCCCGCGCGCTGACGGACACATTTGCGGGGATTGCGCCGGCGAGTGTGCCGGGGTTTATCGGGGCTCAGGTGCTGGTGGTGGTGGTGGTTGGGCTGTTCTTTAAAGTTCGCGCCGGTCGCCGCTCCTAGGGGGTCTTCTTGCCCACCGGGAAATCGATGCCCTGGGCCAGCGGCAGGGTTGAGCCGTAGTTGATCGTGACGGTCTGCCGGCGCATGTAGGCCTTCCACGCATCCGAGCCGGCCTCCCGGCCGCCGCCGGTTTCCTTTTCGCCGCCAAAGGCGCCGCCGATCTCCGCGCCGGAGGTGCTGATGTTGACGTTGGCAATGCCACAGTCGCTGCCCGTGTGGCTCAGGAAGCGCTCCGCGTTCTGCAGGCGGTCGGTGAAGATGGCTGACGACAGGCCCTGGGGCACGCCGTTCTGTTTGGCGATGGCGTCGTCCAGATCCGCGCAGGGAATCACATAGAGAATCGGTGCAAAGGTCTCGTGCTGGACCACGGCCCACTCGTTCTCAGCGAGCACGATGGTGGGCTCCACGAAGTTGCCGGGGCCCTTGCGTACGGTGCCCCCGCAGAGCACCTGGGCGCCCTGGGCTTCGAGTTCCTTCAACACCTGCTGGTAGCGCTCCACCGCGCCCGGGTCGATCAGCGGGCCCATCAGGGTTCCCGGCTTCAGCGGGTCGCCGATGGGCACCTGCTGGTAGGCCGCGACGAGCCGGGCGGTGAGTTCAGCCAGCCGGCTCTGGTGCACCAGCAGCCGGCGCGTGGACGTGCAGCGCTGGCCGGCCGTGCCGACGGCGCCAAACAGGATGGCGGGAATGGCCAGGTCGAGATTGGCATACTCGTCGACGATGATGGCGTTGTTGCCACCGAGTTCCAGCAGGCAGCGGCCGAAGCGCCGGGCCACCCGGCTGGCCACGCCGCCACCCACGGCGGAGGAGCCTGTGAAGGACACGAGGTTCACCCGGGAGTCATCCACAAAGCGCGTGGCGAGGGCCACATCGTCCGTATTGAAGAGGAAGAACGCCGGCGGAAAGTTGTGAGCTTGCAGGGCGGCATTGCACAGGCGCTGCACCGCCACGCTGGTCAGCGGTGCTTTCGGCGACGGTTTCCACACGGACACGTTGCCGCACACGGCAGCGATGAACGCATTCCAGGACCAGACCGCCACCGGAAAATTGAAGGCGCTGATGATCCCCACCACGCCCACCGGGTGCCACTGTTCGTAAAGCCTGTGCTGGGGCCGCTCGGAGGGCAGGGTGCTGCCACCGAGCATGCGGGACAGACCAACTGCGTAGTCGGCGATGTCGATCATCTCCTGCACCTCGCCGTCGCCCTCGGCCTTGATCTTGCCGACCTCGAGCGTGACCAGGCTGCCGAGCGCGTGCTTGTGCTGGCGCAGGGCCTCGGCTATCAGGCGCACCGCTTCGCCCCGGCGGGGTGCGGGCAGGTCGCGCCAGGCAGCCCCGGCAATCCGGGCGCTGCTGATGACCTGTTCGTAGTCCTGTTCACTGGCGGCGGCTACGCTGGCGATTTCACCGCCCGTGGCCGGGTTCAGTGAGGCGAGCCGCTCCCGGCCTTTGGTCGGGTGCCAGCCCGAGGCCGACCAGACGCCGGGATTCAGGTCCGAGAGGCCCAGAGCGTCGAGGATCTCACGCACGGCCGTGCCCCTTTACCCGCTGCTGCCCGCGGCTCCCGGCCGTGATCACCCGGGCCGACACGTCCTTGCCGGCCCCGTCGCTGTAGAAGCGCCCGAAGCGGTTGGCCAGCACGTCGTTCAGCGGGAACTGCTCCTGCCGGACGAAGCCCCGGTAATTGTCCGGATTCCTGAGGACCAGATCGAGCACGGCGCAGATGCCGCCGGCCGTCGTGATCTGGATGGCGGACCAGAGGCGGCCACCGATGACCTGGGGGTAGATCTTGTTCACGTAGTTTTCTTCCCGCAGCTCGCCTTCCTGCAGGCCGGTGACAGCGGCATAGACGATCACCACATCCTGCAGCGTCTGGGGCACCGAGTTTTCGAGAATACGCTTCAGCGTGCCGCGATCCTGATTCAGCTTCAGGCCGTTCATGAGCAGGCGCATCTGCTCGCAGTGACCGGGGTAGCGCATGGTCTTGTAGTCCATGGACTCCACTCCTGAGCCGAAACTGTCGGCCAGCGAGCCGAGGCCACCCGAGGTATTGAAGGCCTCGTACAGCGTGCCGTCAATCTCGATCTCCTCGAGACCTTCCAGCGGCTGCACATTCTGGGTCTCGCCGTTCACGATGCTCCGGCAGAGGTTGCCGTACTCGTTGATCAGACCTTCGGTGGACCAGGTGAGGGAATACTTGAGGACGTTGTTCGGGTGCTGGGGCAGGGCGCCGACCCGCAGCTTCACGGTGCGAATGCTCTGGAAATGCCGGATCAGTTCGGCCGCGGCGATGCTGATAAAGCCGGGTGCCAGCCCGCACTGGGGGGCGAAGGCGGTGGGCGCGTCGGTGGCGATGCCCAACACGGCGGTGGCCGAGCGCACGTCTTCCGTCAGGTCAAAGTAATGGGCACCCTTGCTCCGGGCGGCCCGGGCCACGAGTTCATTGCAGTAGTAGGGGAGGCTGGAGACGACGGCGTCGATACGGTGGCTGCGCAGGGCACCCTCCAGATCTGCCAGGCGGGTGGCGTCCAGGTCGAGGGGCCGAATCCCGCCGCCGGTGCGCACCGTCTGGTGAGCGGCGGCCACCTCGGCCGCGGCTCCCGGTCGCGAATCCGCGAGCACTACTGTGTAGTCCCCGGATTCCTCGAGTAACCCGGCGATCAGTGAACCGATCTTGCCGGCGCCCAGTACCAGTACGCGATGCATGGCGACTCCTCGTTCCGGATATGGCAGAGTGCCTGAAAAATCGGCCTGCAGCCGCAAAAACTGGTGCGTCATGAACTCTGTTGGCCCTGTCTCCCGCCGTTCCTTCACCCTGGGCGCCCTGAACATCGGCACCGGGCTCCTGGCGCTGGGAGCGGCGAGTGAGGCGTTACCGGGGGTGGCGGGCGCGCCGCCGCCCGGGTTGCCGAATCTTGCCCTGCCGGCCAACAACCTGCGGGCGCTGGTCCGGATGACGGCCAGCCTGCAGGAGCGGGACGTACCCTGGTGGTACGACGGCACGATTTTCGGGGTCGTGCCCGGCGAGAACCCCCGGCCGCTGTTCAAATTCGAGGGGATGGAGCTGTACTGGATGCAGCACCTGCCCGGCGGCGCCTACGAGCTGACGGGCAACACGGTCACTTTCTTTCGGGACGTGAATACCGGGGAGATGTTGTCCGAGTTCCGCAATCCCTACACCAAGGCCGTCAACCCCGTCATGCCAGCGATCCAGGGGGGTGGCCCTGGTCGCGGCTTCAACTACTCCGTCAAGGGCATTCGGTTCACGCGCCTGCTGGATCAGTTGCCGGAAGACCCGCTCGTGCTCGACTGGACCTTCGCCCGGGACATGGTCTGGCTGCACAACTGGACGCGCTACCCGCCGGGCCTGCCGCCACCGCGGTGGCAGCAGCAGACCATGTTCGCCAGCCAGAAGGATTTTCTCGACGAGAAGCTGGACAGTATTCCGGTGGTTTTTGGTTCCACCGTGCACATGCCCTGGCTCAAGTGGCTCGACATGGGCGATCGTCCCGGCCATCTGGTCTGGCACGCCGGCGGCGCCAAGCTCAAGTCCATCGACGAGCTGCCGGGCGAGTATCGCCGCCGGGCCGAGAAGGAGTACCCGGCGCTGCTCTCCGCCGATCCGGCGAAGGCCGCCGACCGCGTGTTGCCGCCACACCCGCAGTAACGCCGGTACGAGCGCCTTGAGGCGCGATTCTTCCTACGCGTACCTGCCTCGCATTCCAGCATTTGTGTCGCGGCTGAAGCCGCCCCTACAATACGGTCATGATCACCTTCATCCTTAATGGTGCACCGGTCGCGATAGAGGCCCCGGACGACATGCCCCTCCTCTGGGTTCTGCGGGACAGGCTGGGTCTCACCGGCACCAAGTTCGGGTGTGGCCTGGCGCTCTGCGGGGCCTGTACCGTACACATCGATGGCCTCGCCACGCGTTGCTGCGTATTGCCCATTGCCGCCGTGGCCGGCAAGTCCGTCACCACCATCGAGGGCCTGGGCAACGAGGCTAACCTGCATGCCGTGCAGCAGGCCTGGATCGACGAGCAGGTGCCCCAGTGCGGGTATTGCCAGCCGGGGATGATCATGGCGGTCGCTTCCTTCCTGCGGACCAACCCCGAGCCGGACGACAGCGCCATCAATGCCGCCATCACCAACATCTGCCGGTGCGGCACTTATCCCCGCATCCGCAAGGCAATACACCGGGCGGCGGCAGCGGTGCGCTCGTCGGGCGCGTCGCCAGCGTAATCGTTTTCAACTCTTTACCAATGCGAGTGATCACCATGCTGAATCCCCTGCGCGTCGCCCTGGCTGTCCTGGGTCTTGGCGTACTGCTCTCGGCCTGCGCAGACGACGGGGCGCCTGCCGCCGCCGCGCCGTCCACCGCCGTGGTTTCGCCGGCTGAATTTCAGGCACTGCTGGCGGCCGCGGATCCGGACAAGGGCCAGGTGCTGTTTCTCCAGTGCCGGGCTTGCCACAGTCTCGAGGCCGGTGGGGCCAACAAGGTGGGGCCCAACCTGCACGGCGTGTTCGGCCGCAAGGCCGGCCTGGCGCCGGGCTATGCCTACTCGGAGGTCATCCTGCAGTCCAGCATCGTCTGGTCTGCGGCAACGCTCGATGAATGGCTTGCCCGTCCCAGCGATTTCCTCCCCGGCAACCGGATGGTGTTTGTCGGCATCCGGTCGCCCGGTGACCGGGCCAATCTCATCGCGTATCTGCAGCGCGAGACTGGCGCGCAGTAGGAGCGCCTGCAGGCGCGATCCCTCGGTCCTGACTCAGCGGCCCGCACAGAGCCCACAGGCGATCGCTGAGCGCAGGGAGCGACTCAACTGCCCCGCCATCCAGCCACCGGACGATCCCTGCTGTCGCGTCGGAGTAGCGCTGCGCCGGCGGTGGCGGCTGTTCCAGCCAGGTCGCCAGGTCGTTGCGGGACAGGCGCCGGGTCACTCTGCCGATCCCGAGTTGCTCCAGAGCCAGGGCGTTTGACTCCTGTTCCACGTGCCCATCGATGGGCTGCACCAGAATGCTGATCCCCAGATGCAGGCATTCGCTCGCTAGCGTAAAGCCGGCGTTGGCGATGACTCCGGCGCACTGGTCCAGTCCGGCGACGAAATGGCCGCGGGAAACTGGTCTGACCGTCACGTTCTGCTCTTTGCTCTCTTCGTTGACCTTCGCGTAGACGTGGAAGCGCTGGCGGGGAAACTGCTTCAGCAGCGGCACCAGCCGGCCCAAGGGCTCGAAGCCCAGGTACACGAGGATCAGGTCCGGCTCCAGGGACCTGCGGGTGAGTGCGCGAATCTCCGGAGCAACGGGTGGCGGCAGAACGGGGGCGCCAAAGGTATCCCAGTGGAAGCCCACCGGGATGGACGCGGGGGCGAACCAGTCCAGCACGCCCCGGGTGATCATGTTGCCCCGTGCCCGTGGGACCTGGGGCCAGGCGAACGCATACTGGTGGCCGAGGCCGACGCTGCGCAGACCGCGCCGGCGCGCCATCCAGGCGGTGATGGGCTCGAAGTCGGTGACGATCAGGTCAGGCTCGGGTCCAGTGGTGCGCAAGACGTCCCGGAGGAAGCGCAGAGGGCGAGCCTGCAGTCCACTGCAGAGGTAACGAATCCGCCCGCCGTCGGCAACAAAGCCAAGTCCTGGCCTGGTAGTGAGTGGGGCACCGATGCGCGCGAGCCAGGACGCGGCCGGAGGCGGGCCGCTGAGCAGCACGTCGACCTGGTGACCCAGTTCCCGCAGCTGAAGGATGATGGGGGTCGAGCGGACCAGATGGCCGTGACCCGTGGTCTGGACCCCATAGAGAACGCGCAGGGGGTGGAGCCCTTAGGAGCGCTGACCGGCGCGATCCGTTTCGCTCGCGCCGGTCGGCACTCCTGCGGCCGCTCCTGCGGCGGCTCCGGCAGCGATCCGGGACAACCGGTAACCCACGCCCCGGACCGTCTGGATGCAGTCGTCGTGCCCCGTGCCCCGCAGCGCCAGCCGCAGCCGGCGGATGTGCACGTCGACGGTCCGTTCATCCACATGGGCGTTGATGCGCCACACCCGGTCAACGATCTGGGATCGGGAGAGCACCCTCTCCGGGTGGGTCATGAACAGGTTGAGCATCTTGAATTCGATGGGCCCCAGATGCACCGGCGTTTCGGCAGCGGTCACCCGGAGGCTGCGCACATCGAGACTGATGTTTTCGAAGCGCCGGACGTCCTGGTCCGTGGTGTCCCGGTTACCGCCCGTGCGTCGGAGCACCGCCTGCACCCGCGCGAGCAGCTCGTCACGGCTAAAGGGTTTGATTACGTAATCGTCCGCGCCGGCCTTGAGGGCCGTAACCCGATCCACTTCATCGGCCTTGCCACTGACCATGATCACGGGAATCTCGGCGGTCGCTGCATCTGCCCGCCAGAGCCTCAGCAACTTGATGCCCTCCATGTCGGGCAGCTGCCAGTCCAGCAGGACGAGATCCGGTGGTTGCCGACTGACCTCATCCAGGGCTGACAGGGCATCCGGGGTTTCGACGGTTTCGTAGCCGGCGCTGGAGAGCAGAAAGGACAGGAGGCTGCGCAGCGGTTTGTGATCCTCGACGATGAGGATCTTGCGGACGGCGATCATAGGGAAGCCCATATTTATTGTCAGCAACGTCTGACGTGGCCGCGGGCAGCGCGCACCCGAACGCCAAGGACTACAGCAGCAGTTCGTGAAAGTTTCATGGCGAAAGTGTGACGACTCTGTGAACGCTGGAACCCGGCCTGATTAACGCGCAGCGCCCTTGTGTGGCGCTTTGTTCACGTCCGTGTCATGGCCGGGACGCGGGGCAGGCGTAGTTTGCCGCCTGTCGCGTAAGGCTGAGAAACGTAAAGAGACGAAAAACCGGCGCGGCAAACAGGGCGGAAAGATTCGGTACGGACCGGTCACCCGCTGTTATTCAAAAGAGAACGAGGACAATAATCCATGCGATCTTTGGCCAAGAAAGTGGCGGCGATGTCCGCCCTGGCAATGCTCGGACCGACGGGTGCACAGGCGTCCATCCTTGCCGGCAATATTGCGGGTGGTTCCGAAGTCATCCTGTCGTTCGTTAACGCATCTGGTGACTCGATCAGTCAGGACCTGGGCGAACAGGTCGCGGCGATCAATGCCGGCGATACCTATAACCTGGACGCTTCTGTCCTCAGCTTCATCAGCGCTGCTGGTGGTGCTGCCAACGTGACCTACGGCATCGTTGCCGGCACCACGACTACGCGTAACTACCTGACGTCGTCGGGCAATGCGACATTCGTGGATGACGTGACAGTTGCCAACGGCGTCAAGAGCAACTGGCTGGGTTCAATCAACAACCTGGTAACGAACCTGAACCAGGGCGATGTCACCCCGACCTCGACCAACCTGGCCTACGGCCCGTTCGCGGCGGGTTCCGGCACGTCGAACTACCTGGATGGTGGTTACAACAACTGGTCGTCAGGTGACTTCGCACTGGACAACCTGACCGCTGGCAACTCCACCTTGTACCTCTACAAGGTCGTCTTCTCCTCCGCCAACCTCGGCCTCGCCGCCATCACGAGCCTGAACGGGTTGTTCGCCAGCCTGGACCTCTCGGCCAGCCAGTTGCAGATTGGGTCAGTTTCTGTGGTTCCGGTGCCGGCTGCCGTGTGGCTGCTGGGCAGCGCCCTCGGCCTGCTGAGCGTTGTTCGCCGCCGCGTCGCGACGGCCGCCTAGGCCACATCCTGTACTGATTCACTCGGTTATTCATCTTAATCAAAACGGAGAACTGCTAATGCAACCGACCATCAAGCAAGTCAGCGGTACGCTGGCCGTGGCGCTAGCCGGCCTGCTCGCCGGCACCGCCCAGGCCGCGATACCTGCCGTGAGCGCCAGCTTCTACATCTCAGGCGCCTCTGCTGCCCGTGCCATCCCGCCGGCGATCTCGACCGAACTGTGTGATCCGGCAGTGAACGATCGCGCCGACTACATTGATAGCGCCTCGTCCATCAACTACCGCGTCAACGTCTGCACCCTGAAAAACACCGTCGACGTTCCCACCTCCATTCGCGGCCTGAAGGTCGCGTTCTTCTCCCGGTCTTCCGGCGGCACGCTGTTCGGTGTCCGTCCCGTTGCGATCCCCCAGGCCATCAAGTTCATCGACGGCAGCACCTGCCCCGCAGATGACGCCAATTCCGCCACGGAGCAGCTCTGCCCGACGCTGACCGCCGACGCCAAGCCTGCAAAAGACAATTAAAACAATAGCTTATAACCTGTCATTAAAGTTTAACGAGACAGTCAAAAAGCTGTCAGCTCCCCAGCCCATCCTGCGCTTGTCGGTTGTACCGATGGAGCGTTGCACGAATGCTGGATTACAGTCTCCCCGCCGCCTTTGCCCGACTCGATAGCCTCGAAGTTCGCTGGTGCCTGCCCGTCAACTCTGCCGGGCGCTTTCCCCTGGTACGGAACTACTTTGCGACAGTCAGCCGCCTCGGTGACGGCGTCGCCTGGTACACGCTGATTGCGATCCTCCCGTTGCTCTACGGCAGCGGCGCGGTACTCCCGGGACTCCACATGGCACTTACCGGCCTGGTCGGCGTTGCGCTCTACAAACTCCTCAAGCGGCGATTCGTGCGTGAGCGGCCCTTCTATTCCCACGAGGGTGTTCGCGCTCTGGTAAGGCCACTGGACCGTTACAGCTTTCCGTCCGGTCACACCCTGCACGCGGTGAGCTGCACCGTCATGCTGGCCCACTACTGCCCTGAATTGCTGTGGCTGGTCGTGCCCTTCGCTGTCAGCGTGGCGGCGTCACGAGTTGTCCTGGGACTGCACTATCCGACGGATGTGCTGGCCGGTGGGTTGCTGGGCTGGATCCTGGCGGCGACGAGCCTTGCCCTTGTTCCGGGCTGATACCTGGATGGTCTGATGCCCGGTTCTCAGGGATCAGACCCCGAACCTCTGCCACGCTACCGTTCCCCACACCAGCGCGGTCAGCACGAGGCTCAGGAACACGGCGGCCGAGCCCAGGTCCTTGGCCTGGCCCGACAGTGGGTGTTTCTCGTCGCCGATGCGATCGACGGTGGCCTCCACCGCTGTGTTCAGGATCTCCACGATCATGACCAGCAGCCAGGTTGCAACGAGCAGCAGTCGCTCAAGTCCCGTCTGGCCCAGCCAGAGGGCGGCAGGTACCAGCACGAGGCCTGCCAGTACCTCCTGGCGAAAGGCTTCCTCACCTCGCCAGGCCGCTGCAAAGCCGGCCGCCGCATAGCCGGCGGCATCCCATATTCGGCGGAGACCGCGTTTACCTTGCTTACCCATCTCTATGATTGTCTTTCAGAAAAAGCGCCGGTTTGGGCACGGGTCAGGGGCGAGCTCCGACGGGCCGAAAGCATAACGAAAATTCGGGTTGGGCGGCGGGATAGCTGCCTTGTAGTAGAAACGAAACATTCCCGTAAATGTGCTGCAATAAGTCCCCGCGACACTTAACGCTCAATAATCTGGTGCCCAGTCAACCATCGTGACCCGTATTCTTCTCGTCGACGGCAACCCAGATGATCGGGAGTGGGTGCATGACCGGCTCAAGGCCGCCGGACATGAGGTCGTCTGTGCCAGCGACGCCACCACCGCGGTAGAGCGCATTGAGAAGCGTTCTTTCGACATGGTGGTCACGGAGTGGATGCTGCGGGACATGTCCGGCCTGGAGCTTGCGCACTACGTCCGGAAGCATCCTAACGGTCGGCTGACCCGCGTAGTCATGCTCAGCGGCCGGCAGGAAGCGGGCGCCGTGGCCCAGGCGCTCGATAGCGGTGTCGATGACTATTTGACGAAGCCCGTCCGGGAGGAGGAGTTGCTGGCCCGGATCAACTCTGCCCTCCGTCGGCCGGCAGCGCCGTCGAGGGAGAATGTCCTGGAAGCGGGACCGCTGCGTCTGGACAAGCTCGGTCACAAGGTTACGGTCGGCGTTAGCGAGGTCGTCCTGGCACCCGTCGAATTCCGGTTGATGGCCTACTTCATGGAGAACCCCGGCCGAGTCCTCGCCCGCCAGACCTGCTGGAGCAGGTCTGGCGGCGCCGGGGGGGTATCGGCCAGCGGACGGTGGATGTCCATGTCCGCAGGCTGAGGGCAGCCCTGGAGCCCCACGCCTGTGAGAATCTCCTCCAGACGGTCCGGGGCTTCGGGTACCGCTTCGGTTAAATGCCCCACTCGGGGCTTCCAGGTGTCACAATTCCCTCGCGGACCTGCTTCCCGTAATGCTTTTGTAACAAAAGCCTGTTGCACTAAGCTGCAACAGTATTGCAAGGGAACACCATGAGCGCACGCAGAATCCTGGTTGTCGAAGACGAAGCGCCCATTCGGCAGATGATTGCCTTCAATCTCAGCCGCGCCGGCTTTGAGGTTGAAGAGGCCGAGGACTGCACCTCAGCCCGGCTCCGCATCGCCGACTCCCGGCCTGACCTGATGCTGGTGGACTGGATGCTGCCGGACTCCAGTGGCCTCGAACTCACCCGGACGCTGCGCCGGGAGGCAGCCAACCGCGAAATGCCCATCATCATGCTCACGGCCCGTGCCGAGGAGCGTGACAAGCTGCTAGGCCTGGACGGCGGTGCCGACGACTACATCACCAAGCCGTTCTCTGCCCGGGAACTGCTCTCCCGAATCAATGCAGTGCTGCGGCGGGCCGCGCCTTCCGCTGATGAGCCCCTGGTGGCCGGGGACCTGCAACTGGACCCAGTCAGTCATCGGGTGTTTGTGGGCGAACGGGAAATTCAGCTTGGACCCACTGAGTATCGACTGCTGAAGTTCCTGATGGAGAATGCCAACCGGGTCTACAGTCGCACCCAGTTGCTCGACTTTGTCTGGGGCCAGAATGTGTACATCGAAGAGCGCACGGTCGACGTTCATGTCCGGCGCCTCCGCAAGGTGCTCGAGGAATACAAGGTGGCGCACTACATCCAGACGGTCAGGGGCGCGGGCTACCGCTTCTCCGCGCGCTGAGTAGATGCCCAAGGTCTGGACCTGGACCCTGATTCGCTACGGCGGCGCCCTCGCGGCGGGCGCTGTCATTGGTTTTCTCTACGGGCTCCCGGTGCTGGGAGCACTTGTGGTCACCCTTGGTCTGCTGTTCTGGCAGATGTACAACCTTTATCGGCTCGAGCGCTGGCTGGCGACGGGCAAGATTGCAGATGTTCCCGACGGCGAGGGCGTGTGGCCACCGGTCTTCGCCAAGATCCAGTTCATCAAGGGCAAGGTAAAACGCCGGGGCAAGCGCTTTCGCAAGCTGGTCAAGGATCTCCGTGCCTCCACGGAGGCTTTTCCTGACGGCGGCGTGATCCTCAATGCCAGTCACGAAATCGTCAACTACAACCAGGCGGCCCGGCTGCTGCTGGGCCTGAAGAATCGCAGCGATCGCGGTCAGCGCATCGAGAACTTATTGCGCTTTCCCGATTTTTTTGACTACCTGAACAACCCGGGGGACAGGGTTTCGGTGGATATTCCGTCACCTTCCGCTCCGGAAACCTGGCTGGCCTGCCGGCTGATTCCCTACGGGCCGGAGCAGACGCTGCTGCTGATCCGGGATGTGAGCCAGCGGGTGAAGATCGAGCGGGTGCGGCGGGACTTCGTGGCCAACGCTTCCCATGAGTTGCGGTCGCCCCTCACCGTGATCATGGGGTATCTGGAAGCGCTGGGCGACGACGAGCGGATCCCGGACAGCTGGCACCAGCCGATCCGGGTGATGCAGGATCAGTCTGTCCGCATGCGGCGTCTGGTGGAGGACCTGCTGCAGTTGTCCAAGCTGGAGTCCGGCCAGTCGGTCCCCAAGGACCGGGTGGTGGATATCGCCGCCATTCTGGCCACCGCCCGGAAGGAAGCCTTTGCGCTGCCGGAGCATCCGGAGGCCATCGAGATCGAGCTCAACAGCCCGGCCAACCTGCTCGGGGAGGAAACTGAGCTGCAGTCTGTAGTCTCCAATCTCGTGTCCAACGCCGTGCGTTACACCCCCGCCGACGGGGAGGTCACCATCCGCTGGACCGTGGACGCCGAAGGTGGGCACCTTGAGGTTCAGGACACAGGGATCGGGATCGCCGACGAAGACATCTCCAGGGTTACAGAGCGCTTCTACCGGGCCGATGGCGGCCGGGCCAGGCAGCGCGGTGGCACGGGCCTCGGCCTGGCGATCGTCAAGCACGCGCTCCGGCGCCACGACGCGGAACTCGAGATCCGCAGTCGGCTGGGCGAGGGCAGTACCTTCGTGTGCCACTTTCCCCGGGATCGTCTGGCCCTATCCTGATACTCTTGATCCCGCTGGATGCTGAGTTCAGCCCCGCCGGTCAAGGAGCGACACCATGGAATCCGAAAGCTTCAGTCAACACATTTCCCGGCGCTTCAACGCCGAGCTTGAGCACCTGCGGAGCGAGGTGCTCCGGATGGGCGGGCTGGTCGAACAGCACCTGGATACGGCGGTCGAGGCGATCATCGCGGGCGACAGCGATATGGGCCTGCGGGTCTCCAACGACGACCACAAGATCAACCGGCTCGAAGTGGACATCGACGAGGAGTGCCGGAAGCTGCTGGCCACCCGGATGCCGGCGGCGGCTGACCTTCGCCTGATCGTCATGATCATCAAGACCATCACCGATCTCGAACGGGTGGGGGATGAGGCGGCCAAGATCGGCTACCTGGCTTCCCACCTGGCGACGGACCGGGAGCGGTACGCGGCCTATAGTGAACTCAAGGCCCTGGGCGAGCACGTCCAGGAGATGCTCCACGACGCCCTCGATGCCTTTTCCCGCATGGATGTCGACGACGCGCTGGCGGTCATCGAGGAAGACAAGCTGGTGGATGAGGAGTACGACCAGATCACCCGCCAGTGCATCTCCCTGATGATGGAGGACCCCCGCACGATCCGGCGCTTCATGGACGTCACCTGGGTGGCCCGGGCGCTGGAGCGGATTGGAGATCATGCCAAGAACATTGCGGAATACGTCGTCTTCCTCGTGCATGGCCGGGATATCCGCCACACCGAGCGGGAAACAGTGCTCCAGGAGCTGGAGGCTGCCAAGAGCGACCGGCTGGCGTCCAGCTGACGCCCGCCCTGAAATAATTCCTTAACAGTCCGGTCATAAGATGGGCTCCGCCAGAGCCCTATGGTTTAACTCCCCGGAGGTCCACGTGAAGCATTTTCGTCCCGTTTTCAGCCTGCTGACAGCAGCCATTGCCTTGACCGTAAGCGCCGGTCCGGTTTCTGCCCAGGCGGCCCGCGACTACATCAGCATCGTCGGCTCGTCCACCGTCTATCCCTTTGCCACGGTCGTGGCCGAGCAGTTCGGCAAGACCAGCCAGTTCAAGACCCCCAAGGTCGAGTCTACCGGCTCCGGGGGCGGCATCAAGCTCTTCTGCGGCGGCGTGGGTGTTCAGTACCCCGATATCGTCAACAGCTCCCGGGCTATCAAGCCGACGGAACTGGCCATGTGTGCGACCAATGGCGTGAAGGATGTCGTGGAGGTCAAGATCGGCTACGACGGTATCGTGATGGCCGAGTCGAAGGCGTCACCCGGCTTGCCGCTGACGCTGCGGGATGTCTATCTCGCGCTGGCGAAGCAGGTGCCGAACCCGAATGGCTCGGAGACGCTGGTGGCTAACCCTTACAAGTCATGGAAGGACGTCAACCCCAAGCTGCCTGCGGCGAAGATCGAGGTTCTGGGACCCCCGCCGACTTCCGGCACGCGGGACGCTTTCGTCGAGCTGGCCATGGACGGCGGTTGCAAGACCTTCCCCTGGATCAAGGCCATCAAGGAGAAAGACGAGAACCGGTTCAAGCAGATCTGCTACACGATCCGCGAGGACGGCTTCTTCATTGAAGCCGGCGAGAATGACAACCTCATCGTCCAGAAGCTCAAGTCGAACAAGGATGCCGTCGGCATCTTTGGTTACAGCTTCCTCGAGCAGAACGAGGATACGGTGAAGGGCTCCCTGATTGATGGCATCTCGCCCACCTTTGAGAACATAGCCAGCGGCAAGTACCCCGTGTCCCGGCCTCTGTACTTCTATGTCAAGAAGGCCCACGTCGGGTCGATCCCGGGCATCAAGCAGTTCGTTGCTGAGTTCACCAGCCAGAAGGCCATGGGTGAAGAGGGTTATCTGGCGGATCGCGGGCTGGTGCCGTTGCCGGCTGCCGAGTACCAGGCGGTCGTGAAGCGGGTGGCCGCAATGGAAGTCATGCCCCCGGCCAAGTAACGCCAGGTCATACCAGGTAACCGGCCACGTAACCGGGGATTAACAACCAGTCAGCGGCGGCCAGCAGGTACTGGCCGCCGCTTTTCTGCTGAAGGAATCAGAGTGACGCTCCACCCATGCGCCTGACTACGCTGGCCCTGATACTGACAGCGATGGCACTGGCCGCCTTTTACCTGGGGCGTAGCCGTGCGGCGGCTATCGGTGGCGGGCCCGGGAAGGCGCGGCTTCTGCATTCTCTCCCCAAGTACTACGGTTACTACACGGCGATGTGGTGCGTCCTGCCTGGGCTGGTTCTCCTGCTGGCCTGGACGGCATTGAGCGATACCGTCATCACGGGTCGTGTCATCGAGGCCCTGCCGGATAGCCTCCGCAATCAGCCGGAAGCGCAGTTGGGCCTGACGCTGAACGATATCCGCAATCTGGCGGCCGGTCAGATGGTGGACGAGGCCCGGCGGCCGGAGTTTGCCGTGGCGGCGGACCTCTATAACAACCTGCGCACTGCATCCCAGCGGCTGCTCTCGGGGCTCATCATTGCCGTATCGTTTCTGGGGTTTGCGCTGGCCTGGTGGCGTCTGCAGCCAAAGTTCCGGGCCCGCAATCACGTGGAGCTGGCCATCAAGGCGGCGCTGATTGCCGCGTCCCTCGTCGCGATCCTGACGACACTGGGCATCTTGCTGTCAGTGACCTTTGAGGCGATTCGATTCTTCCGGCAGGTACCCTTCGACGACTTCCTGTTCGGGTTGACCTGGAGCCCGCAGATGGCGATCCGGGCTGATCAGGTCGGCTCTTCGGGAGCTTTCGGGGCCGTCCCGCTGTTTGTGGGTACGCTCCTGATCTCAGCGATAGCGCTCATTGTGGCGGTACCCATCGGTCTCATGATCGCCATCTATCTGTCTGAGTACGCCCGGCCGGCGGTCCGCCGGGTCCTCAAGCCGCTGCTCGAGGTGCTGGCCGGGATTCCTACGGTGGTCTATGGCTACTTTGCCGCTCTGACCATGGCACCGGTGATTCGCCAGTGGGGCGACAGTCTGGGCCTCGATGTGGCCTCCGAGAGCGCACTCGGGGCAGGGCTGGTCATGGGCATCATGATCATCCCCTTTGTGTCGTCGCTCTCGGATGACGTCATCAATGCGGTACCCCAGGCCATGCGGGACGGGTCCTACGCGCTGGGGGCCACCAGGTCCGAGACCATCAAGCGGGTCATCCTGCGGGCCGCACTGCCGGGCATTGTGGGCGGCGTGCTGCTCGCCGCGTCCCGGGCGATCGGCGAGACCATGATCGTGGTGATGGCCGCTGGCCTGTCGGCCAACCTGACGGCGAATCCTCTGGAGTCCGTCACCACCGTCACGGTCCAGATCGTGACGCTGCTGGTCGGCGACCAGGAATTCGACAGCCCCAAAACCCTGGCAGCATTCGCTCTGGGTCTGGTGCTTTTCGTCGTGACCCTGATTCTGAACATCATCGCCCTGCAGGTGGTGCGCCGTTACCGGGAGCAGTACGACTGATGGCCATGCTCACTCCTGCCGAAACCCGCCGTCGCGTGGATGCCAGCCTGCGTCGCCGCTATCGCAGCGAGTGGCTGTTCCGACTCTATGGCCTTGTTTCCGTGCTCCTGGGGGTTGGGTTCCTCCTGGTCTTGTTCGCAACGATTATCGGCAACGGCTACGGGGCATTTCGCCAGGTCTTTATCCAGCTGGAGGTTCAGTTTGACCCGGCGGTCCTGGATCCGGAAGGCACCCGACAGCAGGACACCCTTGCGTCGGCGGACTACTCGCAGCTGGTCAAGACCTCATTGCGCACGCTGTTTCCGGACGCGGAAGACCGGACCTCCCGTCGTGAGCTGAATGCGCTCGTCAGCTCCGGAGGCGCGTTCAATCTGCAGAAGATGCTCCTGGCGGACCCCACGTTGCTCGGGCAGACCAGGGACGTCTGGTTACCTGCCGATGACGAGGTGAACGTTTTCGTAAAGGGCAGGGGACCTGCAGCTGGCGCCGGGAGCGGGGACGAAGCCCAGAGGCTGAGTGACCGGCAGATCGCCTGGATCCAGACCCTGGAGTCATCCGGCAAGCTTGAGCAGCGCTTCAACACGATATTTTTCACGGCGGGTGATTCCCGTGAGCCGGAACTCGCCGGTATCTGGGGGGCGACCAAGGGGTCGTTCTTCATGTTGTTCGTCACGCTGTTCCTCGCGTTTCCCCTGGGCGTTGCTGCCGCCATCTACCTTGAGGAATTCGCGTCCCGCAACTGGCTCGTCGATGTCATCGAGGTGAACATCAATAACCTGGCTGCCGTCCCCTCTATTGTTTTTGGCCTGCTGGGTCTCGCCGTCTTCATCAACTTCTTCGGGATGCCTCGTTCTGCCCCATTGGTGGGTGGCCTTGTGCTGACGCTCATGACCCTCCCCGTGATCATCATTGCCTCCCGGGCGGCCATCAAGTCGGTCCCGCCGTCCGTGCGCGAGGCTGCCCTGGGGGTCGGGGCATCACCAATGCAGATGGTTTTTCACCACGTCCTGCCGCTCGCCCTGCCGGGCATGATGACCGGCGCCATCATTGGCATGGCCCGGGCGCTGGGCGAGTCCGCGCCGCTGCTGATGATTGGCATGGTGGCCTTTGTCGTCGAGCCGCCAGGCGGTCCCATGAGCCCGTCCACAGCGCTGCCCGTGCAGATCTACCTCTGGGCTGACAGCCCGGAGCGGGCCTTTGTTGAGCGGACGTCAGCGGCCATCATGGTGCTGCTGGCGTTCCTGTTGGTTATGAATGCGGCTGCCGTCTGGTTACGGAGTCGTTTCGAGCGCCGCTGGTAGCGGTTAGCCGGGGAGATTGACGATAATGCTGCTGATGGACAAGGAACCAGGATTCGTCCCCATGCGCGAGCGCGGTGAGCCCAAAGACGGAGCTGGTAAACCGGCAGGGAAGGCCCCGGCTATCGCGGATGCCGCGGAGACCGATCGGATTGCCCCGGAGACCGTTGGTGATATCACTTCAAAGAATGCCGTGATCAAGGTTCGGGGCGGGAATGTGCACTACGGTGACACGCACGCCCTGCGCAACATCAGTCTGGATGTCGGCCGTAACGAAGTGGTGGCGCTGATCGGCCCGTCGGGTTGCGGCAAGTCCACGTTTATCCGCTGCCTCAACCGGATGAACGACACCATCGAGTCTGCCCGGGTGACCGGCGATTTCCGGCTGGACGGGACCGATATCTATGCGCGGGATACCGACGTCGTGCTCCTCAGGGCCCGCGTCGGCATGGTCTTTCAGAAGCCCAACCCGTTCCCCAAGTCCATCTACGAGAACGTGGCCTATGGCCCGCGCATTCACGGCCTGGCGAGCAACCGCGCGGAACTGGATGACATCGTCTACGGCAGTCTTGAGCGAGCGGGGCTGGTCAACGAGGTGAAGGATCGGCTGGATGAGCCGGGAACCGGACTGTCCGGCGGTCAGCAGCAGCGGCTCTGCATTGCCCGGACGATTGCTGTGAACCCCGAAGTAATCCTGATGGACGAACCCTGTTCAGCCCTTGATCCCATCGCCACAGCCCGCATCGAGGACCTGATCGATGAGCTGTCACAGCAGTACGCCATTGCCATCGTGACTCACTCGATGCAGCAGGCGGCGCGGGTGTCCAACCGCACGGCGTACTTCCACCTGGGAAGGCTCGTTGAAGTAGGCCCGACCGACAAGATCTTTACGAATCCTTCCCACAAGCTCACGGAAGACTATGTGACTGGCCGCTTTGGCTAGGTCCTTCGGGTGGTGCCGCGTCCTGCGGTCCGCCGGATTTCGATTTTATTGCCAGATGGTACTAATTTAATAAAGTCGTAACAGTCTCGTAGCAGACTGTGCCCCGACCGCCGCGCCGCCTCAGCCGGGTTGCGGCTTCCGATGACAAATACTTTGAGTGTAGAGGTAACCACCATGAATCGTGCAGTGTTAGCGCTGGCGCTGGGCCTGTCCGCGGGGCTGGCTCTGAACGCGCCCCTGGCCTTCGGCGCAGTAACAGAGGCCCAGGTCCAGCAGTTGCTGGACCGGATTGACGCCCAGGACAAGCGCATCGCTGAGCTGGAGAAATCGGCGCGGCAACAGGCCGCCGCACCGGCACCGGCTCCAGCCCCGGTCGTTGCAGTCGCCGCGCCAGTTCCGGCTCCGTCCGTGCCGTCGCCAGCCGCCTGGGCGGACAAGATTTCTATCCAGGGCGACCTGCGTTACCGCTTCGAGCAAATTAACCAGGAAATCTCCGCCGACCGGAACCGGCAGCGGCTGCGGGCCCGCGCCGTGATTATCGCCAAACCCCAGGACGACCTTCAGATCGGGTTTGGCCTGTCTACCAGTCAGGGCGATGACCCCATCTCGCAGAACCAGACAATCGGTAACAACGGTGCTCCGAGTGACCTCTATCTGAATCTGGCGTATTTCAACTGGACCGCGCTTCCCGGACTGAATGTCACGGGTGGCCAGTTCAAGAACTTTCTCTATCGCCCGGGCAATCAGGCCCTGTTGTGGGATAACGACTGGAATCCCCAGGGACTGGGCGCGACCTACACAAAGGGCCCCTTGTTTGCCAACGTGATCGGCACGTGGCTCGATAGCGACAGCGCCGGCACCAAGGAGTTCACGTACGGAGGCCAGTTGGGCGCAGCCGTGGATCTTCGTGAGGGCGTAAAGCTGACTGGCGGCGTTGGCTACTTCCACTTCGATACCCAGGGCAAGGGCGTGTTCTATGGCAACGACACGGCATTCTTTGGCAACAGCTTTGATGGCCTGACCGACACGTACCTGTTCAACTACGACGAACTGGAAGTGTTTGCCCAGCTCGGCTTCAAGCTGGCCGGCCTGCCAGTTGCGGTTTATGGCGACTACGTGAAAAACACCGACGCCGATAAGTACGACACCGGCTGGGCCGCCGGCGTTTCGGTCGGAGCGGCAAAGGCCAAGGGCACCTGGCAGGCCAGCGCCGGGTACCAGGCCCTGGATCCGGACGCGGTCTTTGGCGCCCTCACGGACTCAGACTTCGGCGGCGGCGGGACGGACAATGAGGGTGTCGTGTTGCGTGGCGCCTATGCGCTCAGTGACAGGGTGAATGTGGCCTTCGGCTACTTCATCAACACCATTGACCAGGACGTGGGTACCGAGCAGGACTACGACCGGCTGCAGCTGGACCTGAACTTCACTTATTGAGAGACGGACAAGGGAAAGGGGGCGGCATCCGTGGATGCCGCCCCCTTTTTTGTCTTCAGTGGACGGGAATCAGCGCGCCGGTGGGCCGGCGCCCCAGCCCCCCACCCCATAGCCTTTCGGCAGCCCCGCATCCGGCGTGAAGCCGTAGAGCTCGTCTGCAGGCAGGGCTTCCGCCAGGATCGACCGCACCTTCAGCAGCTTCTCGATATCGATGCCGGTGCGCAGGCCCATGGCGTCCAGCATGAACACCAGATCCTCCGTGACGATGTTGCCGCTCGCGCCGGGCGCGTAGGGGCAGCCGCCAAGGCCTCCCAGGGAACTGTCCAGGGTCGTGATGCCTTCCTCCAGGGCGGCGAGGGCATTCGCCAGGCC
>SHZI01000035.1 GCA_009692345.1 Gammaproteobacteria bacterium | reverse complement strand
CCGGTAGCGCGGCCCGAACAGCACCGTGTGGTGGGCGATCTCCGGGTACTGGCGCTTCAGGCCAAAGTACACGACGAACAGGGAATTGCTGAAGCGCTTCCCGGTCAGGCGTCGGGCCATCACCTGCCCCCGGTCGGTGCCGGCCAGCAGGGAGGCATAGGTGTGCACCACGTCCGCGTTGCTCGCCACTGCGTCGACCACCACGCTTCGGCCGTCCGCCGTGGCCACCTCCGCAGCACGCCCGTTACGCAACCGGATTTCCTCCACGGGGCAGCCCAGACGCACCTCGCCACCCAGATCCTGGAACAGACGCACGAGGGCTCGCACCAGCGCGCCGGTGCCGCCCCGCGGGAAACGCACGCCCCACTCGCGCTCAAGCGAATGGATCAGTGCGTAGATGGAAGACACCTGGAATGGATTGCCGCCAATCAGGAGCGACTGGAAGCTGAAGGCCTGGCGCAGATGGGGGTCCTGCATATAGTCAGAGACTACGCTGTAGACGGAGCGATCACTGCGCAGCCGGATCAGCTGGGGTGCGACGCGCATCATGCTCCAGAAACTCTGGAACGGCACGGTCCCGAGCTTCAGGTAGCCCTCGCGAAACACGGCCTCGGAGAACTTGAGGAACCTGCGATAGCCGTCCGCGTCGGCGGGGTTGATGCGGGCGATGGCGGTGGCCACTGCGTCCGCGTCCGCGTTGTACTCCAGCGTCACCCCGTCCGGCCAGACCAGGCGATAGAACGGCTCGACTTTCAGCAGTTCGATGTATTCGCCCATCGCCCGGCTACTCAGCTCGAAGAGTTCCTCAATGGCGTTCGGCGCGGTAATCACCGTGGGTCCCGCATCGAAGGTAAAGCCATCCTGCTCGTACACGTAGGCCCGCCCGCCAGGCCGCTCCCGCTTTTCCAGCAGCACGGTCTGAATACCGGCCGACTGCAGCCGGATGGCCAGCGCGAGGCCGCCGAATCCAGCCCCAATTACCGCGGCGGACTTGCTCATGATGTCTTGGTACCTGTGTGCATCAGCGACCCGGTGCTTTCAGTGTGGCGGGCATACCCGGCGAGCGGCTGCTCGACGGCAGGACGTAACGCAGCGCCCGGTGGACGGGCACTGGTGGTGTACCGGTCAGCACGCGACTGATGTCGCCGACAGTCAGTGCGCCAGCGTAAAAGTGGTTGATCACTGACTCGGGCAGCCGGTAGAAGTGCTGGAGGATCCGGTAGCGCTCGGCAGGCGCCGCGGCCAGGAACAGCATGCGGTTCAGCAGGCGGAAGACCCGCTGCTCCCGCCAGCGGCGCGCCACCCGACGCCTGATCCAGGGGGCGACAGCGCCACTGTGCAGATCGGGCAGGCGCGACAGCTCGTCTGCGAGGCTGGCGGCTTCGGCCACCGAATAACCGGTGGTGTGGTGAAACAGGCCGGCATGCAGGCCGGACCGGGGCACGTCATCGGCAACCGGCCAGAACTCCTCCAGATTGCAATCGAGCACGATGGGCAACACCCCAGTCTCTTCTGCCAGCACAGTCTGTATCTCCCAGCGCTGTCCAACAGCGTAGCGACTGATCTGCGCCCGGAGGACTGCTGGTTCCAGCGCGCCGGTATCGCTGTAGTAGGTGTCCTCGATCAGCAGCTCGGTGGCCGTGAAGGGCAGCACGTAGACGAAGCGGTAACCCTGCTCCTGGGACACCGTCGCGTCCATCAGCAGCGGGCCCGTCAGTCCGTGGGGTCCGCTCAGCCGCACCCGCTGGCCCAGAAACTTCTGGTAGCGCAGCGTGACCCCGGTGGGCACTCCGGAGCCGAGACCACGGCCGTCCACCACCAGGTCTGCCTGCAACTGCTCGCCCCCACGGAGCGTGACCCGGTCTGGCGCCACCGCCACGACGGGCGCGTCAAGCCGCACCCGGTCGCCCAGAGTCCGCATTACCACCTCGTGGAGGTGCTCGGAGGTCAGCGAGTGATAGCTGCCGGTCAGGCGCCGGCGACGTTCGGGGAACCGGACAGAGTGGTGGGGCCAGGAGTAGCTGGCCAGGGGCAGCAGCCAGGCGCCAGTCTCCGGCGCCACGTCGGTGCCGTGAAAGGACCAGGTGTGCTGTCCGCCCAGGCAGCTCGAGCTTTCCACAAGGGTCAGGGACACGTCCGGCCGCAGGGCCCGGAGGCGCAGACCCAGCAGGCAGTTCGCCAGACCCCCGCCCACCAGCACCACCGATCGGGTCATGGCTGGGGATCCACGGGACGTAGTGCCGTTACTTCTGCAGCCACCTCCTCAGCAACCGCTGCCGTCCACCGGCCGCGGAACCGGGCGACCAGCTGGCCCCGCGCATCGAACAGCAGCAGGTTGGGCAACGCCGTGTCCAGGGCGAAGGCCGTCGCCCACTGGCGCTCCGGATCCATGAGCACCGACACCTCCGCGGGCACCCGCTTGCGGAGCGTCGCCGCGGTCCGCTCGAGGTCAACCGGCACGTCGCTGGGCAGGTCCACCACGTTCAGGAAGCGCAGACCCGGCACCCGCTTCGTCAGGTCCCGCTCCCACTTTTCAATCATGGGCAGGGCCTTGATGCCCACTACCATCGCGACCACCGGTGCGCCGGCCCGCCGCGCCAGCGAATCCACCGTACCGAACTGGTCACTGAACTCGGCAGCGGCCAGGACGCCGGGATCCTGGGCCTGGGCCTGGGCAAGCCCGGGAGCGAGGAGTCCCAGAAGGACCAGCAGAGCAGCGGCGCTACCGGTAACGGCAACGCTGCGCTTCAGCAGGAAAGGGGTCCCGAGTTTCTGCATGCCGGGTGCTCTGCCGCAGGTGCGCCGGACAGCGGCGCGGGTCGCTATTGTAACGGTGGTCTCTCGCTAGAGGCTGATCAGCCCCTGCTCGACCAGCTGCTCCGGGGAACGAAATTCCACCGAGCCCGGGTAGGCAAATGAAAAACCCGGGTCGGCCTGCAGTTGCGCTGCCACCAGGTCATAGGCCGCCACGGCGCCCGGGGTCGCCCGGCGCTCATGAATCCGGGCCAGCTTCGCTGCAATGGCGCTGAAGAACCGGAAGTGCAGCAGGGCCATGCGGGGTTCATCGAAGTTCAGCTCGAAGGGGAACACCGTGTGGGGATCCCGGTAGAGAATGCCGGGTTCCAGCACCAGCGCCATCTTGGCCAGCCAGCCGAACTCGGGGCGCGGGCGGGGGCGGATGGCCCGCATCTCCGGGCCGCCCCGGATGTTCAGCCGCGGGAACCGGTCACCCCGCCAGTCCGGGGGTATCTCAATCGTGTAGCCGTCGCTGTCGAAAAGTGGGCAGGCGGCGAGGAGATCACCGTCCGGGCCGGGATTGGCGTTCAGGACCGGTCCGGGACCGTACATGTCCACCATGATGGAGTTGACCACTCGCCGGCCGCTGGCCCGCATCGTGGCGGCAAAGTCGTCGAGACCGCGGGCGGGCCAGCCCGGGTAGACGGCGGCCTCGTCCGCATCGATGCTCAGGCACCAGCCGGCGCTGGCATAGCGCTCGAGCAACAGGTTGCGCCAGACGGCGCTGGCTGCTGACAGCAGGAAGTCGCCCCTGTGCCGGTACACGTCGCAGTCCGGCTGTGCGCGGAGGTATGGGAGCGTGCCGTCCACCGAACCGTTGTCAATGAAGGCGAAGCGCCGGACGCCAGCGGCCCGGTGATGGCGCAGAAAGTGGGGCAGGTGCGTGATCTCGTCGCGCACCGCCGCAATCACGACCCCCCATGCCCGGGGGCAGCGGCTGTAGCCGCAGGGACTCAAGCCCTCCCGCGGCCTCGGCCATGCGGCCGGACATTTCCGCGCGCCAGATACGGATAGCCTCGGGGGTCAGAGTCACACGTGTTCCAGAGCGGATGGCTCGTCGCCGGAACCGGAATTGTAGCCGGAGAACGGCCGGCGCCGTGGTGGGCCCTGGAGCGCGCGATCCCCGGCAGGCCGCACCAGGGTAGTCGCAGGGGTGCTGCTAGAACTCGAAGCGCAAGCCGACCAGCACTTCCGCATCCGCCGGGTTCAGGGAGAACTCAAGGACGGGGGCCCGGTTATCCGCGGCAAACAATTCCCTGGCAAACACGTTGAAGGCATACAGAGCCGGAGGCTCGCCCGGATCAGCAGGTACAGCGCCGTCAACCATAAGGACCGGTGGCGCGCTCCACGTGGTCTGGAGCGGGAACGATTCAGGTCCGATGACCAGCGAATCCCCGGTGGCCACCGCAGGCAGTTGCCCAACCACAGACATCACGATCGCCGTACGGAGCCAGCCAAACTGCCCGGGAGAAGTACTCATCAGCGAAACCTCGGACCGGAAAGAACGCTGCCGGTACAGCCTCAAGACCCGAGGCGAATACTAGTAAGCACTGCGACTGCAATTCCGGCACCGAGTCACTCTTCGGGGGGGCGCCAGAAACCAAATAACAGATTCGGTTAAGTGCGCGGCACAACAAGTCAAATGGACCAGCGACAGGCGGCGTGAGGCCTGCCGCTGGTCAAAGCACTCAGCGAACCTGTACCGCGATAGGCCGGGGCTTACGGACTTCCGTCTTGGGCAGACGCACGGTCAGAGCACCGTCCTTGCTCTCGGCCTCGATCTTTGTTTCATCCACATCAGCCGGCAGCGTAAAGCTGCGGGTGAAAGTGCCGTAGAAGGACTCGATGCGGTGATGTTTCTCAGCACCGCTCCGATTCTCCAGGCGCCGTTCGCCCCGGATGGTGATCACGCCTTCGTGCACCGAGACATCGATGTCCTTCCTGGCCACTTCCGACAGCTCTGCCTTGATGAGGTAGTGGCCGGCGGTTTCCGAAATGTTGGCGACCGGACGCCATTCAGCTGAATTGCTGTCCCTGCCCGCGGCAGACGGCGTGGCCGAACGGCCCAGCATCCGGCCGTACTGATTGAACAGGTCGTCGAGCTCCCGCAAGGGGCTCTAGTTAACGAGTGTCATCTCTTAAGTCTCCCTGTGGTTACCGCGCAGCGCTACCGTGGCAGCGCATGGCACCTGATCTAGGGGCGACTCGGGACTTTTCAAGATGGCCAGAAGGTGGGAAGGACTCCCTCAGAGAATCGTCTTCGATCCTATGTTTGAGGGGTCACTCTCGACTCCCGCGGCATCGAGGGCGCTGATGCTGAAGTACCACCGCCCTGCCGTGAGGCCCTCTACCAGGTAACTGGTCAGCGCGGAACTGTTCAGCGCTACTGAAAGTGTCAGTGCCGCTGCGTTCTGCCCATAGCGTATGCGGTACCCGGCGAGGTTTGTGAGGGCGGATCCATCCTCCCGCGTGGTTGGTGGCAGCCAGGACAGCAGTGCCGACCCGGACGCGCTCTGCGTAACGGCCAGCGAGAATGCGGGCAGTGACGCATAGGCAGTGCCGTCGCTGACCGTAATCACGATACCCTCGGTCAGGCCTACATCGCCGACTCCCGGGGTACCGTTGAGTCTGCCTGTAGCGGTGTTGAAGGTTGCCCAGGCGGGAGCACCCATGACACTGAACGTCAGTGTCTGTCCATCCGGGTCGGACGCCGTTGGCGTGAACGCATAGGCCGTGCCAGCGACTACGGTCGTGCCTGAAGAGCCTGAGATAACGGGCGGACTATTCGCCGCTGGCGTCGCAGCCGTCGCCGTCGGTGAGTAGGCGCCCAGATTGTTGGCCGCATCCCGTGCCCGCACCCGGTAGCGGTAGGTCGTGCCGCCGGTCAGGCCCGTGTTGCTGAAGGTCGTGCCCGTGGCGGTGGTGATCTGCGTGAAGTTTGTGCAGCTCGCTCCCTGGCAGCGCTCAAGCGCATACCCGGTGACGCCCACACTGTCGCTGGCGGCTCCCCAGGTCAGGTTGATCTGGGTGCTGGAGGTCGCGGTGGCGCCCAGGTTCCCTGGGGCCGTCGGCGCCGTGGTGTCAGCCGCGGCTGGCGTTGTAGCGGTGGCCGCCGGTGAGTAAGCGCCCAGATTGTTGGCCGCATCCCATGCCCGCACCCGGTAGCGGTAGGTCGTGCCGCCGGCCAGCCCCGTGTTGCTGAAGGTCGTGCTCGTGGCCGTGGCGATCTGGGTAAAGCTGGTGCAGCTCGCTCCCTGGCACTGTTCAAGCGCGTACCCGGTAACGCCCACGCTGTCGCTGGCGGCTCCCCAGCTCAGGTTGATCTGGGTGCTGGAGGTCGCGGTGGCGCCCAGGCTGCCTGGGGCCGTCGGGGCCGTGGCGTCAGCGGCCGCGGGGGTCGACGCCGTAGCCGTCGGTGAGTAGGCGCTCAGGTTATTGGCCGCATCCCGTGCCCGCACCCGGTAGCGGTAGGTCGTGCCGGCGGCCAGCGCCGTGTTGCTGAAGGTCGTAGCCGTGGCCGTGGCGATCTGCGCAAAGCTTGTGCAGCCCGCTCCCTGGCACCGTTCAAGCGCATACCCGGTGACGCCCACACTGTCGCTGGCGGCTCCCCAGGTCAGGTTGATCTGGGTACCCGAGGTCGCAGTGGCGCCCAGGCTCCCGGGGGCCGCGGGCGGCGTGGTGTCCGCGGGCGGCGTGTACGTCACGGCAACGCTGTCCTGGCGAGATCTTCCCAGGCGATCGGAGGCTGTAACCACGATGTTGTTGATGCCTGAGGCCAGCCGGACGTTGGGTGCCGACCAGCGGCTGGTCCCGGTTGCCACGCCGCTGCCGCCACGATCACTGCGCCAGGTCACCTGGACTACACCGGCCCTGGCGCTGGCTGTACCGGCGAGTGATACCTTGCCGATAGTTGTGGCATAGGTGGGACGGGTCACTGGCGCGCTGATGACAACGCTGTTTGACGAAGCAGCGTCGGCCTCCCCTCCGCTGGAGAGGAGAAGAATGGTAATAAAGAAGCTAACGGGTACTCGCAGCCACGCCGCGCTACCCACTGGCAACCCCGCTGTCATAGGAATCCCCTTAGACCGGTAGCTTTGCGCCCCCACCTTTAGATGGGTTTGCCCTGTGCAGTGGCCTTAGATCCTCCTCAGACGGAGATAGCCTGTCAATTCAGCTTGCTCAATCTGCGTACTGAGTTCCGGATATTGTTAAGACGCCAGCAATGACGAGAGTCGTTGTGAACATTGGCGTGCGGAGTCAGCAGGGAGTCACCACCACTGATTGCGCAACGCCAGTTGCTTCAGACCGGCTTTGATCAGCACGTCGAACGCTGCTTCCGGAACCCGAGTTCCAGAAGCAGGCGTGATGCTAGGGACAAGAAATTACTATCAGCTGAGCGAGAGCTGGCTGGAGCGCGCGTCAGGTGACACGCAAGTGAGGTGAAGACGGTGCTCTCTGCTGCAGAGAAGCCGACGCCGTGCGGCAGCTCACGTTTCTGGGAACGGGATTCGGCAACAATCAGTAGCAGAACTTTCCGTGTGTCTCCGGTGCATTGGGGGAGAAAACCAGCAGCGGACTACCGATTGTCGAGCGCGTCGCGCAGGGCATCGATGAGATCGGCAGCGTCCTCCAGACCCACAGATAACCGCACGAGGCCGTCCGTCAGACCGATCCGCTGGCGTTCAGCGGGTTCGACGGCCGCGTGGGTCATGGTCACCGGGTGAGTAATCAGGGATTCCACGGAGCCCAGGTTCTCGGCGAGAGTCCAGAGTCGAATGCGGTCCATCAGCGCCTTGCCGGCTGCCACCCCGCCCAGGACCTCAAAGGAGAGCATGGCGCCATAGCCCGAGGCCTGGCGGGTGGCCAGGTTGTGCTGGGGAAAGGACGGGAGTCCCGGATAGTTCACGGCCGTGACCTGCGGATGCGTCTGCAGAAACCGGGCAATAGCCAGAGCATTGGCAGATTGGCGGTCCATGCGCACCGACAGTGTCTTGCACCCCTGCAGCGTCAGCCAGGCCACCTGGGGCGACATGATCATGCCTGCAGCATTCATGATGTAGCGAATGGCCCTGGACTGCTCTTCCGTGCTGACGACCAGCGCGCCGCCGACCGTGGCGTTATGCCCGTCGAAGTACTTCGTCGTGCTGTGAATCACCATGTCGGCGCCCAACTCGAGCGGCCGCTGGTAGTAGGGTGTGAGGAAGGTGTTGTCTACCGCATGGAGAATGCCGTGCTCCCGGGCCACGTCGGACACTGCCTGCAGGTCAGTGAGCTTGAGGGTGGGGTTCGCCGGAGTCTCGGTAAGGATGAGCCGGGTGTTCTTCCGGATCGCCTTGCGGACGTTGGCGGCGTCAGCCGTATCAACAAAGGAAAAGTCGACGCCAAAGCGGGAGTACACCTTGGTGCTCAGGCGGTAGGTGCCGCCGTAAACCATCTCGGAAATGATCGCGTGATCACCGGCATTCAGGTACGCCAGGAACAAGCCGTTGATCGCTGCCATGCCCGTTCCAAAGCAGATCGTGTCGGAGCCACCCTCCAGGTCCGTGAGCTTGTTTTCCAGCGCCCGGACGGTGGGGTTGGCAGAACGGGAATAGGAGTAACCCTTCTCGAGGTACCGATCCACCGACTCCTGAACGTAGGTGGTGGTCTGGTAGATGGGCGTAAGAATGGCGCCGGTCACCGGATCGGGCACCACCCCGCTGTGGACCTGCCGGGTGGTAAAGCCAGGCTTCTTGCTGGTCATGGCTGGTACCTCTTGCTAGAACTGGTCGTCGGGCAGGGCCAGCAGCGTGTCGGGGCCCGCCTGCAGGGCCCGCAGGTGCGCCGTGGCCAGGGGCAGGAACTGCTCTGCGTAGAAACGGGCGGTGACGACCTTGGCCTTGAAGAAGTCCCGGTCGGGTCCGGTGGCTCCGGCCGCCAGTCGTGCGTGGGCAATCAGGGCGCCCCGGGCCAGCTGCCAGCCGCCGGTGACGGTGCCCAGCAACATCAGCACATGGTAGGAAGCGGCGCCGGGCGCAGCGGGGTGCCGGGCGTGATTGGCCTGAAGCCAGGCGCCCGCTGCCTCGATGGCCTCCCGCCCTTCCCGCAGGCCCCTGGTCAGCACCTCCAGGTCCGCCACCGTCGCCAGCTCGGCTTCGAAGGAGCGCAGTTCCAGGACGAGGGACCGCAGCGACGCGCCGCCGTCCCGCAGGATCTTGCGACTCACCAGGTCGTTGGCCTGGATGCCGGTGGTGCCTTCGTAGATCGTCGTGATGCGGGCGTCCCGGAGGTACTGGGCCACGCCAGTCTCTTCCACATAGCCCATGCCGCCATGCACCTGCAGGCCCAGGGAGGCCAGTACCTGACCCATCTCGGTAGACCAGCCCTTGACCACTGGCGTCATGAGGTCGACGCGGGCCTGATGGTGGGCACGGGTGGCCTCGTCCGGATGGCGGCGGCCCAGATCCAGGTCAGCCACTGTCACGTAGGTGATGCCGCGCATCGCCTCGATGTAAGCCTTCATGGTGAGCAGCATGCGGCGCACGTCCGCGTGGCCGATGATCGCGGTGCGGCCGGTCTCCCCTGCGACGCGGCCCTGCACCCGATCCTTCGCGTAGGCGCGGGCGCTCTGGTAGGAACGCTCGGAAACTGCAACACCCTCAAGTCCCACACCGAGACGGGCATGATTCATCATCGTGAACATGGCGGCGAGGCCATTGTTCAGCTCCCCGACCAGGTAGCCGACCGCCCCGTCGAAGGACATCACGCAGGTCGGGCTGCCATGAATACCGAGCTTGTGCTCGACGGAGAGCGGCCGCAGCCGGTTGCGCTCGCCGGGCGTGCCGTCGGCCTTGAGCAGAAACTTGGGCGCAAGGAACAGGGAGATGCCCCGGACGCCGGGTGGCGCGTCGGGCAGGCGGGCGAGCACCAGGTGCACGACGTTCTCCGTCATGTCATGGTCGCCCCAGGTGATGTAGATCTTCTGGCCGCTGATCCGGTAGTGATCCCCCTCCGGTACGGCCTGGGTGCGCAACGCCGCCAGATCGGTGCCCGCCTGAGGTTCGGTGAGGTTCATCGTGCCGGTCCACTCGCCCGCAGTCATTTTGGGCAGGTAGGCCTTGCGCAGCTCGGGAGAGCCATGGGCTTCGATGGCGCGGGCCGCGCCTTCCGAGAGCAGCGGGCAGAGGGACCAGGCCAGATTGGCCGAGCACCACATTTCCTCGATAGCCACGCCAAACAGGAACGGCAGGCCCTGCCCACCAAACTCCTCCGGGGCCGTGACGCCTGACCAGCCCCCGGCCTTGAACTCCCGGTAGACCGCCTTGAACTCCTCGGGAACGACCACCCCGCCGTTCTCGACCCGGGTTCCCTTCCGGTCGCCAATGGCGTTGGTGGGGCTGAGGACGCCCTCTGCCAGCTCGGCGGCCTGCTCGAGAATGGCTTCGGCAGTTTCCGCGGTCGCCTCCCCGTAGCCGGGCAAACGGGTGATCCGGTCCAGACCCGCGAGGTCGCGGATGGCAAAGAGCATTTCCCGGACAGGAGCCTGATAGTCGGCCATGAGCGTAACTCTTGGTTGGTTACTGACTTGTAGGAGCGCCTAGGCGCGCTGGCGCGAATCCCGCTTCCGGTCAGTCTCCAGCAGCAGCTTCTTGCGCAGCCGGATGCTGGTGGGCGTCACCTCCACCAGCTCGTCGTCGTCAATGAACTCCAGGGCCTGCTCCAGGGACATCCGGATGGGCGGCGTCAGGATGAGGTCTTCGTCAGTCCCCGCTGCCCGGATGTTGGTGAGCTGCTTGGCCTTGGTGGGGTTCACGACCAGATCGTTGCCACGACTGTGAATCCCGCAAAGCATGCCTTCGTAGACGGGGTCGCCATGGCCAATAAAGAGACGGCCGCGCTCCTGCAGGTTGAACAGCCCGTAGGCCAGGGCCTTGCCGGGCACCATCGACACCAGCACACCGTTGTTGCGCTGGCCGATGGACGCCGCAATGCGCCGGTCGTATTTATCGAAGACGTGGTAGATGAGGCCCGTGCCGGCAGTGCAGGTGAGGTACTCGGTGCGGAAGCCGATCAGGCCGCGGGCGGGGATGCGGTACTCGAGACGCAGACGCCCGCTGCCGTCCGGCGTCATGGTGAGGAGTTCGCCCTTGCGCTCGGCCAGCCGGCTCATCACAGCGCCCTGATAGGCTTCCTCGAAGTCCACCGTGAGCTGTTCCCAGGGCTCGCAGGTCTCGCCGTCGATCTCCTGCAGGATCACTTCCGGCCTGGACACGGCCAGCTCGTAACCTTCCCGGCGCATGTTTTCGATGAGGATCGAGAGGTGCAGCTCACCGCGGCCCGAGACCTGGAACTTGTCCGGGTCACCCGTGGGCTCCACGCGCAGCGCCACGTTGTGCTTCAGTTCCCGCTCCAGCCGCTCCTTGATGTGCCGGCTGGTGAGGAACTTGCCCTCCTTGCCGGCGAAGGGCGACTTGTTGACCTGGAAGGTCATCGTAATCGTCGGTTCGTCCACCTTCAGGGGCGGCAGCGCCTCCGGATGCTCCCGGTCGCACACCGTGTCGGAGATGAAGAGCTCCTCGATACCGCTGAAGACTACGATGTCGCCGGCACTGACCTGCTCCACCTTGTAGCGGTTCAGGCCCAGAAAGCCGTAGAGCTCGCCGAGCTTGCCCATGCGGACCTTACCTTCGGCGCCCACGATGCTGACCGTGGTGCTGGCTGTCGCCCGGCCACGGGTGATGCGGCCGATACCCAGCATGCCCACGTAGGAGTCGTAGTCCAGGCTGGAAACCTGCAGCTGCAGCGGACCTTCCGGATCCACGGCCGGGGGCCGGACGTGCTGCACGATGGCCTCGAAGAGCGGCGTCATGTCACCGGAGCGGACGTCGGGCTCCAGTCCCGCATAGCCATTGAGGGCCGAGGCGTAGATCACCGGAAAATCGAGCTGGGCATCCGTCGCGCCCAGGCGGTCAAACAGCTCAAACGTCTGGTCCAGCACCCAGCCGGGGCGCGCTCCATCCCGGTCGACCTTGTTGATCACCACAATGGGCGTGAAGCCCTGGGCAAAGGCCTT
The DNA here is from genome assembly GCA_009692345.1 of Gammaproteobacteria bacterium. Taxonomy (GTDB): domain Bacteria; phylum Pseudomonadota; class Gammaproteobacteria; order Steroidobacterales; genus SHZI01. The sequence continues at coordinate 14,292 of SHZI01000035.1, read as the reverse complement.
CTGGGTGACAAAGCGGGTCTGGGGCATCGGGCCATCAACCGCGTCGACCAGCAGCAGAACGCTGTCCGCCATGGAGAGTACGCGCTCTACCTCACCGCCGAAGTCGGCGTGGCCCGGGGTGTCGATAATATTGATCCGGTAGTCCAGCCACAGAATCGCCGTGTTCTTGGCCAGGATCGTGATGCCCCGCTCTTTCTCAATGGCATTCGAGTCCATGGCCCGGTCGGGCAGCTGGAAGCGGGAATCCAGCGTGCTGGACTGGCGCAGGAGCTTGTCCACGAGGGTGGTCTTGCCATGATCCACGTGGGCAATAATGGCGATGTTCCGCAGCTTGGAGGCCGCAGGGGCGGGCAGATCATTCATTGGGGGCAGCCGGGGGTACGATGGGCGCGAATTATAGGGGGGCCGCGAGGCAGACGCACACTTTGTGACTGGCGGCCTGGCCGGGCACCAGCAAACCCCGTGTAAACTCCTGTCTGGGCGTGGACTTGGGCTACCCCCGAATGGCACTGCAGCGCAGTCTTTTCCCGGTCTTGCTGGCCGTTCTCGCCGCCATAAGCTTGAGTCTTGCCGGGTGCAGCAGCCCGCCGAGGGTGCCGGACGCTCCCGGTGACGTCCCCAGCGCTGGCCCGCAACCCGCAGATGCCGTGCGCGCCCAGGTCGTTACCACCGCCATGCAGATGGTGGGGGTGCCCTACAAATGGGGCGGTTCCACGCCCCAGGGCTTCGACTGCAGTGGCCTGGTGCAGTACGCCTATGCCAACGCCGGTCGCCGCCTCCCCCGCACAGCGTCGGCCCAGATGGACGCCTCCGCTCCCCTGACCCTCGAACGGGCTGAAGCTGGCGACCTGCTGTTCTTCCGGGACGGCAGCCGCACCTCCCACGTCGCCATCTACCTGGGCCAGGGCCGGTTCGTGCACGCCCCCAGCACGGGGAGACAGGTGTCTGTCGACACCTTCGGCAACCCCTATTGGCGCCTGCGCTTTGCGCGCGCGGGACGCGTGGAAATAGCCAGTTAAGCTGGCGAACTTTCGGGAGAATCCGGCCAGTTTCTGTGCTTCCTTTGCGCCTCCGGCTCGCCATAACCCTGGCCCTGGTCGACGCCAGCGTCGCTGCCAAATGGTTTTTCGCAGAGTCCGGCGATCAATGGGCACGTGAACTTGCAGAAGGCGAGGACGTGTTGATCGCACCGGACCTGATCGTTGCAGAGGTCTGCAACACGGCCTGGAAAAAAGTCTCCCGCGCCGAAGCCAGCGCCGACCAGGCGACTGGCGACACCACCCGTGCTCGCAAACTTCTTCGGACGGGATTTCCCCGCAGCAGACTCCGCCTCATGGGCGAACCTCCAGCCTCGGAGGCGCTCCTGCTACTCAAGCGAAACGCAGGAGCAGATTCCCCAGCGCCAGTCCGGGGAGAATCAGCCAGGTAACGACGACCCCCCCCCGAAGCGCCCCGCGCTCCGCCCCGAGGTCTGGGTCAGACTGCGCGCGTGGCGTACGCGGGCGATCAAAGATGAAAGCTGAAAGCGTCGGTCATTGGCTTGCCCTGTCCTGCTTGGCTTTGTGGGGCGGGCCCCTGAGGGCACGCGTCCAAGCCTACGCCGCCGGATCAGGGTGGTGGAAGTCCGGGAGGGGGAAAACCCGGCTGGTGGGGTCAGACGGCCCCGAGATACCACTCGTAGTCGAGTCCCGGGACCTCGGCGTGGTAGGCATCCGCCTCGTAGCGCCGGGCGGCGCCGTACACCCTGGTGAACTCAGCGCCCAGGTAGTCGGGCCAGAGGGTGCTGCGGTCAAAGGCTGCGAGGGCCGACTCCCACCGGGGTGATGGCCCCGTGGGCAGGGCCACGGGCTCACCAGCCCGGATCATGGGCGGCGGCTCGACGCGGCCCGTGATGCCGACGTAGGCCGCCGCGAGGATCGCTGCCATCGCGAGGTAGGGATTGCAGTCAGCACCGGCCACCCGATGCTCGACGCGCACGTTGGCATCATCGGAGGTGGGAATCCGGAGGGCCACCTGCCGGTGGTTCGGGCCCCAGTTGGGAGCGATCGGCACAAAGAACCCGGCGCGGAACCGGCGGTAGGAGTTGGCGTTGGGGGCGAAAATCGCGAGGGACTCGGGCAGGGCTGCCAGCATGCCGCCCACCGCGTGCCGCAGCGGGTCCGGATAGGCGTCCGGTGTTGCCGCCGGGGGAGCGGGCCCGAAGACATTCCGCCCCTCGCGGTCCAGCAGGCTGAAGTGCACATGCATGCCGGAACCGTCCATGTCCTTGAACGGCTTCGCCATGAAGGTGGCGGCCAGGCCTTCCTGGCGGGCGATGCCGCGGATCAGGCGCCGGAGCAGGATTGCGTGATCACAGGCGGCCAGGGCGTCGGTCTCGTGATGCAGGTTGACCTCGAACTGGCCGGCGCCGTACTCGGACACGATGGCACCGGCAGGGACACCCTGCTCCGCAGCGGCGGCCTGGACCCGGGCAAAGAAGCCGTCCAGATCATGCAGGTCTTCAAGACTGTAGGCCCGGGGCCCGGCAGGGCGGCGCCTGGTACCGGGTACCCGACCGGCGCGGGTGCGGGGGATCTCGCCCCGGGTATCCTCCAGCAGGTAGAACTCGTACTCGACCGCAACCACGGGGGTCAGGCCAAGCGCCGCGAACCGGGCGAGCACACCGGCGAGCACGTGGCGCGCGTCGGCAAAGTAGGGCCGGCCATCCCGCTCGTACATGGCAATCAGGCACTGCCCCAGGGGCGTCTTCGACCAGGGTACCGGTGCCAGGGAGCCGGTAACCGGCAGGCAGACATAGTCGGGATCGCCGTCGTCGCTACCGTGAGCGAGACCGTCGATGAGAGAGCCCCGGCTGTCCATCAGGATGCCGGTGGCGGGAAACGTGATGCCTTCCCGGAAGAGCCCCGCCAACTCCCGGCGGCTGACCCGCTTGCCCCGCAGAATGGCATTGAGATCGGGCAGCAATAGCTCGATCGCACGAACCTCGGGGTTGGCCGCCAGAAAGCCGGCGGCCTCCGCCGGCACATCTTTGGGTTTGCTGGCCATTCGTCCCTCTCCCTTCGGCCATTCTGACCAATCCCGGTTGCCGCGTCGATCCTGCTAACATTCGAGCCGAATGTCCGACGCGCAATCCTTCATTCTGACCGTGGTTTGTCCCGATGCCGTCGGCATCGTTGCGGCCGTGGCCGGCTTCCTCACCAGCCAGAACTATTTCATCGAGGAGTCCACCCACTTCGGCGACCCGGATACCGGCACGTTCTTCATGCGCACCCGCTTTGTTCCCCGGGACCAGGGCTACTCCCGGACGGCCTTTACGGCCGGCTTCGCCGGGATCGCCACCCGCTTTGGCATGGACTGGCAGGTGCACGACACGCGGATCCTGCCCCGGGTGCTGATCCTGGTCTCGAAGTACGATCACTGCCTGAATGACCTCCTGTACCGCTACCGCACCGGCGCCCTCCGGATGACGATCCCGGCGATCGTGTCAAATCACATGGACCTCGCCGGACTGGCCGGCTGGCACAAGGTGCCCTACTTTCACGTGCCGGTAACTCCCGACTCCAAGGCAGCATCCGAGTCCCGGCTGCTGGAAATCGCAGCGGACTGCCAGGCTGACCTGATCGTGCTGGCCCGCTACATGCAGATCCTCTCCCCCGCCCTGTGCGAGAAGTACCCCGGGCGGGTGATCAATATTCACCACTCCTTCCTGCCGGGTTTCAAGGGGGCGAAGCCCTACCACGAGGCCCACCGGCGCGGCGTCAAGCTGATTGGCGCCACAGCCCATTACGTCACTGCCGAGCTGGATGAAGGCCCGATCATCGAGCAGGCGGTGGAGCGGGCGGACCACACGATGTCCCCCGACGATCTCGCCGCAATTGGCCGCGACGTCGAATCAATCACCCTGGCGCGGGCCGTCAAGCTGCAGCTGGAGCACCGGGTGTTTGTGAACGGGATGAAGACGGTAGTGCTGCGGTAAGCGGCGCTGCGCCGATCAAGAACCCTCAATGGAGATAAACGATGGACAGTAACTGGATGACCCAGCCGCAGAGCCGGCGTGCAGCCCTGCAGTCAGCCCTCGGCATTGGCGGCATCGCCGCCGGTGGCCTGCTGCTCGGCGGGTGCGCGACCGGTGCAAAGCGTGTGCCAGTGGATTTCCAGGATCCCGCGCAGAGCCTGCGGGCCTTCATCAAGCTGACCGGCGATCTGGACCCGAAGAAGGAAACACCGGGCTGGTTCGGCGGCACCATTTTCGGCGATACGCGGCGTGATCGTCCGTTGCAGCCGCTGATCGGCATCCAGGGCTTCGGCGTGGTCCGTACCGAGGCACAACCCGACGGCTCGTTCCGGGTTTTCAACCGGGAATGCGCGTTCTATACGGATCTCAAGACCGGCAAGTTCATTGATCAGTGGAAAAATCCCTACACCGGCGAACTGTGTGATGTGAAATCCATTCACAACATGACGGTCAATGCGCACCTGATCGTGAGCCCCAGATTCGGCACTGCCATCGAGATGGATTTTGATGGCAAGCTGATGCAGGTGCCTCTGCCCCTGGGCTGGAATGTTTTCGACGACAAGGTGTTCTCAACCTTCGAGGTGCACACCTCGTTTCCCAGCGAGCTCACCCCGGAGAAGTGGCCGCGGGAATCTGCCGGCAAGGTCCTGCGCATTGCGGAGATCTTCCAGCGGGTTGCCAGCCTCTCTGACGTCGAGAACCCGGACACCACGAGCACCGATTTCTCCGGGACCTGGACCCGGGTCGGCCCCTGGCTGCCCTGGATGCGCCAGGGCCAGGCGGACGGCAGCCTGGTGTTCCGCACCTTCATGACCAAACTGAAGTCTGCGGATCAGCTGCCGCCGGATCTCAGGGCCATCATCAAGGAGCGCCTGCCCGAGTATTTTCAGGCGCCGTCGCCGGACACCTGGGGCAGCAAGAACGATTCGAGCTTCAGCGTCTATGCCCGGGAGAACACGCCCCTGCCGGCACCGAAGTAGACGTCAGGCTGGGAGCTTGCCGGCCGGGCGGCAGGGCGCGGTCGGCGCTGTGCCAGCGCCGGTGCCCACGCGCCGGGCAGCCCAATTCAGCATCAGAGCGAAGTTCTGCGGGGCGTTAAGGTGCAATGCGCTGTCGTGGCCGGTGTCATCCAGAACAACGACCTCCAGGCAGGCAGCCGGCGAGAAGAAAGCCTGCTCATGGGCAATCGCTTCAGCATGCTCCCGGCAGTTCAGCTCGCCACCACAGACGACGAAATCATCCTCCCCCAGCAACAGTAAAACTGGGACCTGCAGGCCCCGGGACTGCGGGCCGAAGTACTTGCTGGCCGAGATGGCCTCGGCAACCGCCGTCGTCTGCCGATTGAGTTCGTCGGTCTCGATCACGCGGGGATCCGCATTGGCGCGCGTGTAGAACGTGTCGCCCCGGGTTGCGGGCTTCGAGATGAGGTAGGTGGGATCCACCAGCCGCCCGGCAAAGGGACCCTTGAACGCAGCCAGGTCCACGCCGGTACGCATGGCCGTGACGAATCCAGGGTTGGTGTTGTGGGCAAAACCTGTGAGCACGATGCCGGCTACCTGGTCCGGATGCGTCAGGCCGTGGGCAATAGCGATGACGGAGCCAAAGGAATGCCCGACAGTCAGCACCGCGGAATAGTCGTGGGTTGAACGGAGAGTCGCGATGATCTGACCGAGAACGTAAGCCTGGTTGTCGACGTTGAGCAGCAGACCCGGAGGATGATCGCTCTCCCCCATGCCCAGGCGGTAGAAGTTAAACGTCGCGTAGCCGGCCCGCAGTGCCGCTCGCGTATAGGAATAGGTATCGGGTTGATAGGGAAAGTCCCAGTAGATGGACCCATAACCCGAGCCAGAGACCAGTACCTGCAGCACCTTGCCGTCCAGTTCGCCGGTGCTGCACAACTCACCTACCACGTCAAAGTTCAGCCAGCTGCCGGGCGCCAGCTGCACCGGGATCACTTGCCGCCGACAGCCGGCGCCGGCCATTTCCGCTGCTGTTGCGAGCCGGGTTCCCGGCGGCGCCGGCAGGGGTGTCTTCAGCCCACCGGATTTCAAGGACCCGAACAGCAGGGCCAGCGCCACGAACCCGGTCAGACTCCAGAAGACATAGAATTTCTTTGAGCGCCGGGCCATTGCCCTAGCCTACAGCCTTGAGGGGCAATAGTCCGGCGCGCGTCCTCACGCCAGAAAACCCAGATCCCTGAGGGGAAAAGCGCCGAGACCGGGTGCTGCCAGGTCAATCTGCCCCTCGCTAAGACCGAACCACCGCAGCAGGGTGGCTGCGTACTGGTCGACTGCCAGGCCGGGAACGATGCGCCCGCCGCCGAGGTCATCGGCGCCGTCGCTCTCCAGGCTGGGCATGGCGCCGTCGATGTCACCACCGCGTACCGCGCCGCCAACGACTACCTGATGGCTCCTCCAGCCGTGGTCGGTGCCGTCGCCGTTGCTGGTGAGAGTCCGCCCAGCAGACGCCTGGGTTGCGTAGCATGGAAAGCAGCGAACGGTTCCATCGGCCGGAGATCGTCAAGGGACGGTTCAGCAAAAGACGGCGAGCCGCCGAAAGTCCAGCCAGTGTTGACCTGGGCGAAGCCTTCAATGACCGACTGATCAAAGGTGGGCAGCGGCACGCCAACCGCGTCGAGGCGCACCGAGCCGTCCGTCCGGAGCTCCACCACGGCGATGGTGAACAGTTGCAGCAGCTCCCGGGCGTAGTTCTCGTCCGGGCGGATGTTGAGTTCCGGATCGGCTTGCTGGTTGGCCAGCATGCTGAGGTACACGCCCATCACGGGGCTGGGCGTCACGCTTTCCAGGCGCTCGCGAAAGTTGCCAACAGCGCTGGCCGCGAGCAGGTCGTAGTAGTCAGCAAGCCCGAGGCCTCGGCCGGCGAGATGGGCCCCGCCGGCTGCCCGCCTCCCCCACCGCCTCCGCAGGCAGTAACGAGGGCCGACGTCAGGAGGATGAGAACCGGTGCCCGTGACGACCGCAGCAGGGGGCAAGCGTAACCCGGCGGCGGCGTTGACAGGAACCAGGAATGGCGGAGGTCTTGGGCTGCGGACAGGGCGTCGCCAGGGGCGGGCTCACTGGGCAGGACCAGGTCATCCGGCAACGATCACCTTGAACGCAGCAAGGCCTGCCCCGGGGCAGATCGCCGTGACAAAGCCGACGAGTAGCGCCAGGGAAAGAAGGGCGGTCAGGCGCGTGCTGACAGTCTCGACAGCAGACGCGGCAGCCCTGCGGCGTACTCCGCTACCGTGCGGAGCACATTGGTGTGATTGACGATGCGGATACTGTAACTGACAGTGTTGGAGTGGTTCATGGTGGTGTGCCACCAGTTGGCTGGCATCCAGAGTGCCTGGCCGGCCTTCAGCACCAGCGCTACGGGGTGGGTCCTGCGCAGGAGCGGAAACCGGTCGAGGGACGCGGGTTCCAGGTTGTAGACCCGGGAGTTCCGCAGCTGCCAGGGAAACTGGGCGCCCGCGTAGCGATACAGGTTCGGGCCATCCTCTGGAGGAAACAGCAGGAATTCCTTCTCGCCCTCGAGCTGGATAAAGCCTACATGCACGGCGGCATGGTCGACGTGGACTGGCCCGAAACCCGTACCACGCTGGCCGATGAACAGCTCGGGACCACTGATGCGGTCGAGTCCGGGCAGGTCTGCCCAGTTCGGGATGAACTCCGGCGGCAGGACGAAGTGGGACCGGAGCCGGGGCAGGTGACGGTTGACCGACAGGTGCATCAGGTAGGGGAGCTTCGGCGCATCCTGTTGCCGGAAACGCTGGAGGTACTCGCGCAGTGTCGAGATGCCCAGTGCCTCCCGGTTCTTCGCCTGATCGTTGCGGATCACCCAGCCATAGGAGCCCTGCAGGCGAGCAAACTCCAGATGGCCGTACGTTGCAGCCAGTGTGTCGACCAGGGAAACCGGGTGGGGCCACAGCCCGCTATACTCAAAAACCCACGGCAGCTCCTGCCGCGCCACGGAGTTCCGGCTGCGCGCAGGCCCGGTGCCGATTCTGGTGATGACGTGGGACGGTATGCTGCTATGACGCACGAGGGACGACCGCGCAGAAGCCAGACCTGAGTGATTCGCCAACCGTTGCGGGTCGGTTTTATTGCCAGTCGTGGCCTGGTGTGACCTTAGGCTCGCCACACAGCGTCCGGGAGCGTGATGTCCCTGCAGTCGCGGTCCGCTATGCCACTTACCGTTGCCTGGCTTGGCTACGGTGGCTTGGTGCCGTTTGTTGCTCTGGCACTCGGCAGCCTGATCGACGATGAACAGGCGGCGTTTTTCAGCGCCGCCCTGCGCGCCTACGGTGCCGTGATTCTGAGTTTCGTTGGCGCCCTGCACTGGGGTTTCGCCATGACCCTGAGCGAGTTCAGGGATGAATCCGCTCAGCGGCGGCAAAACGAAACGTTCGGGTGGAGTGTCGTGCCGGCGCTGCTGGCCTGGCCCGCGTTGCTGGTACCCGGTCCACTTGCCAGCGGGCTCCTGATCGCAGGGTTTGCTGCCCACTATGGGCAGGACCGCCGCCTCGCAGCCTTTGCCAGCCTGCCGGCATGGTATCTGCCAATGCGCCTTCGCCTGAGTGCCTGCGCGTGCCTGTGTCTCGCCACTGGCGTCCTGACGCGCTTGTGGTGCTGGTGATGAAAGGCCCGGCCTATGTCGCTGACGCTTATCCTTGCGAGAAAACCTGATAGCGGGCCCGGATGAGACTCGGGTCTTTTCCCGACGGGCTGCGCGCCGTGGTCGTGGGTGCCGGCGGCGGCATTGGTAGTGCGCTGGTCGCGTTGCTGGCGGAATCGCCGCAGGTGGCCCAGGTCTATGGACTGACGCGGACCCGGCCAGCCCTGGAAAATCCCCGGGTTTTGTCCATCCCCTTCGACCTCCGGGACGAGGCGTCCATCGTGGCTGCGTCGGCCCGCTGTCGGGCCGACGGGCCGCTGCACCTGGTGTTGGTCGCCACTGGCGTACTGCATGACGATGGCGGACTGCAGCCGGAAAAGAGCTGGCGAGCGCTGACCGGGCAGTCACTGGCGGAGTCGTTTGCGGTCAATGCCATTGGGCCCGCGCTGCTCGCGAAGCACTTCCTCGAAGGGCTTGCGACAGGCGAGAAGGCCGTGTTCGCTGCGCTCTCGGCGCGGGTAGGCTCTATTGAGGACAACCGGCTGGGCGGCTGGTACTCATACCGCACAGCGAAAGCTGCCCTGCACATGCTGATGCGCACCTTTGCCATCGAACTGGCGCGGAGGAACCCCACCGCGCTGTGCATCGCTTTGCACCCGGGGACCGTAGATACGGACTTGTCCAGACCGTTTCAGTCTGGAGTGCCGGAAAAGCGCCTGTTCAGCCCACGGTACGCTGCGGAGTGTCTCCTGCGGGTGCTTGACACGCTCGACTCCTCTGCATCCGGGAATGCGTTCAGCTGGGACGGCCAGCGGCTGCCATTTTAATCCGTGCGCCGGCAACATCAGGAGTGCCGCTGAATCCAAAGCCAGCGACCAGGCGTAGTATTCAGCGGCGGAGCAGTTAAACTCCGGGTCTCAGACAAAGGCTGCATGGTTTGTGAAGTCAAGACACCTCCTGCTGAGGGCTGCGCTGGTCGCCGGAGTCACCCTGCTGGTTCCGGCATCTATCTGGCTCCTTGGAGGCATGCTGGGACTCTTGCCAACTGAGGTGGCGGTCATCGCGGGCTATTCTGGCCTGCGCGTGCTTGGGAGTGTGGCTGTCGGTAGTTGTCTACTGGCTGCCATCGGTTCGGCGGATATCTGATTTCAGGAGGACAACGATGATCAAACAGTCTGATATTTTCATTCTTCTCGCCGTAGCCATTTCCTTTGCCCTGTCCGGTTTTCTGTGGTTCTCGGGGCAGCGCGAGGAAGGACTGTTCACCGCTCTCTGGGTGCCCTCGATCCTGTGCTTCGGCATCTACTTCAAGCTGATGGCTCAGAGCGGCTCCCGGGCATGAGTACCGGGACAATTTTCTACTTCGCGATCGGCGTTTTTACGCTGATGGTTACCGGCATAGTCCTCACTGGCCTGGAATTCCGGAAGATGACCAGGAACACCGGCGTCCCGAAAGAGAAGATCTAGCGGACCTTTAGCAGGCGCTCCCAGCCCGGCGAGGGGCTAGCTTCCGCCCGGTGCCCGAACCTGACCTGCGAGTGAGCTTCAAAGGCAACAAGGCTCGCCTGCCCAGCAAGACCTGCAGGGTGTGTGGGCGTGAGATGAGCTGGCGCAAGGCGTGGGCCAGGAACTGGAGCGAGGTGCTGTACTGCTCCGCGGCCTGCCGAAGAAACAGAGCAGCGCATGCCGCCACTCACTGACGCACCCCTGCGCCACCTGGTGCTCGTGCTGGGTGACCAGCTGGATCGCGGGTCTGACGCCTTCGCCGGCTTCGATCCCACCCAGGACGCGGTGTGGATGGCGGAAGTCAGCGATGAGTCGACACAGGTCTGGTCAGCCAAGCAGCGGACCGTGCTGTTCCTCTCGGCCATGCGGCATTTCGCCGAGACGTTACGGACAGAAGGCTGCACGGTTCTCTACCGTACCCTTACCGACAGCACGGCCGACACGCCGAACAGCACGCTGGCCGACGAACTCCTGCGCACGCTGTCTGGGTGTGTGGTGCAGCGCCTGCGCCTGGTTGAACCCGGCGACCACCGCGTCCGGACCCAGCTAGAGGCCGCCGCGAGCGCTCGCAGAATCCCGCTTGACCTGTTGCCCGACACCCATTTCCTGTGCAGCACCGCCGAGTTCGCCAACCATGCGAAGGGGCGCAAGCAGCTGCGCATGGAGTACTTCTATCGCGAGATGCGGCGCCGCCACGGTGTACTGCTACAGGCAGATGGCAGCCCGGCAGGTGGCGCGTGGAACTTTGATGCTGACAACCGCCAGGCTTTCCCGGCCCGCGGCCCAGGCTGCGTGCCGGACCCGCCACGCTTTGCGCCTGATGCCATCACCCAGGACGTCATTGCCCTGGTCAGCCGGCGTTTTGCGAGCCACCCCGGCAGTGTGGCGCGTTTCGGCTGGCCGGTGACGCGCGAGCAGGCGCTGCGGGTGCTCCACAGCTTTGTCGAAGACCGGCTCGAGCACTTCGGCCAGTGGCAGGATGCGATGTGGGCAGGTCAGCCCTGGCTCTACCACGCGCACATCTCGGCGGCGCTGAACCTGAAGCTGCTGAACCCGCGCGAGGTCATTCACGCTGCCGAACAGGCGTACGCGGGAGGCCGCGCCCCGCTGGCCGCGGTGGAGGGCTTTGTGCGCCAGGTGCTGGGCTGGCGGGAATATGTCCGGGGCATCTATTGGCTGAAGATGCCGGCCTATGGCGAACTCAATGCCCTGGGAGCGACCGACGACCTGCCCGCCTGGTTCTGGACTGGCGCGACCGACATGCGCTGCCTGAACGACGCCATTACGCAAACACTGGAACATGGCTACGCACACCATATCCAGAGGCTGATGGTCACCGGCCTTTATGCGCTCCTGCACGGTGTGAGCCCACGCCAGGTGCACGCCTGGTATCTGGCCGTCTACGTGGATGCGGTGGAATGGGTGGAACTGCCGAATGTGCTGGGCATGAGCCAGTTTGCCGACGGCGGCGTGATGGCCAGTAAACCCTACGCAGCTACCGGCAAGTACATCGAACGCATGAGCAACCATTGTGCCGGCTGCCGCTACCAGCCGGCGCTGCGGACGGGTGAGCAGGCCTGCCCGTTCACCACGCTCTACTGGGACTTCCTGGCGCGCCACCAGACCCTGCTGGCGAGGAACCCTCGTATGACGCTGCAGGTGAAGAACCTGTTGCGCATCACACCGGCCGAGATGACTGCCATCGCTGAGCGTGCCCGGGCAATCCGCAGCGGCGCACTGGACACCGCACCATCTGCGTGAACGCAGGGCAGTGGGTGACCCTCACACTGCGTGGGCCGCGTCGGGAATCCCGGCTCCTGCCCTCGAATCAGCCGGGCGGGATCAACGCGCCTGAACCACCGGCTTCAGCAGCGCCGCCAGTTCCCGCAGGCTCCGGTCCGTGGTCGGCCAGTCGATGCAGCCGTCGGTCACGGACACTCCGTAGCGCAGCTTCGACCGGTCGGCAGGAATTTCCTGATTACCGGCCTCCAGATTGCTCTCCAGCATCAACCCGATGATGGAGCGGTTGCCGTTGACCACCTGCTCGATGCAGTCCCGGGCCACGAGGGGCTGCAGCGACGGCTCCTTGCTGGAGTTGCCGTGGCTGCAGTCGATCACGATGCTCGCGGGCAGGCTAGCCTTGCGCAGCTCTTGCCCGCACAGGGCCACACTGACGGAATCGTAGTTCGTGCGCCCGGCGCCACCGCGGAGGACGACGTGACCATAGGCGTTGCCGCGGGTTTGCATGACAGCCGTTCGTCCATCCTCATTGATGCCGAGAAAATGGTGCGGCTGGCGCGCAGACTTCAGGGCGTTGATCGCCACCGTCAGGGAACCGTCGGTGCCATTCTTGAAGCCCACCGGCGTGGACAGGCCGCTCGCCATTTCCCGATGGGTCTGGGACTCTGTAGTGCGCGCACCGATGGCGTTCCAGGTGATCAGGTCACCCAGATACTGGGGCATGATCGGGTCCAGCGCTTCAGTGGCCGTCGGCAGCCCGAGCTTGGCAAGGTCCAGCAGCAGCTTGCGGGCCACGGCGATGCCCTTCTCGATGTGGAAGGAATCATCCATGTCGGGATCGTTGATAAGCCCCTTCCAGCCCACCGTGGTCCGGGGCTTTTCGAAGTACACCCGCATCACCAGCACGAGCGAGTCGCTGACGGCGTCGGCGAGGGTCTTCAGGCGCTTCGCGTAGTCCAGTGCGGCCGTAACGTCGTGAATGGAGCAGGGCCCCACCACCACGAACAGCCGGGGATCCCGCCCATCGATGATGTTCTGCAGAGTGCGCCGGTTCCGGAGGATGAAGCCCTCCAGGGCGGGACTTAAGGGGTAATCGGCCTTGACCTGCGCCGGGGTTGGCAGGATCGTGCGGGCGACGACGTTGACGTTGTAGATCTGGCTCTCGCCGGGAATGTCCATAGTGCAAAGGATAGAGGTCTGGCCACGGACCGGGCAACATGGCAGTGGCCACGCTGTAGAATGACCCCCAGAAAAACCCGCTCAATCCAGCCAATCCCCAGCCAATCCCCAGCCAATCCGGAGTACTGCCATGACCAACGTGTCCACTCTCAAGCCTTTTGCCAAGGGCGACATTTTCGCCGGCGCCACGGTCCTGAACCGGCCGGAAGACGATCACGCGGGCGATGGCCGGATTATCCAGTACGACAGCAATCTCAACGAAAAGGGCATCCTCTGGACCGAGGGTACGACCCACCTTATCGGCGGCCTCGCCTTTGCCCCGGATGGCACCCTCTGGGGCTTCGACAGCAACAGCTTCAAGGTGCTGCGCGTCAGCCCCCAGGGCAAGCAGTTGCCCCACATCAAGTTCGCCGACCGGGCGTTCTCCAATATCAATTTCGCGAAAGACGGCACGATTTACCTGGGCGAACACCTGGTCGGCAACACGGTGCGGACCCGGCCCGGCACCACCCTGGGGACCACCCTGCCCCTGCTCCCCGGTACCGACCGCTTTGGCGACGGCCTGCTCTGCCAGTTCACTCAGGACGGCAAGCTGCTGAAGGAGTTCAGGACGCCCGTCCACGGCGGCATGCCGGGCTTCCTGGGCCTGACGGGCGCTGCCCTGCGCGCCGATGGCAAGTCTGTGCTTTACCTGTCCGAGTTGAGCGACAGCATTCGCTGCTGGGACGTGGCCAACGACCAGTCCCTGCCCAACCTGGTTACCTACGCGCCCGACAGCGGCAACATGGCCATGACCGTCATGTATACCCGGGACGGCAAGCTGCTGCACATCCGCGCAAACTTCAAGGCGGGCTTCTTTCTGGAGCACCTGAGCGAAACGGGCGCCGTCCTGCGCGAGTATCCCCTGACCGGCCCGGGCTGGGCGGCCCTGGGGCAGTCAACCGAAGCAGACACTGTCCTGCTGGGCAACTTCTTTACCGGCACAGTAGCCAAATTCAGCCTCGCCACCGGCGAGATAGTCGCCAAGGCCGAAACCAGCGCCCTGCGCTCGCTGGCCGGACTTGCCCAGTACCCGGGCTAACCAATAGTGCAGCGGCAGCGTGGCCGGGTGTCCCGTCCGCGCTCACCGTGTACTCACGGTAGCGGACGGGATCCCGGCCGGGCTGCCGCGGGCCGCTACCAGGGCAGCACGCTGCCGTCGAAGGTCCAGTAAGTCCCGGTGTTCGCCACCGTGA
>SHZI01000034.1 GCA_009692345.1 Gammaproteobacteria bacterium | reverse complement strand
TACGAAACCCGCGCGATCGGCCGCCGGTCCCGGCTGACCCTGTGGATGGATCCCCTCTCTGGCGCCGCGCTCCAGCGCACCCAGCACGACCAGGACGGCAAGCTGCGCCTGCGCACTTATCGCTTCGGCACCGCCGGCGCCTACCAGCGCACCTTCTGGCCCGCGACGCCTAGCGAGAAGTCGCTGCCGCCGGAGCGCTGGACGAAAACCAGCGCCGGGCTTCGCGCCTACCCGGTAGATCCAGGCCAGCAACCCGTGGTCGAACCGACAGGCCTGCTCTACGCGATTTCGGCCGCCGCCCTGAACCAGCCGGGCGACACCCTGGATGTGCTGGTCTTTCGGCGGCGGGACACCCAGACGGTGCGCATTGAGGTGCAGTCCCCCCGGGAAGTCACGGTGCGTTACGACGAACTGCGCCCGCCGGGAACAGGGCAGGGAACCGTCCAGCGCACCGGCAAGGTCCAGGCGCTGCGCCTCTCCCTGCAGGGCCTGCCCGTGCCGGGCGGCGATCCGGAGGATGCCGATCTGGAACTGCTCGGCCTGCGGGGCCGCCTTGAACTGCTGCTGGAACCGGCCACCCGCGCCCCATTGCAGCTCTCGGGCAAGGTGAAGGTGGTCGGGGCCGTGACGCTCCGGCTGACGGCTCTTCGTCCGCAGCAGCAGGGCCCGCAACAACCGGGCGCCCGGTGACAGCCCCGGGCGCTGCGCTTTACTCTATAGTATGTCTTTCGCCGCCGTCCTTTCGGACTAGGAGGTCCAGCGTGTATCAGTCACTCATCAAGCGCGTGAGCCGGGCAGCCCTGTATGTGATGACAGCAGCACTGTTTGCCGGTTGCACCTCGGGGCCGTCCATCTTCGTCAACAGCGACCCGGCGGCCAGCTTCGCCAGCTATCGGACCTACAATTTCGTGACGCCCCTGGGCACCGACACCTCCAGCTACTCCTCGCTGCTCAGCCAGTACCTGCGCGCCGCCACCGCCCGGGAACTGGAGTCCCGGGGTTACACGCGCAGTGACAATCCCGACGTGCTCGTCAACTTCAACGTCAAGACCAAGGACAAGATCCAGACCACGACGACACCCTCGGGCCCGATCTACGGCGGCTACTACAGCTATCGCTTGGGTAACTACGGCGTGTGGAACGGCTACGACACCCAGGTGACCCAGTACACCGAGGGCACCCTCACCGTGGATGTCGTCGATGCGGCGCGGAAACAGCTGGCCTGGGACGGTACTGCCGTCGGTCGCGTGCGGGAGAAGGACCGCGCAAACCCGCAGCCTGTGATCGACAACGTCATTACCCAGATCTTCGCCAAGTACCCCTCCCCGGGGGCACCAGTGGCGCCCTGAGCCGGCCCGACCGGGGCCCCATTCCGTCACCCGGTCCCTAACGCAGCACCGGTCGCGGGCAGCGGTGACGAGGCACTCCGCCTCCTGAGGGAACCCGGTCCCGTGGCCCTTGTCGTTTCCGGCCTGGAATCCACCATCGCCGCCGTCAACGGGGGACACATCTACCGTTTCCTGACCAAACCCTGCAGTAAAGAGGCGCTGCGCAAGGCGGTGCTGGCTGCAAGTCCGCGGCGTCCATCTGCACAGCGCCTGTATGGACGTGCGGAGCGTGGCGTTCGACGAGCTCGCCCTGGGCATGGTGGTGGAGGAGGACGTGGTGACCGACCAGGGGGAAACCCTGAGGTTCCGGGGCGAGGAAGTAACGCGGGAATTGCTCCTGCAGTTGCGGGCAGGCAGCGCGGAAGCGGCTGTTGCCGCCGACCTACTGGGTGGGCGTATTGCTCTCGTGAGCCACGCCGGCTGCCATGGACGATGACCTGGGAGGGCAGGACGCTGAGCTCGGCAAAGAGCTGCTCGGCCTGCTGGCCTCGCTACACTCCAGCTTGGCAGCCATGGCCTGCTCCAGGATTTTCCGGTTCTGCAGCACCAGGTCGACCTCCTTCGCGGCGAAGGTCTCCAGCACGGTTTGCCTGCCGAACCAGACCAATCCCGCGGAGGTGAGCGCGACCACGACCAGCAGCAGCACGGTGCTGCGCGCCGCGAGGGACAGGCCGGGGGGGCGAACAGCGCCGGAGGGCGCCTGGCGGGCCAACAGCGGGGACAGGGTCTTCATTAAGGACAGGATCTTCATTAAGGATTGAGACCGCAATCCGGCGAGGCGGGAGGGTGCCCCGGTCACCAAGGGCATGCCTCTGAGGCAGCGCTGAGGCCTGGCGCACACCTGACCACAGTCCCCCCTTAGAATGGCGCGGTGACCGCACCCCTGGACCTTGGCGCCCTGCGCCGTGACTACGCCACCCGGCCCCTCGGCCGGGAAGACCTCGCCGCGGATCCAGTCCTGCAGTTCCAGCAGTGGTTCACCGAGGCCCTGGACGCCAGCGTGCTGGACCCCAATGCCATGAGCATCGCGACCGTCGGCGACGACGGGCAGCCCTCGCTGCGCATGGTGCTGCTCAAGTACTTCGACACGGCGGGTTTTGTCTTCTACACGAACCTCGAGAGCCGCAAGGCGCGGGAGATGGCCAACAATTCCCGCGTGGCCTTGCTCTTTTACTGGGCCGAGATCGGCCGGCAGGTGCGCATCACGGGGACGGCCACCCGGATCTCCGCGGCCGAGAGCCTGCGCTATTTCCTGACCCGTCCCCGGGACAGCCAGATTGGCGCCTGGGTGTCCGAGCAGAGTCGGGTCATCGAAGGCCGCCAGTTCCTGGAAGCCAGATTTGCCGAACTCAAGGCCCGCTTCGCCGCCGGCGATGTGCCCCTGCCCACCTTCTGGGGCGGGTACCGGGTGCAGGCGCACACAGTGGAGTTCTGGCAGGCCCGGGAGAACCGGCTCCATGACCGCTTTTCTTACTGTCAGTCCGGCACCGGCTGGACCATCAACCGGCTCGCACCCTGAGGACCTGGCCCATGCCCTCGTTGCCGCTCGTCGCCGCCATCGCCGCCTGGTCCGTGCTCGCGGGAACTGGCGGCTGCACGACCCAGACCGCTGCCAGGGTCACGCCTGCCCCGCCCCTGGCAGAGTTCTGCCTGGAAGCCCAGCGGGTGGTGGTGCGCACCGCAGTCACTCCGGCGCTCGTCCTGCACACGGACTTCGATGGCTTCGTGAAATCCAAGGCCGCCATCGAACCCCTCACTATCCAGCAGTACATCTGGTCCGAGAATGACGACCAGGCCCGGCCGGTCATGGTGTCCTGCAAGCTGAAGAGCGCCGACCACCTCAACGAAACCTTCGGCAAGGGCACGTCCGCCGGGAACGGCCGGTGTCAGGACATGAACCGGCTGACCTATGCGCGGCTGCAGACTGCCCAGGCTCCCGCTGTGGTCGAGCGCGTGATCTTCGAGCCGGCTGAGGTGGCGGAGAACCCGGCGAACCCGGGCATGACGGGCCCGGACTGGCTGAAGCCCTACGAGATGACCTGGCGGGACCAGGACGGGGTGCTGCACGTGCGGAGCAAGGGCTTCCGGGTGGACTGGACAGACCCCCAGTTCGCGGCCATGCCCGGCCGCTTTCGCGGCGTGCAGTACTGTCATCTGATCGCCCCCGAATACCTGGCCCGCCTGGTCAGCGGGCAGGCGGCAGCCGGCCTGCTGGTGGGGCGCGAGGTGGCCCCACTCGCCCAGCCTCCGACCCGGTAGCGCCAACCCAGCACACAAAGTAGTGGCGCAGCTTCACGTCCTCATCATCGGCGCCGGGATCGGTGGCCTGACGACCGCCCTCGCCCTGCAGCGTGGGGGGGCCGAGTGTCGGTGTACGAGCAGGCCGGCGTGCTCTCCGAAGTGGGGGCCGGGCTCACCCTGGCCTCCAACGGGACGGTCATCCTCCAGCACCTCGGGCTGGGCACTGTGCTCGATGACCTGGGCGGCTACAACGCGGTGACGGTGCCGGTTTGAGCCCCGACGCACTGCTGCCGGGGCCTCTGGATATCGTTGGCGATGTCCACGGCGAGTTCGAGGCGCTGCAGACTCTCGTCAGCCACCTCGGCTATGGCACCGACGGCTCCCACCCGGACCAGCGGCACCTGATTTTTGTCGGGGACCTCTGCGACCGGGGCCCGGACAGCCCCGGGGTGGTGCGCTATGTCGCTGGCCTGGTGGCCGCGGGCCGCGCCCAGTGCGTCCTGGGCAATCACGAACTCAACCTGCTGCGGGGTGCGACGAAGCCCGCCAATGGCTGGTTTTTCGCCCAGGACCACGACCGGGCTCTGGGGAAGTTTCTGGAGTGCCAGCAGCCGACCGCAGCAGAGCGGGAGGGCTTTGTGGAGTTTTTTGCCAGCCTGCCACTGGCCCTGGAGCGTGCCGATCTCCGGGTCGTGCACGCAGCCTGGCACGCGGCATCCCTGGCGGCGCTGAAGCGCGAACTGCCCGGGCGCAAGGTGCTGGAGGTGTATTACCAGCATGCTGCTGCTTCTGCGCACTGGGCAAAAGATTCTCAGTTGGCGGCGCAGGTGCAGCAGGAGTACCGGGACTGGGGCCGGCTTCTGGCCGAGGAAAATCAGCCTGTGCCTCTGCTCAGCGGGATCGGCACCCAGGACGAGCAGTTCCAGATGTCCAATCCGGTCCGGGTCCTGACGTCGGGAGTGGAGCGGCTGGCGATATCGCCATTTTTCGCCAGCGGCAAGTGGCGCATGGTCGATCGGGTGGCCTGGTGGCAGGACTACACCGACGACGTGCCCGTGCTGTTTGGCCACTACTGGCGCTGGGCCAGCCCCGAGAGTGCCCGGCGGTACTCCCGGGGCGAACGGGATCTGTTCGCCGGCCTCGCGCTCAACGAGTGGGGAGGTCCGCGGCGCAATGCCTTCTGCGTGGACTTCTCCGTGGGTGTCCGCTACCGGGAGCGACTGGCCGGGGGGAGTAATCCTTACCGGGGCCGGCTCGGCGCCCTGCGCTGGCCGGAGCGGGAGCTGGTCTTCGACGATGGTGAGCGCCTGCCTCTCAAAGCCTGACACCACGCCGGGGTGGACGCGGGGGCGTCCAGCCCACCGCGCTGGCCGTACTCATCGACCACTCCCTCACACACGTCCTGCGCAGCTGGTCGAGCGGGTAAAACGTGCCCCGCCAGAGAATGCCGCCCCGGGCCAGCGTGAGCACCGTCGACCAGGCGATCACCCCGGCAAGCGTCAGCGCTGCCAGCGGCGCGAGGCAACCTTCCAGGCCGCTGCCGCCGGAGACTCGCCGGGCAGAAAGACCCACGGCAAGCAGCGGCAGCCCGGCGGCGAGCACCGCCAGGGGGTGTGTCCAGGGGGCCAGGGTCAGCACCAGCGGCAGATAGGGCAGCAAGGTGCTGGCGAGCACCAGCAGCACCACGAGCACCGCCAGGGAGCCGCGCCACTCGCAGCCGGCGAAGGCGTTCTTCTCCAGCCCGCGCAGCGTCGCGAGGAGTCCGTTCTGCCAGCGCACGCTGACGAGGCCATCGGCGTCGAGGCAACCCTGGGCCACTCCCTGGCGCCGGAGGAGCAGACCCAGCTTGAGATCGTCGGCCACCTCACAGGCCAGCCGTTCGTGTCCGCCTATCCGGGCGTAGGCATCCCGATGCACCAGGCCAAAGGCCCCGACGCCGACAAAGGCGTGGGACTGGGGCACGGACAACTTCAACGGATCCAGTTTGGCGCTGAGGGTCAGGGCAAAGGTTGCCAGGAAGGCCCGCTCGAGAAAGCCGTCAGCAATGAACTTCGGCAGGGCCACGAAATGGCCGAGCCCGTGGGCGGTGGCGAAGGCCACCGAGCGCTGCAGGGCGTCCGGCGCAAACACCACATCGCCGTCAGTGAACAGCAGCCACTCGCCGGTGGCCCGCCGGGCCCCCTCACGCACCGCATGGATCTTGCCGAGCCAGCCCTCGGGCAGGGTCCTGATGTGCAGGACGGTGAGTCGCGCATCCTGCACCGCCAGGCCATCGAGCAGCGCCCCGGTCTCGTCCTCCGAGCGGTCATTGACTGCCACGATCTGCAGATCCGGATAGTCCTGGGCGAGCAGTGACGAGACCGCTGCCACCACGCCCGCCGCCTCGTTGCGACAGGGAACGATCACGCTGACCCCCGGCCAGGTCGGCGGCATACGGCCGGTCCACTCGCGCAACGTCGGCAGGTTCCGCCTGAAGCCCAGCTGTCGGAACAGCAGCCCAAGGTTCAGCACCACCAGCAGGGCCGCAGCGACGCCGTAGACACTGGACAGATTCAACACGTGCTATAGCCTACCAGCCAACCTGGAGGACGAGCGCACGATGGGCCCGTTGATTACGCGGAAGGTGCACGAGACGCTCCGCGCGGCTGCCGCTGCCGGCGCGTTCACGGTCACCTGCTCCCTGGATCTGGAACGTTCGACGACGACGGTAGAGGTCAGCCCTGCAGACTGGGCCTGGCTGGGCCACCGCTTTCCCTGGCTGGAAACCTGCAGGGACCGGACCATCTACTACTGGACTGGAGAGGCTTTTCAGCCCGTGGCCCGCTTCACCACGTCGCTCATCAAGCTGGTGCCCACCGAGTGGGGCCCACCCACCTTCGAGATCGACGGGATCAAGATGCTGCCCACGGCAACCGTCTCGCCCTACGCGGATGCCGAACGCAAGGTCGGCCTGATTCAGCCCCGGGGCAAGGTGATTCTGGACACCTGCGGCGGCCTTGGCTATTTCGCCGCCTGGTGCCTGCAGGGGCAGGCCAGGCAGATACTGTCTTTCGAGAAGAACCCGGACGTACTCTGGCTGCGGAGCCTGAATCCCTGGTCGCCCCGGACTGACCAGTCAGCCGGCGAGCGCCTGACGCTGACCCGGGGTGACATCGCCGCAGAGATCCCGGGACTGCCAGCGACGTCGGTCGACGCCATCCTCCACGACCCACCGCGCTTTGGTACCGCTGGAGAACTCTACTCCCAGGTCTTCTACGACCACCTGGCCAGGGTACTTAAACGCAGAGGCCGGCTTTTTCACTACACCGGGTCACCCAACAAACTTACCAGTGGCCGGGACGTGGCCGGCGAGGTGGCCAAGCGCCTGCGCCTGGCCGGGTTTGTCACCGCGATCGCAGGCGATGGCATCCTGGCCGTGAAGGCAAGCCCGGCGTCGTGACGCGGCTCAGCCCAGCACGCCAAGGTCACGCAACTTGGCGATCACGAGGTCCGCGGCAGCCTCCGGCGTGCAGTCGGTCGTATTGACCCGCAGCTCGGGGTTCTCGGGGGCCTCGTAGGGCGAATCGATACCGGTGAAGTTGCGCAACTCGCCCCGGCGCGCCTTGGCGTAGAGGCCCTTTACATCCCGCTGCTCGGTCACCGCCAGCGGCGTGTCCACATGGATCTCGACGAACTCGCCGGGGGCCATCAGTCCCCGGGCCAGGTCCCGCTCCGCACGGAAGGGCGAGATGAACGCCGTCAGCACAATCAGGCCGGCGTCAGCCATCAGTCGCGCCACTTCGGCCACCCGGCGGATGTTCTCCACCCGGTCCGCATCCGTGAAGCCCAGATTCTTGTTCAGGCCGTGGCGGATGTTGTCGCCATCCAGCAGATAGGAGTGGTTCCCCAGCGCCAGCAGCTTCTTCTCCACGAGGTTGGCGATGGTGGATTTTCCGGACCCGGAAAGCCCGGTAAACCAGATCACGGCCGGGCGCTGCCGCTTCTGGGCGGCCCGCGCCACCTTGTCCACATCCAGGTGCTGCAGGTGGATGTTGTGGGCGCGCCGGAGAGCGAAGTGCAGCATGCCCGCACCGACCGTGTTGTTGGTCATGCGGTCGATGAGGATAAAGCCGCCCGTCTCGCGATTGACCGTGTAGGGATCGAAGGCGACAACCCTGTCCAGCGCCAGGTTGCAGGCGCCGATCTCGTTCAGATCCAGTGTCCTGGCCGCCAGGTGTTCCAGCGTATTCACATTGACCTTGTACTTGAGCTCGGTGATCGTCGCGCTGACCGTGCGGGCGCCAATCTTCATCAGGTAGGGCCGGCCGGGGAGCATGGCGTCTTCGCTCATCCACACCAGCATCGCCTCGAACTGATCGGCCACCTCGGCCGGATTGCTGGCACTGCTGAGCACGTCACCCCGGGAGATGTCGACCTCGTCCGTCAGGGTCAGGGTCACGGACTGGCCGGCAACCGCCTCGGCCAGGTCTCCGGTGGTGGTCACCAGCCGGGCCACCGTGCTTTCCCGGCCGGAGGGCTGGACGCGGACACGCTCACCGGGCCGGACCGAACCGCTGGCGAGGGTCCCGGCATAACCGCGAAACTCGGAGTTCGGCCGGTTTACCCATTGCACCGGCAGGCGCAGGGCGCCGGCCTGCTGCCGTGCTTCGTCGATCTCCACGGTCTCCAGCCAGGGCAGCAGTGCGGGGCCCCGATACCAGGGCATGCGCCCGCTCGGCGCAATCATGTTGTCCCCCTTCAGCGCCGAGAGGGGAATCGCCGTGATATCCGTCAGCCCGATCTGCCGGGCAAACTCCGTGTACTGGCCCACGATGTCGAGGAACACCTTTTCGCCATAGTCCATCAGGTCCATCTTGTTGATGGCGAGAACGACCTTGCGGATCCCGATCAGGCTGACGAGATAACTGTGGCGCCGGGTCTGGGTGAGCACGCCCTTCCGGGCGTCGGTCAGAATAACGGCGACGTCCGCCGTGGAAGCGCCGGTGATCATGTTGCGGGTGTACTGCTCATGGCCGGGCGTGTCGGCCACGATGAACTTGCGCCGGTCCGTGGAGAAGAAGCGGTAAGCCACATCGATGGTGATGCCCTGCTCCCGCTCGGCGCTCAACCCGTCTACCAGCAGCGCGAAATCGATCTCGCCGCCCTGGGTGCCCCACTTCCGGCTGTCGGCCTCGATGGCGGCAAGCTGGTCCTCGAAGAGCATCTTCGAATCAAAGAGCAGCCGGCCAATCACGGTGCTCTTGCCGTCGTCGACGCTGCCGCAGGTGATGAAGCGCAGGAGGCTCTTGTTCTCGTGCTGGCGCAGGTACTGCTGGATGTCGGTCGCAATGAGGTCGGGGTCCGGCGCCATGTCAGAAATATCCCTCTTGTTTCTTCTTCTCCATGGAGGCGGCACTGTCGTTGTCGATGATCCGCCCCTCCCGCTCGCTCGTCCGGGCCAGGAGCATCTCCTGGATGATCGCCGGGAGCGTTGTCGCCGTGCTCTCGAAGGCTCCGGAGAGCGGATAACAGCCCAGGGTCCGGAAGCGCACGTCGCGCAACTGGGGCGTCTCCCCCTCCCTCAGGGGCATGCGCTCGTCGTCCACCATGATCAGGACGCCGTCCCGCTCCACCACAGGCCGTTTGGCTGCGTAGTACAACGGGACTAGCGCAATGCTCTCCAGGTAGATGTACTGCCAGATGTCCAGCTCGGTCCAGTTGGACAGGGGAAAGACCCGGATGGACTCGTTCCTGTTCTTGCGCGCGTTGTAGAGCTTCCAGAGCTCGGGGCGCTGGTGCTTCGGATCCCAGCGATGCTGCGCGCTGCGGAAGGAGAAGATCCGCTCCTTGGCCCGGGACTTCTCTTCATCCCGGCGTGCGCCGCCGAAAGCGGCGTCAAAACCATACTTGTCGAGGGCCTGCTTGAGACCCTGGGTCTTCCACATGTCGGTGTGGACCTGGGAGCCGTGGGTGAAGGGATTGATGCCCAGGGCTGCGGCCTCCGGGTTCTGATGGACCAGCAGATCCATCCCGGCCTCCTGCGCAATGCGGTCGCGCTCCGCGTACATTTCCCGGAACTTCCAGGTGGTGTCCACGTGCAGCAGCGGGAATGGCGGCGGCGAGGGGTAGAAGGCCTTCCTGGCCAGGTGCAGCATGGTGGCGCTGTCCTTGCCCACCGAGTAGAGCATCACGGGGCGCTCACACTCAGCGACGACCTCGCGCAGGATGTGCATGCTCTCGGCTTCGAGCCGCTGCAGGTGGGTAAGCTTCATCCGGGTGATTATATGACTAGCCACAGGGCTACTTCAGCCCGTGAGGTGCAGGGACCAGCGATTAGGGACCCAACAATTCAGTCAACCGCGCGCTGAACTGTGCGACATCGAAGGGCCGGGGTGTCGCACCGCGTCGCCGTGCGGCCCACACGGGATCAGGGAAGTGCGGATCGTCGGCGAAACGGGGAATCACGTGCCAGTGCAGGTGGGGGACCTGGTTGCCGAGTGAGGCCAGGTTGATCTTCGCCGGGTGGAGCGTCGCGCGCAGGGCCCTTTCGACGGCCAGAACCACCAGCAACAGATGCTCGCGCTCCGCGGCGACCAGATCGGACATCTCGGCCACGTGCGCCTGCCAGATCACCCGCAGATAGCCGGGATAGTCCGGGTCCCCGGCACTGACCACGCGCAGCCGGGCATCACGCCAGATCGGCGGCGGGTCCTGGGTCGCACAGAGGGGGCAGTCTGCCGGGGCCGGGGTCATGGCCCCAACGATACCGGGGATCAGGCGATACCGGGGATCAGGCGATACCGGGGATCAGGCCGGCTTGCCGGCGTCCACCAGTACCTTGAAGTGACCGCAGTCTGCGGAGAACAGGGGGCTCAGCCATCGGCTTCCAGCCGAGCTGCTCCGCAGACCGAAGAGTGAGCGACATCACTATAATGCCCACCCATCGCTCTACTGGTATCTGCCTGGTGACCCGACTGACCGTCCTTCTCGCCCTGCTGGCGCTGGCCCTGCCAGTCCCGGGCTGGTGTGCTGCAGAGCCCCTGCCCGGGTGGCGGGACTCCCCGGTCCGGCAACGCCTGCTCGCCTTCGTGACCACGGTAACCACGCCGGGCAGCCCGGGCTATGTCACACCGACGGAACGCATCGCCGTGTTCGACGACGACGGCACGCTGTGGCCCGAAAAGCCCCGGGCCCAGGGCATGTTTGCCCTGCAACGCCTGCGGACCCTCGCCGGGGATCACCCGGAATGGCAGACCACGATGCCCTTCAAGGCGGCGCTGGAACTCGGCAGCAAGTACCTGGAAGAGGCCAGCGACGAGGCGGTCGTTGAGTTGCTCGCCGCTGCCTACTCCGGACGCACCCAGGAGGCCTTCCGGCAGGAGGTCCGGGAGTTCTACGCCACCGCGCGCCACCCCCGTTTCGACCGGCCCTACCCGCGCCTCGTGTACGCACCGATGCGGGAACTGATCAGTCACCTGAAGGCCAACGGCTTCCGCGTTTTCCTCAGCACCACCGGCAGTGCAGACCTGGTGCGGGTGCTGGCTGAAGAAATGTATGGCATCCCGGCTGACGACGTCATTGGCAGCAGCGTCGTCACGGTCCTGCGCCAGGAGAACGGCCGGCTGGTGCTCCGGCGCCTGGGGAGCGTCCACGCCCTGAATGACGGACCGACCAAGCCCGTGGCCATCGACCTGCAGATCGGCCGGCGCCCGATCCTGGCCATTGGCAACGTTGGTTCCGGCGGCGACATCGACCTCCTCCGCTACAGCCAGGGGCCGGACGCTCCGAACCTGCAGGTGCTGATCAGGCACGACGACTTCGAGCGGGAGTATGCCTACGACGAACCGGATGGCGCCTCCGTCAAGGCCGCTAATGCCAATGGCTGGCTGCTCGTGAGCATGCGTTACGACTGGCTGCAGGTCTTCAGTGCGCCCTAGCTACGGGACAGCGCCGGACATCAGCAGCCCTGCGAGCACGAAGCGCCACATCAGTCGTTCTTCTTCAGCGCGGTGGCCGGGGCACGAACGCGCTCGTCCGCCGGATGTAGTCCGCGTACTCCGGACGCCGGGACCCGATGTCCTTCTCGGTCAGCGCCACACCGGACACCTTGAGCAGGAAGAACGTAATCAGGAGCGGACCGAAGAACGTCCACCAGGCGCCGCCCGCCACAGCGATGAGCCAGATTCCCCACCACATGAGGAACTCACCGAAATAGTTCGGATGCCGGCTGTAGCGCCACACGCCCTGATTCATCACGGCCCGGTCGGCATCCGCGCGTTGCTGGAAGCGCGCCAGCTGGGCGTCGGCGGTGGCCTGCAGGAGAAAACCTGCCAGCCACACGAGGACACCCAGGAGATCGACGAACCCCAGCGGCCCTGCGGTGGATAACGCCGTACCGAGCAGCGGCATGGCGACCAGCCACGCCAGCACGGCCTGGAGCAGGAAGACGATGTAGAGACTCTTGACCGGGAAGTTGGGCTCGTTGTTTGCCCGGATCACGCGATAGCGCCGGTCTTCGGGCTTGCCCCGGTTGCGCCACAGGATATGCAGCGCCAGGCGCACAGCCCACAGCACCGCGAGCAGCAGGGCGAGGGCGCCCCGGGGGCCGGGGTCCGGCTGCAGCAGCAGCCAGGCACCACCCGCGCCAGCAATGGCCAGCCCCCAGAAGATGTCCACGACGCCGACGTTGCGCAGGGCCAGGCTCAGCAGCCAGGCCACGGCCATGAGCGTGGTCGTCGTCGCAAGGCCTGCCAGGACGATCTGGAGCATGGGGGGGTTATCGGCTGAACCGGTAGTGCGCTACCAGCCATTCCGTGCCGCCGGCATAGCCAAAGAGCTCGGCCACGGCCATGAAGAACATCCGCCAGCGCTGGAACCAGAGGGCTGCCTCTTTGGGGCCATAGGCCTCGGTCAGCACGACCATGACCCTGTCACGCTCCCGGTCCTGATTGGCCAGCCAGTCGTTGGCCGTCCGCGCGTAGTGCGTGCCAGAAACTCGCCACTGGTCTTCCAGGGTCAGGTGCTCCTGGAAATACAGCAGCGTACTCTCCGCAGGCATGAGGCCGCCCGTGAAGAAGTACCGGGCCATCCAGTCCTCGTCGCCGTCCACGGTGAACGGGTACATCAGCGAGCGGTGGCAGAAGATGTGGACGAAGAGCTTGCCGCCAGGCTCCAGCCAGCCGGCAATGCGTTCCATGAGGGTGGCGTAGTTGCGCATGTGCTCGAACATCTCGACGGACACCACCCGGTCGAAACGCTGGTCCGTGGCAAAGACGTTGGCATCCGCCGTGATGACCTCCACGTTCGCCAGGCCCCGCTCCCGGGCCTGCCCGAGGATGAACTGGCGCTGGGATGCGGAATTGGAGACGGCGGTGATCTGGCTGCCGGGATAGTGCGCTGCCATCCAGAGAGTGAGTGAGCCCCAGCCGCAACCCAGCTCGAGGATCCGCTGGCCATCGGCCAGTTCGGCGCGGGCACTGGTCAGCCGGAGCATCGCCTCCTCCGCGTCCCCCAGCGAGCGGGTGGTGTCATCGTACTGGCAGCAGCTGTACTTGAGATGCGGACCCAGCACGTGCTGGAAGAACGCCGCCGGAACTTCGTAGTGCTGCTCGTTGGCCTTCGCGGTTTCAATGGCCACCGGGCTCTCGCGGAGACCCGCCAGTCGCCGGCGAAACTCATTGAACTCCCCTTCGCCCCGGTCAACCGCTTCACTGGCGAGCCTCCCGGCCATCAGCCGGCGCATGCCGAACCGGGTGAGCCGGTCCGGTAGCAGTCCGCGTTCGCACAGGTCGATCAGCAGACTCACTGCCCGGCCTCACTCGGTCCGGCCTCACTCGGTCCGGCCTCATTGCGGCCGGCGGCCTCGACGGCTCCCCGGACCCTGCGGATGACTCCCCCGAGGATGGGGAGCTGCTCGTAGAGTCCCGAGCCGGCGTCCCAGAAGTCCTTGTGAATCAGGATTCGCCCCTGCGCGTCAAACCGGAACTGGGTGACGCCGTAGGTGAGGATGGGCTGGCCGCTATTGAGGCCATCGGCCACCACCGTCATCTGCCAGCGCCCATACCAGTCCGTACCGACGGTTGCCCGCTCCAGAAACTCCACGTTCAACGTGCGGACCTGCCCGGCGGTGTGGGCGAAGTAAGCCTCGATGTTGCCACTGCCCTCGATGGCGACCAGCGTGTCGTTCAGGTAGGACTCTGGCGCGTAGACCAGCGACGTCTGCTCCCGGACCGACGCCGCGGTCATGCCGGTGAAGTACCGCTGGACACGGTTGAAGGCCAGGCGCTCTTCGTCGGAACCGGGCGTCAGGATCACGGCCAGCGGGGCAGTCCGGGCCAGCGCCTGCTCGTAGGATGCATTGAGGGCCGGCAGAGGCGTCGGCGGAGTCCCGCAGCCCGGGAGGAATCCCAGGCAGGCGAGCAGCAGGTAGCCACGCGTGTTCATTCTCCGGTCCTTTCTGGCGACGCCAGCGAGCCCGCCGGCTAAAGCCTATATAGTTTTCCCTGGTACCGGATACTCGCATTCTTTTGCATCCATTTGCCGTCTGCAGGCGTACTGGTCTGCTGACCTGAAGAAACCCGAAAGCAGGCTTGAGCAGTGCGCGTTGCAGTTGTCGGCACCGGAATTTCCGGACTCTATGCGGCCCGGCAGCTCGCCCCCCGGTGTGAACTGACTCTTTTCGAAGCCCAGGGCCACGCCGGCGGGCACAGCAACACTGTCGAAGTGGCCATGGACGGGCAGCGCTTTGCCATCGACACGGGCTTCATCGTCTTCAACGAGAAAACCTACCCCCTCTTCACCGCACTCCTGCAGTCCCTGGGCGTCGCCTACCAGCCCAGCGAGATGAGCTTCAGCTTCCGGTGCGCCGCCAGTGGTCTCGAGTATCGGGGCGACAACACCTTTGATGCCCTCTTCGCCCAGCGCCGGAACGCCTTCCGCCCCTCGTTCTACGGCATGCTGCGGGATATCCTGCGGTTCAACTCGCTTGGCGCCGAACTGGTGGTTGCCGATCCGGCAGTGACCCTCGGCACCTTCCTGGCGGACCGGAAACTGCGCGGCAAGCTGCTGGACGACTACCTCCTGCCGATGGCGGGCGCGATCTGGTCCGCCGAGCCCTCCCGCATCCTCGCGTTCCCGGCGGCGCACTTCGGGCGCTTCTTCCAGAATCACGGTTTACTGCAGGTGGAGGGTCGGCCCCAGTGGCTGACGGTCACCGGCGGCTCCCGGGAGTATGTCCGGGCACTGCTCCGGCCCCTGCGGGACCGCCTGCAGCTGGACACGCCCGTGGAGTGGGTCGAGCGCCACCCGGACCGGGTGGTGGTGAAGGCCCGGGGTCGTCCCGCCGCGGAGTACGACCAGGTGATCATGGCCTGCCACAGCGATCAGGCCCTGGCCCTGCTCCGGGATCCCAGCGGGGCAGAGCGGGAGGTGCTCGGCGCCATCGCCTACCAGGATAACGATGCCGTGCTCCACACGGACGAGCGCCTGCTGCCCCGCCGGCGGCGGGCGTGGGCCTCCTGGAACTACCACCGTCGCCCCGCGGCAACGGCGACCAGCCGCGTTGCCGTCACCTACAACCTCACCCGACTCCAGAGCCTGCCCACGCGCCGCCAGTTCCTGCTGACGCTCAATGCAGACGAGACCATTGACCCGCGTACGGTTCTCCACCGCCAGACCTACAGTCACCCGGTGTTTGACAGCGCCGCCCTCCGCGCCCAGGGACGGCACGGGGAAATCAACGGGGCACACCGCACCTGGTACTGCGGCGCCTACTGGGGCTACGGCTTCCACGAGGATGGGGTACGCAGCGCCGCGGGCGTGTGCAGCGCCCTGAACAAGGATCTCGAGAAGTTCCTCGCCCCGGCGCCAGAACGAGAGACGGCCGATGCACAGCTGTATCTATCAGGGACACGTTAGCCACCGGCGCTTTCGGCCCGTGCGCCACGACTTCCGCTACGGCATCTTCATGCTGTACGTGGACCTGGCCGAACTGCCGGAACTGTTCGACCGGCACTGGCTGTGGTCGGCCCGGTCTCCGGCCCCCGCCTGGTTCCGGCGCGGGGATCACTACGGCGCCGCCACGGTGCCGCTGGATGAGAGCATCCGGGATCTGGTCGCAGCGAAGGCTGGCTTTCGCCCCTCGGGCCCCATCCGGTTACTGACCCACTTCCGCTACTTCGGCTACGGCTTCAATCCCCTGAGCGTCTACTACTGTTACACCCCGGACGGCGAGCTGGAGGCGGTGGTCCTGGAGGTCAGCAACATGCCCTGGCGGGAAATGCACCCCTACGTACTGACCCGCGGCGCGCCCATCGCCAACGGCGGCCACAAGTTCGAGTTTGCCAAGGCCTTTCACGTGTCGCCGTTCCTGCCGATGGACATGGGGTACCGCTGCCGGCTCGCGCCGCCGGGGCCGCGCCTGGCCTTTGCCCTGGAGAACTGGCGGGAAGGGGCGCGGTGCTTCGATGCCCATCTGAGTTTCCAGCGCGTGCCCCTCTCGTCCCGGTCCCTGGCCCGGGTCCTGGCCACTGACCCCCTGGCGACGCTGCGGGTGACGGCGCTGATCCACTGGCAGGCGTTGCGCTTGTGGCAGAAAAAAGCGCCGGTGTACGATCACGTTCCGGTCGCCTCGCTGAATGCGCCCCATGAATGACGTCGAAGAAACTCTCGACCGGCCGGACACGGGCCGGACCGCGGAGCCAAGACCACAACTGACGGCCGCCCTGAGGCTCGCGCGGCGCGGCGTGCACGATGTGCTGGCCTCGATCACCGCCGGCCGGCTGCAACTGCAGGACCCGCTGGGCAGCTTTGCCTTCGGCTCACCGCCAACGGCGGCCCCCTCACCGGCTGCCCCGGACGTGACGCTGCACATCCATGATTTTTCTGCCTATCTGGACATCGCCACTGGGGGCACCATCGGCGCTGCAGAAGCCTACATGGCCGGCAAATGGACCGTGTCGGACCTGCCGGGGGTCATGCGCCTGCTGGTCATCAACCGGGAGGTCATGAAGCGCCTGGAGTCGGGCATGGCCCGTCTGGGCGGGGCGCTGCTCAAGGTGGCCCACTGGCAGCACCGCAACAGCCGGGCCGGCAGCCGCCGCAATATTCAGGCCCACTACGATCTCGGGAACGAGCTGTTCGCGCTGTTTCTCGACCCCACCATGATGTACTCGTCGGCGGTTTTTCCCCGGCCTGAGGCCTCCCTGGAGGAGGCTTCACTGCACAAGCTCGATCTGCTCTGCCGCAAGCTGGACCTGCAGCCCTCCGATCACCTGCTGGAAATAGGCACGGGCTGGGGCGGACTGGCGCTGCACGCCGCACAGAATTTCGGCTGCTGCGTGACCACCACCACGATCTCCCGGAACCAGTTCGACTTTGCCACCGAGCGGGTGCGGAAGGCGGGCTTAAGCGACCGCATCACGATCATCAGTGAAGACTATCGCGACCTCAAGGGCACCTTCGACAAGCTGGTCTCTGTCGAGATGATCGAGGCCGTGGGACTCAACTTCCTGGACAGTTACTTCCGCGTCTGCAGCGAGCGGCTGAAGCCGGCGGGCCGGATGGTCCTGCAGTCCATCATCATTGCCGACCGAAACTACGAACAGGCCCGGCACGCCGTGGATTTCATCCAGAAGTACATCTTCCCGGGTGGCGCCCTGCCCTCCTGCGGCGCCATGCTCTCGTCCGTCAGCCGCGTGACAGACCTGCAGCTCACGAACCTCCAGGACATCGGGCTCGACTATGCCCGCACGCTGCAGATCTGGCGGGAGCGCTTCCTGCGGCGCCTGCCGGACGTACGCCGGCTCGGCTACCCGGACGAATTCGTCCGCCTGTGGGAGTGGTACCTCGCCTACTGTGAAGGCGGGTTCCTGGAACGGGCGATCAGTGCCGTCCAGGTGGTGTTCGACAAGCCTGACTGCCGGTTGCAGCCGCAGGGCTGACGGTTCAGCTCCCGGCCGGCACGACCGGCGCATCGTCGGCCGTCGTGACCACCGTACCCGGCTCCATCTCGCCCCAAAATCCTCCGCCGAGGATGCCGTCACAGCCGGTGCGTCCGCAGCCGCCTGCAAGTCGATGGGAACTGCCGCCAGGAGCCCGAGAAGCAGCCCCCGCCGGGGGCGAAGGGTCTGCATGGTGGGCCTTATCCGTTGCCTGCCCTCGGCGGCGGGTTTGCCGCAGGTGCTGCAAGTGTAGTCGGATTGATCTACGGCCGAGACCACCCTGCCTGTAGCGGGTGTTACTGGAAGCGAGGATGATTACCCCACTGCAGACCAGCCAGGAATACCCGGCCATGGCCACCCGCGCCGTTTGCCCGTTCGCCGCCCTCACGCTCCTCGCCGCGTTGCTCTCGGCCGCCGCCTGCACCCCGGCAAAGCCGGTCATCGCGACCGACGGCCCTACCTACGACGGCATGGTTCCCGTGCGGGACTCAGGCATGAAGGAAGCGTGGGTCAAGCCGGACATCAACATCAGCAGCTACCAGCAGCTCCTGCTGCTGCCGGTGGAAGTCCAGTTCCGGGCGGTGCGCCCCGGAGCGGGCAACCCGGCGTTCGCCTCCCAGGAACGAAACTTTCCCGTCAGCCCGGCAGACCGGCAACGGCTGGTGGATACCGTGACGGCGGCCTTTCGCGACGCCCTCGCCCAGAGCCGCACGCTTAAGCTCGCGACCGAACCGGGACCCGGCGTGCTCCTGGTCCGGACTGCCCTCCTCGACATCGTCTCGAAAGTGCCGCCGGAAGGGCCCGGCCGCACCGAGACCTTTGTGGACGAGTTTGGCGCCGCCACCCTGGTGCTGGAACTGCAGGACTCGCTGAGCGGGGAAAGCCTGGCGCGCGCCGTCGATCGCCGGGCGGCAGACCCGATGGACGGCGTTGGTGGCCTCGGCGCCGGCAACCTCTCCCGGGCCAACCCGGTGACCACCTGGAGCGAGGTACGCCGCCTGAGCCAGCGCTGGGCCACTCTGGTCACCCGCCGGATCGACCAGCTGTACAACCGGGGCCGGATGCCTGGCCAGTCGCCCCGGTAAGCGTGCAGGGCGGCACGGTCTGCTCCTGCTCCCGGTCGGGGCAGTCATCGCCAGCGCCTGGCTCTGCCTGGCTCTGCTTGGCCCTGCTCGTCGCGGCGCTCGGCATCGGCCCCTGGCAGGCCCTTGCCCGGCTGGGACCCGCGCGCTGGAAGCGGCTGCAGGGCGCGGCCGTTGTCGCGCTGTTCCTGACCATTGGCCACGGGCTCGTTTTCCAGGTGATCGAAGGCCGCACCGGGGGGTGGCTGGCTGTCCTCGTGGTGGTATCGGCGGCAATTCCCGGCCTGCGCCGGCGGGCCCGGCACATCGTGGCGCGGGGCAAGCGGTAGTATCGGGAGCAGCCTGTTACCGGAGCGCAGTCCATGACCGATTCCCTCCTGTCCCGGCGTGACCTCCTCGCTGTTGGCACCAGCCTTGCGGCCCTCCCCGCCACCGCGTGGACCACTGCGGGCACCGCGGGCGCTGGTGTCGCCGCGAACCCGGCCAGGAACGTGGCGAGTGCGCCCCAGCCGCCCTTCGAAACGCTGCGGGACTACGTGGCGGCCCTCGAGGCCAACGGCCTGCTACTCCGCTTGCCGGAAATCGATCAGGACGCGTTCCAGGCCACCGGGCTCGTTTACCGGGCCAACGATCTCTACAGCTTTTTTGGCGTTCCCGCACTCTGGTTCGACCGGGTGAAAATCGGTGGCCAGTGGGTCAAGGGTCCGCTGCTGGGGCTGCTGCAGGCCAACCTGCATTGCGATGCTCTGGTCTTTGGCCAGCCACTGGTGCCGGGCAACGGACCGGCAAGCTATCGCAATGCCAAGGCCTACCTCGCGGGCGTGCTGCAGAAGAACAACGGCAGCTACCCGTCGATACCCCCCGTCACCGTTGCCCGTGAGCAGGCCCTGTGCAAGGAAGTGGTGCTGCGCGGTGACCAGATCGACCTCACGAAATTTGCCTTCATCCAGACCAACCCGGTCGATGCAGGCCGCTACATCAATGCCACGTCGGTATTCACCCACGACCCGGTGATGGGCAACAACTTCGGCACCTATCGCTGCCAGCTGAAGGGGCCCCGCCTGCTGGGGCTCAATCCGGAACCCAATCAGTCGGGCTGGAAGATGCTGATGGCGGCCAAGGCGCGGGGCGCGGCCGTCGCGAAGGTCTCGATCGTGCTGGGCCAGGACCCGGTGGTCTGGTTCATCAGTTGCACCCGCGTCGCCCCAAGGTTTGGCGACAAGCCGGTGGACGAACTGGCAGTGGCGGGCGGCTTCCGCGGCAAGCCCCTGGCGGTGGTGCAGTCGGAGACCAACGATCTGCTGGTCCCCGCCAACGCCGAGATGATCATCGAGGGTGAAGTGCCGCTCCAGGGCCAGGGCCTGCCCGAAGGCCCGTTCGGCGAGATGTTCGGTTACATGGGTCCCGCCAAGCAGGCCAACTTTTACCTGAATGTCACAGCGGTCACGCACCGCCGGGATCCCTGGGTAGTCAACATGTACACGGGCATGCAGCGGGGCATGGTCACCGCCCCCCAGGATGCGTTGTCCGACTACTTCATCCGGCGCGGAGTCCCCAATCTGGTGGAGTCCTACCAGCCCCAGGACGTCATGGGCGTCTACATCGTCAGTATCGACAAGAACGGCCCCGGTCAGGGTCTGAAAGCCGGGCACGCGGTGGCCGATCGCAATCCGATTGCCAAGGTGGTGATCGTGGTGGACAAGGACATCGACGTGATGGATCGCACCCAGATCATGTTTGCGCTGGGCTCCCGGTGGCAGCCATCGCCGGCCACGGAGATCATCAAGGACCTGCAGGGCATCGTCACCGATCCCAGCCAGCCCGTGCAGGGCCGGACGAGCAAGATCATCATCGACGCCACGATGCAGTGGCCGGAAGAAGGTGGGCGGGACAATTTCCCGCCGACTAACCGGGCGCTGCTCGAGAAGGACGAACCCAACGTCTTTGCGGCAGTCGATCGGCTCTACGGAACGAAGCTGGCCCAGTGGGGTGACACCTAGAGACTACCGGCTTAACCCGTGCTCCGGGTGCTGTTCCTGAACGCGCAGGCCCCGTCACCCTGCGCGGCAACAGCCGAAGCCCCCGCCAGGAGCAGAAAGACCCGTGCGGGCAGGCCCAGTGCCCGCAGCCTAGGCATCCTGCAGGCCCACCAGCCGGGCACCCACTTCAAGGCCCTTGTCGATGGTGGCGGCGTAACCATCGCTGCCTACCTTCTCCCAGAGATCCTCCGCCTCGTCGAAGGCAGCACCGCCAACGATCACGCGCACCGGCCGCTCGCAGCGCTCGCGGATGGAACGGATGGCCTGAGCCACCCGCGGAATGTGCGTGCCCAGGGTTGCGCCCAGCATGAGGAGATCAGCCTCGAAGAACGCGAGCATCGTCGGCAAGTCCTGCAGCGGAATGTCCGAGCCGACAAAAATCACGCGCCAGCCGGCGATCTGATACAGGTCGGCAGCCGCCCGCAGACCGATGTCGTGCACATTGCCGGCGACCGCCGCCACCACCACGGTGCGCCCGTTGGGCGGCTGCTTCGGCGCCTGGCTGGCGACCACCGCCATGGCGCGCTGGGTGGCAGCGGTAACCATGTGCTCCTCGGCGATATTGAGTTCACCGGCATGCCAGAGCCGGCCGACCTCCCGCTGGGCAGGGAGCAGCACGTCGGTATACGCGGCCCTGGCACCCAGAGCGCCGCTGGCAGCCACTGTGACGAGTTCGATGCCGTCGGCCACATTGCCCTCGAGAATCTTCTGGAGGTAATCCAGAGCGAGGCGATCGGCGGGCCGCCGGGGATCCAGCTCCGACGGATCCGGTGACGGCGCGGGCAGCGCCAGCAGCGCGAGCGCGGCGTCCACGTAGTCAACCGGCAGGCCCAGAGCAGGCTCGGGCAACCGCTCGGCCAGGGTATCCCGGAGTGCCTGGATGCTGTTGCGCAGATCCAGATCGGCCTGGCCCCGGGCCTTGAACGCCTTGCGGGACCAGGTGACGCGGCCCGTGAACAGCCGCGGCTCACCCGCCACCACGGCCGCCGCCAGTTCCAGCACCCGCTGGGTGAGATGGGAGCGCCAGGCCGTCAGTGCGGTCGGTCCCTGCCGCTCCTGCAGGCTGGGATCCCGTTCCACCATGAGGGTGGCGGCGACGCCCGCGTAGCCCGACGCGCTGCGCTCGAGGAGGTCGCCGGCAAAGGCAATGCCGTGGGCTGGTTGCGCTCTGGCCATGGCCATAGTTCTGTTCGGTCTGCCGAAACTTCCCTTAAGCCGGGTTTCGCCCCTGCCGGTGACGCGGATTCACCGGGCCGGCCCGGGCAGGGAAAGTTGCGGGACGCCGCTCACTGGACGGGTCCCCCCGGGAAGCCCTGGCCCCGCTGCAGGGGCGCCTCCTGCCGGATCCCGGGGTCCACCGTGTGGAAAACTTTGCCAATGCTGAGCGGCTCATCCAGGCAGTCCACCACCAGTCGCGCGAGGTCGGCCCGGCTGATCATCCCCATGACCTGGCGGTCCTCCGTCCGGATGGCCGTGCCGCTGGCGGGATCGTGCGTCATGCCACCGGGACGCAGGATGGTGTAGTCGAGACCGCTCGCCATCAGGTAGTTCTCGCCGAGGGTCTTCTCCTCCAGAACAGGCCCGAGAAACTCGATGACCCGGGGCCCCACCGCGCCGCGGCTGTCACCGCAACCGATCGCCGTGACGAGGATGAAGCGGGGCACGCCGGCGGCCCGGGCCGCATCCACCAGATTGCGGGTGCCGTGGTAGTCCGGCCGGGGCTCGCCCCGCCGGCCACCCACGGTGTCGATAAGGGCGCGAAAGCTGCCGGAGGCCAGGGCGCCCTGCACCGACGTGGCATCGAGGATATCGCCGCGAAACAACCGGACCCGGAGCTGCAGCAACGCCGCCATGTCCGTGGTGGGGCGCACGAAGGCGGTCACAGCGTCGCCCCGCCGATCCAGCAGGCGCGCCACTTCGAGCCCGGTACCCCGGCTCGCACCAAGAATCAGCACGCCGTCCGTCATGAGCGTCTCCCACCAGCGCCGTTACCCCAGCCTCTAGAGTAGCAACCGGAGCGGGAGACAACCACCTGCCGGGGCAGGTGCCCGGAAATCTTGACGGTGTCCGGGACCATCGACCAGACCGGACAGCCTGTCGTTATAGCGACCCCCGAGCTGTTGTAGCGCCACCGGGCGACTTGAGCCGCACGACCACCGCCACCAGACATAGCACCAGCTGAAACAACCCGAGCATCACGAACGGCGCAGAGGGCCCGATCGAATCGAAGAGCCGCCCGCCAACAACCGCCGCAATGAGAATGCCGAAAGCGCCAAACAAGCCGCTGGTAGCCACGATGGTCCCGCGTTCCCTGGCCGGCGCTTCCTGACCCACCAGCGTGACTGACGCAATGATCGCGCTGCCCTGGCCCATGGCGAGAAGAGCAAACAGGGGGAGGTTCCTTGCCGCTAGCGGCTCCTCAACAAAGCCCATCGAGGAGTAGCCCAGACCGGCCAGCCCCATGGCAACAGCTAACCCCGTCACCCGGTTCACCCTGTCGAGGATCAGCCCGAAAAGGGGTGTCCAGAGCAGGATCACCAGACCCATGATGGCCATGAGCCTGCCGGCGCCCGCCAGAGCATCTGACGTGGAGAGGCCCGTCAGTGGCGCCACCTGGATTACCCACAGCGAGACAAATATGCCCTTGACGGCGTTATCCGAGCGCCCGGTAAAGGCGGCCCCATAGGACAAGGCGATGCGCGGATTGGCTGCGGCGCGGAGCCCGCTGGTGAGCAGCGAACTGAGCGGCGGGGGCGACATGGTGGTCACCGGCACACCACCCTTGAGGCCGCGGCTGAAGATGGCTGCCGCCATTACACACAGCCCTGCTGCCGTCAGGAACATGGCAATGCCTGCAGTGACGGGCGCCACGCCCCGCGCTGTCAGCGCAGCGGGAATTGCGGCAATCACCACACTCATGAAAATCACCCCGAGGCCGTTCATGACGCCGGCAAAACCGAACAGCCGGCCGCGGGACGCATTGCTGGTGTAGTCGTTACCCACGGTTGCAATCAGTGCCGACACGGCCGCCGCCCCAACGGCGAAGACCATCCGGTACAGGGTCAGTTCACCGATACCGCTGGCAAAGGGAAAAAGTGCATAGCCAAGGGCCAGAAACAGGATGCCTGCGACCAGCACCGGCCGGCGGCCGATACGGTCGGAGATCATGCCGCAGGGCACGATCAGGAGGATCGTGACGATCTCGGTCCAGAAAGCGAGAGCGCCGGATACCGCGCCCACCTCGTTCGCCGGGATGTGCAGATGCTCGGTCAGGACGTAGCTCTGCAGGAAGTTCATGCCCGCGAGCATGCCAACGCAGATGAACGACGCGTACATGAACGTCCAGAAATTGAATTTCCGGACGCCGTCGGCCAGCAGGACTGGCCCGACTTTCAGTTGCGCCGGAGATCCGGTCACGCCCCGAGGCGTTCCTGCTACCAAGGAATCACCCGCCCGTCCTTGTAGTCGAGGAATACGCCGTTCTGGTCTGGTGTCAGGCTGGCGATGACCTTGATGATTGCCGCCACGCTCTCCGCGGGGGAAATGGTGTACGCCTGCCTGGTGTTGGTGCCGTAGCCAAGTTCGCCTTCCACGGGCCTGGTGGCCACTGACCCGGGAGAGATGGCGGCGATGACCACGCCCATCTTCGCTGTCTCGAAGCCTAGCGTGTGCACGATCATGTTCAGTGCGGCCTTGCTCGCGCGGTACTCGTACATCATCGACATGGGTGGGCCTTCGACGAAGGAGCCGGCCTTGCTGGAAATCACTGCAATCTTCTTCTGGCCGGACTTCTGCACCAGGGGCAGGAAGGCTGACACGAGCTTGGCGGGCCCCAGCGCGTTGACCTTGTAGCTGTGCAGCGCCTGCTCGTAGTCAATCGTCCCTGCGCCCTGCATGGCGGACGTGTAACGCGGGGTCTTGCCGGCGTTGCTGAGCAGGACGTCGAGGGGCTGATCCTTGAGCTTGAGCGCCAGGGCATCAACGCCAGCGTGATCGGTGACGTCCAGCTTCTCGATGATGATCTTCGGGTCTGCCCTGGCCAGAGCTACAAGCTCCGTGGCACCCGCTGGATCCCGGGCAGTGGCCAACACCTTCCAGCCCAGGCCGGCGTACTGGCGGACCAGTTCAAGCCCGATACCCCGGTTCGCGCCGGTGATCAGGATGGTGCTCATGGCGTGGTTCCCGGGGATAACGCTGCCTCAGCCACAGCAACATCCTGCATCAGCTCGCGCACGCTCCTGGCGGGTCTTCCGGCCGCCGCCTGGAAGTGCGACGGTACGTCGAAGGCCCCGGCCCGGATACTCTGGAAACAGCCAGTGAGCATGTGGGCGACCGCTTCGCCCCGCTCAGGCATGAGCTCGCGAAATCTGGCGATAGACGCGTCGTCACTCTGGGTTTCGTAGCGGACATCCAGGCCGAACACCACGCCGGCCTCCCGAAGCAGTTCCGCCTGGGTCAGAGCCTCGCCCGTGATGTTGTAGATCTGGCCTGTCTGGCTCTTGTCCGCCGCAAGCCTTGCGTAGGCAAAGGCAATTTCGTCAATGGTCAGGTACGGGCAGCGGCCAGTTCCGGCAGGATTACGGTACACGCCCGTCTCCCGGGCTTTCCGCATCTGGAGCAGGTCCAGTTCCAGGTAGAGGGCATTGCGGCCGATGACCCATTGCAGTCCGGAGGCCTGGAGGTCAGCCTCAGTCTGACGATTGACCCGCTGGGTCGCGGCGAACAGCGTGGCCATCTCGCCCCCGTTGCCAATGATGCTTGTGAACAGGACACGACGCACCCCCGCCTGGCGGGCCGCCTCGATCGCATTCCGGTGCAGGGTAATCCGCTCGCTACCTCCCGCCACCGGCGCGGAAATCATGATTGCGGTGTCGATACCGCGGAGTGCCACCCGCATGCTGTCCAGGGAGTGGTAGTCGCCAGCACGGGCCTCGATGCCCGGGATCAGGACCCTCTCGGGCTGGCGGGCTACGGCAACCACATCGCTGGCACCAATACCACCCGACAGCCAGCGCAGCGTGGCGTGACCTAGCCGGCCAGAGGCGGCAGTCACCGCGATCTTCATTGGCGAGAGATCTCCACAGTACTCACCAGGCCTGAAGGCGGCGGATGGTGTCGCCCGGTACCGCTCCACCGGCTCGCTAGAGGCACATACCGCCATCGATACGCAGCGTGGCACCCGTGACAAAAGAACTCCGGTCGGAGATCAGGTAAGCCGCAGCCTCGCCCGCATCGTGTTCCGGATCACCAAGGCGACCTACATGATGTTTGGCGGCGTTCTTCTCCAGGAAGGCGGGCATCGCGGCGTGCATCTGCTGCGCCTTCTCGGTCTCAAAAACCCCGAACAGGAGGGTGTTGATGCGTATGCCCTGGCGTCCATACTCCAGGGCTGCCGCCTGGGTGAGGCCTTCTACTGCCAGCTTCGACGCAATGTAAGGTGCCATGCGCAACCCGGTGTCCCGGGTTGCGCCTGAACTGATATTGATGATTGAGTAGTTGTCGCCCGTTTTCGCCCCCTGGGCCAGGAACTGCCTGATCGCAAAGCGCATACCGAGGTAAGTGCCGGTGACGTTGGTGCGCATCACCCGCTCGAAACTCTCCAGAGACTCATCAGCAAGCAGCTGGAAGTCGCCGGGGAAGACTGCGTTGTTGATGATTGCGTCGAGACGGCCGTAGCTCTTCACGGCGAAGGCCACGAGACGTTCGTTATCCCCTTCGCTCGTGATGTCCATCTGCAGGTAGGCCACCTGGCCAGGTTCACAGCCGGCGGCCTCCCGCAGGCGCGTCAGGGCTGCTGCACCGCTGTCGCTGTTGCGACTGGTAATGACAACACTGGCGCCGTGCTTGGCGAGCCGGGTTGCCATGCCAAAGCCGATGCCCATGGTCCCACCAGTGACGATCACGACTTTGCCGCTGAGGTCTTTGCTGTTCGACATTTCATTTTCCCTGTTTGGCCTGGAGCTCGTCCAGGAGTTTGACCGTTACAAAATTGCTGCCATTCGCCCTGGCGGCTGCCTCAGAGTTCTTGATGATCATCAGCTGGACGAAGCTCGGCGCCTTATCGACCCGGGCCAGGGCCGCCGCTTCCCACTCCAGTGTTGCGTTGGACTTCGCATCCCGGGGTAC
>SHZI01000033.1 GCA_009692345.1 Gammaproteobacteria bacterium | reverse complement strand
TCGACGGTCCCGGAGCCCAGCGCCATCAGCCGATCGATGACCACCTCGCGCTGCGCGGGGGAGAGGATACCGATTTGCTCCAGGTACAACAGGTAACCCCGGCACTCGAGGTCGAGGCGGCGCAATTCCACTTCGTTGTAGACCCGGATAGAGCGGTCGCCCGGCACACCGGCAAAGGGCGCGCTGGTCTCGCCCAGGCCGTCGAGCCAGTCCAGTGCGCTGTCCACCTCGGGCTCGCCGAACCCCGCCTTCAGCAGTTCTTCCCGGAGGACATCCTGATCGGCGGCCCCCGGTTTATAGTCGGGCGGTTCCTGCTCCGAGTAGGCCTCGAAGAGGTAAAGGAGCACGTCGAGAACGGTATCGCTCATGGGCCGACGCTCCCTTTTTTTCCTGCCCTTTGATAGCGGCCACTCGAGAGTGCCCGCACCGAACCCTGCAATTCAAGCAGCAGAAGCATGGAGGAAACGTCCCCGATCGTCAATCCGGAGCGGGCGACGAGGGTGTCTGCGTCCACCGGATCCCAGGCCATTGCGGCCAGCAATCCTGCGTACTCTGCGTCAGTTTCTGCTGGGCCTTCAGTCGCTTCCGCCGCTGAGCCGAGGCGTTCCGGTGGGTCTTCCAGGCCGAGCGCGGCCAGCAGGCTGGCGAGTTCTTCCACGATGTCGGCCGCTGTTTCCACGAGCTTGGCGCCGTTGCGGATCAGGCGGTGGCAGCCCCGGGCGACGGGATTATGTATGGATCCCGGAATCGCGAAGACGTCCCGGCCCTGCTCCAGGGCATGGCGTGCGGTGATCAGTGCGCCGCTGCGCACGCCAGCCTCCACAACCAGGGTGCCGACGGCCAGGCCACTGATCAGCCGGTTGCGCCGGGGAAAGTTCCCGCGGTGCACGGCGGTCCCCGGGGCGAATTCGGAAACGATGGCGCCGCCCGTCGCGATGATCTCGGCGGCGAGCCCCTCGTGGTGTCGGGGATACACGATGTCCGGGCCGGTGCCGCACACCGCTATCGTCCGGCCCCGGACGGCCAGGGCGCCGCGATGCGCGGCCGCGTCGATGCCTTCCGCCAGACCGCTCGTGATGCAGAAGCCCCGGGCAGCCAGGTGAGACGCAAAGTCCCGGGCGGTCTCGGCGCCAGCCGGCGTCGCGTTGCGGCTGCCAACAATGGCGAGCTGGGGCAGGGACAGGGCCGCCACGGCGCCGCGGATGAACAACTGGGGTGGCGGTCGCGGAATCTCCCGGAGCAGAGCCGGGTAAGCGGCATCCCCGGGCGTCAGCAACTGGACGTCGGAACTGTCAGGCCGGTTACTGGCGGGCACCATGGCTCCTGCGGCTCGCCGCAGGACCCTGCCCGGCTGGGGAAGGGCGAACGCGGGAGGGTCAGCTCGGGTTACGGACCTTGTCGAGAACGTGGATCGGGGCCTCAGCTTCCATGATCAGGGCGTAGCTGAGGCGGTCGTAAGACCTGAAGACCATTAGAGTTCCCGCGCGCTCGTCCGGCAACTGCACTTTCCGGCCCAAAAGGCCGGAATCGACGCGATCCGTCACCCGGTCGCCAACCTGCCACACGGTCAGCACGCTGCCGGGCACGAGTCCGTCCCGGGTACCGCGATTGATCACCACCACTTCGTATTGACCGATCTGGGTCACCTCGCCCGAGACATGCACGATGCGGCCCTCAACAGGCCGGTCGGGGGCCCGGGGCTCGAACTGCATGGGGAGTGGTGGCGCCTGAGGAACCAGGCGATCACCCTTCAGGGCTTCCCGCTGGGAATTGCTGAGGACCAGAGTGGCGGGATCGCCGGCCCGGCGGAACTGCCCAGCCGCGACAAAGATGCCTTCATAACCCAGGACCGCACCATCGTCCGGATCCACCAGCTTGTCGCCAATGTGGACCACGCTATAGAGGGTTTGCTCGTTGCCCGTCGCGCCGCGGACGTAGACGTCGTTGCCGGAGGCGCCGACCAGGTGGTTGTCCCGGAGAGCGACGATGTGGGGCAGGCGGTCAATCTCATCCTTGGCGAGGACCATGCCTTTGCCCAGGAACGGCCCAATCGCCTCGTAGGGAATGGTGTCGATCGCCGCGGTCAATTGCTCTTCCCGGATCCGGGGTGAAAGGCGGTCCGTCGCGCTGGCCGCGGCGCTACCACCGCGGCTGCTGCGAATCTGGGGCTGCCCGTCCACGTAGACCAGGGTAAGGACGTCGCCGGGGAAGATCAGGTGCGGATTCTCAACCTGGGGGTTCACGTACCAGATTTCCGGCCAGTACCAGGGATCCCGGAGGAACATGCCGGAGATCCCCCAGAGGGTGTCCCCCGGCTTCACGACATAACTGTCGGGATGGGAGGGGTTCAAAGGAATCCCACCCCCCTGCTGCGCAGCCAGGCCGCCA
The DNA here is from genome assembly GCA_009692345.1 of Gammaproteobacteria bacterium. Classification (GTDB taxonomy): domain Bacteria; phylum Pseudomonadota; class Gammaproteobacteria; order Steroidobacterales; genus SHZI01. The sequence continues at coordinate 24,443 of SHZI01000033.1, read as the reverse complement.
GCGCCCGTTGCCAGCGCCAGACACAGGAGCAACGCAGCGGCCGACCGGCCGTCATTCCGGAAAATTTTCATGGGGACTCCATGCTTTAAACTGTGCGCCCGGAAAACCCAACCCGAGCCTGAACTCTGAAGCCAAGCGGCAGCAGATGTAGCATAAAATCAAGCCACTTACATAGCACTTATGGCCAAACTGTGAAGCTCGCACCATGGCGCTCCTGAAAATCCTTGAGTACCCCGATCCCCGGCTGCGGATTACGGCCTCCCCCGTGCCGGCGGTCACGGGGGAGATCCGGCAACTGGCGGCGGACATACTGGAAACCATGTATGCGGCCCCTGGCGTTGGTCTGGCCGCCACCCAGGTGGACCGCCACATCCGTCTGATAGTCATCGATATCTCGGACACCCGGGACCAGCCCCACGTGCTGATCAATCCGGAGATCCTCGCCCGGGAAGGGGTTGAGACCGGCGATGAGGGCTGCCTGTCGGTGCCGGGCGTTACGGAAGGGGTGGAGCGGGCTGCCCGCGTCCGCGTCCGGGCCCTGGACACCACCGGCAAGACCATTGAGTTCGAGGCGGACGGCTTGCTCGCCGTGTGCATCCAGCACGAGATGGATCACCTCGTGGGGAAGCTGTTTGTCGACTATCTTTCGGAACTGAAACGGCAGCGCCTGAAGAAGAAAGCAGCCAAGGCCCGGCGTCAGGACGGCGCGGCGAAGCCGACCGCGCCGGGTCCGTCCCGCGACCGGACGCCAGTCATCTGAACGGTCGCGTGGTCCTTGCCGGGTCGCCGGCTTTTGCCACTCCCACGCTCCAGCGCCTGGCCGATCTCGGCCACCTGCCCGTTGCGGTGCTGACCCAGCCCGACCGCCCCGCCGGCCGGGGCCGGACGGTGGCCCCGGGGCCCGTCAAGCAACTGGCCCTGGCCCTGGGGATCCCGGTGCTCCAGCCCTCAAGCCTCAAGACTGACGTCGCTCAGGCAGAGCTGCGGGCGTTGGCGCCGGACCTGATCGTCGTCGTGGCCTATGGCCTCCTGTTGCCAGCCGCCGTCCTGGCCCTGCCGCGCCGGGGCTGCGTCAACGTGCACGCGTCGCTGCTGCCCCGGTGGCGGGGCGCCTCCCCGATCCAGGCGGCCATTCTGGCGGGCGATGCCGAAACCGGGGTCAGCATCATGCAGCTCGAGGCCGGGCTGGATTTAGGGCCCGTCTATGCCACCGCAAGGCTGACTATCGGCAGTGACGAAACGGCCGCTGAGCTGGAGGCCCGCCTCGCCCTGCTGGGCGCCGACACCCTGGCAACGCTTCTCGAGCCGCTGCTCGCCGGTCAGCTGACCCCTACGCCCCAGCCCGACGCGGGCGTTACCTACGCGGGCCGCATCAACAAAGCGGAGGCCCGGATCGACTGGCAGACGCCCGCTGCCGAGCTCGCCCGCCGGGTGCGTGCGTTCAGCTCCTGGCCCGTCGCCGAGACGCTGCTGGACGGCCAGCAGTTGCGTTGTTTCGCCAGTGAGCCCGCTGCCGACGGCCGCGCGGTTGACGGCGTGCCCGGCACCATCGTCGCCACGGACAACGGCGGGATCCTCGTGCAGACCGGCCGGGGGCAACTGTGGCTCCGGACCGTCCAGCTGTCCGGCCGTCAGCGGGTGGCAGGCGCGGACTTTGCCCGGGGCCGCGCGCTGGTCGGCAAAGTGCTCGGCTGATGCTGGGCAGGGCATGAGCGCGGGTGGGCTGACCCGGGCCCTCGCGGCTCGCGCTGTGGCGGGCGTTCTGGCCCGGGGCCAGACCCTCGATGCGGCCCTGGAGGTTCTCCTCGCCGGGACTGATCCCGGGGTGCGCTCCCTGCCGGACAGGGATCGCGCCCAGGTGCGGGCCCTGGCCTTCGGCGCCGTCCGCAGTCACCACCGGCACCGCGCCCTGCTCCAGGCCCTTCTCGATCGACCACTGAAAGGCGGAGACTGCACGCTGGAGGCCTTGCTCTCCGTGGGGCTCTTCCAGCTCGCGGATCCGGAACAGCCGGATCATGCGGCCGTCTCTGCGACGGTTGAGGCCACCCGGCTGCTCGGCCAGGAGCGGGCGGCCGGGCTCGTGAACGCCACCCTCCGCCGCTACCAGCGGGAAGCGCCCGCGCTGCTTGACCGGCTTCGCGCAGAGCCGGCGGCCTGGCATTCCCATCCCGCCTGGCTCCTTGACCAGTTGCGCAAGGATTGGCCGGAGCACTGGCAGCAGATTGCCGCCGCGAATCAACAGCACCCGCCGCTCTGGCTGCGGGTGAACCGGAACCGGGCCAGCGTCAGCGATTACGCAGCGCGGATCGCGACGGAGCTTGGCTTGCGGGCGACGCGGCTGGAGGGGTTTCCGGACGCCCTGAAGCTCGAAGCTGCCCTGCCGGTACAGCGCCTCCCGGGCTTTGCCGACGGACTGGTCAGTGTTCAGGACGCCGCTTCCCAGTTGGCCGCCCACCTGCTGGCGCCGGAGCCGGGGATGCGCGTGCTCGATGCCTGCGCGGCACCGGGCGGCAAGACCGGCCACCTGCTCGAGTACGCCGGTGGCCAACTCGACCTTACAGCACTGGATATCTCGGCAGAACGGCTCACCCAGGTCGCCAGCAACCTGCGGCGGCTCGGGCAGCGGGCAACGGTTCTGGCCGGTAATGCGGCGGAGCCTGCCACCTGGTGGGATGGCCGGCCCTTCGACCGTATTCTTCTGGACGCCCCCTGTACGGCCACCGGGGTGATCCGTCGGCACCCGGACATCAAGCTGCTGCGCCGGGCCGCGGACCTGCCGGCGCTGGTCAGCCGCCAGCGCCTGCTGCTGGAGCGACTCTGGCCCCTGCTGAAGCCGGAGGGCCGCCTCCTGTACAGCACGTGCTCGTTACTGCGGGCGGAAAATCAGGCGCAGGTGGCCCGCTTCCTGGCGGAGGTCCCGGCCAGGCTCGAGTCAGGCACGCCCCACCCTGGGCTGCAGCTGCTGCCCGGGGAGCGGGATACCGACGGTTTCTACTATGCTCTAATGACACCAGGCACCAGGCACCAGGGAGCTGGGAACCGGCTGAGCCCGCCCACCACGCTGCGCCCGGGATACCACTGACGTGCAGAAAAAAACCAGTCGTCATCTTGGCCCCTTTGCGGCACTGGCTGCCCTCGTTGGCCTGCTGTGCGCGGGGGCCCTGCAGGCCCAGGAAACGGGCCCCGAGATCCGCAACGCGAGCACCCGCCTCGATGCCGGCGTCTGGTACCTCGCCGCCCGCATCGACTACCGCCTTAACCGGGACACGCTGGACGCCCTCCAGAGCGGCATACCCCTCACCTTCGACCTGCAGGTCGAAGTGACGGAAAACAGGAAATGGCTGCCTGATGTGGAAGTAGCAGCCCTGCGCCAGTACTTCGAACTGTCCTGGCAGCCGCTTTCCCGCGGCTATCTGGTGCGCAACAAGAACAGCGGCGACCAGCGGGCGCACACCACGCTCTTTGCGGCGCTGAATGATCTGGGCCGGATCACGGCCCTGCCTCTCATCGATGCAGCGCTCATTGAGGAAGACAAGGACTACCAGGCGCGGCTCCGCGCCGTGCTTGACCAGCAACAGCTCCCGGGGCCGCTGCGCATGCTGGCCTTCTGGGACGATGATTTCACTCTCGAAAGCGAGTGGTACCGGTGGAACCTGCGCACCGGCCAGGCCCTGTGAACGGCGCGGTCGGCCGCGTCGTCAGACGCTACGCGACCGTTACCGTGGCCACGGGTGGCGTGCTGCTGGGCATCGCCGCCCTGGTCATGCTGGGACGCTACGCATCGAGCCCGGCCGATTTTGGCCGCCGGCACGTGCTCATCCTGGCGGTGAATGCCCTCGCGGCGGCCGCCCTGCTCGGCCTGATCATCGTCAACCTGTTCCAGCTGGTCCGGGCCTACCGGCGCCGGGCGCCGGGGGCGCGGCTGCGGGCCCGCCTCGTCGCGATGTTCGTTGGTCTCACGCTGGCCCCCCTGCTGGTCGTCTACTTCTTTGCCCTGCAGTTTGTGAACGGCGGTATCGACAGCTGGTTCGACTCGGACCTTGAACAGGAGCTGTCCTCAGCCCTGCGCATGAGCCGGGAATCACTGGAAGTTCAGGCGACGTCCCGCCTGCAGCAGACCAGCGCCCTCGCCGCAGCGCTGGGCAATCTGGAGGGTGACGCGCTGTCCCGCGCCCTCAGTGTGCTGCGCGCCGATGCCGGGGCTGACGAGCTGACCGTGTTCACCGCCGGGCTGCGCGTCGCGTCATCCAGTTCCCGCACCGGGACTCTGCCGCCGAGCCTGTCCGAAGACGCCCTGAACGAGCTGGGGCTGAACCAGCGGTTCGTGGCGCTGGAGCCCCAGGGCAGCGCCCGCTATCAGGTGCGGACCGCGGTGGTGATGCCTGCCGACCTGTCCCTGCCAGGCCAGCGCTATCTGCAGGCGGTGTTTCCGATCAGTGACCGGCAGGGACGCCTGGCGGATGCCGTGCAGGACACGTACACCCGCTATACCGAGTTGCGGTTCCTGCGGGGGCCCCTCAAGGACAACCTGACGGTTACGCTCTCCCTGGTGCTGCTGCTGTCGTTGACCTCCGCCGCCGCAGGCGCCTTCTACCTGGCGCGACGGCTGGCCGCGCCGATCGAGTCTCTCGCGGCGGGGACCGAAGCCGTCGCGAAGGGGGACTTCGACACCCGGCTCCCGCCCGGCAGTGCCGACGAAGTGGGCTTCCTCATTAATTCCTTCAACGGCATGCTCGAACGCCTCGGCCGGGCCCGGGAGGAAAGCCGGACCAGTCAGCAGCAGCTCGAGCGGGAGCGGGCCAACCTGGCGACGATCCTGGCCAGGCTCTCTACCGGCGTCATTGCCATCGGCCCGGAGCACCGTATCCGGATTGCCAACGACGCGGCCGGCGCCATCCTCGGCGTGGATCTGGCCTCAAGAACCGGGGCCTCACTGGACGAGATCACCGCCACGGGCCCGCTCCCCGACCAGTTTGTTGCTGCCTGCCGGCCCCATCTGGAGGGCGAGCCGCGCGAGTGGCGGGGCCAGATCGTGCTCCGCACGGAGGGTGCCCGGCGCATCCTGAACTGCGCCAGTTCCCCGTTACCCGGCGACGGCACCGGGACTGCTGACCTGGTGGCCGGGGATATCCGCTGCGGGGTGATCATCGTTTTCGATGACGTTACGGAGTTGCTCGAGGCTCAGCGCGAAGCGGCCTGGGGCGAGGTCGCCCGGCGGCTGGCCCACGAAATCAAGAATCCCCTGACACCAATCCGGCTGGCTGCCGAACGGATCCGCCGCCGCTACCTCCCCACCATGGACGAGGAGGACGGCCAGGTGCTCGATCGTTCGACGCACACGATCGTCCAGCAGGTCGAAGCCATGCGGGATATGGTCAACGCGTTCAGCGAGTACGCGCGCGCACCCGCAGTGACCGTGGCCCGGGTGGACCTGAGCCAGCTGGTTCGGGAGGTCGCCTGGCTCTACCGGGCCCAGGAAGGTCAGCCGACGGTTCAGCTCGTGCTGGAGGATGATCTCGAAGTGGAGGCCGATGCAGTGCGCGTCCGGCAACTGCTGCACAACCTCATCCGCAACGCACAGGAAGCGCTGGAGGGGCAACCTGAGGCTGTCGTGGAAATCGGGACACGGAGCGTCGTCGACGGGGAACGCCAGTTTGCCGAGCTCACGGTGACGGACAACGGGCCGGGTATCGATGCCGAGGTGCTGGCCCGCCTCTTCGAGCCTTATGTAACCAGCAAGAAAAAGGGCACCGGGCTGGGACTGGCCATTGTGAAGAAGCTGGTGGAGGAACATGGTGGCACCGTGGCTGCCGAGAACCTGCCAGACCGGGGGGCCCGTCTTGTCGTGCGGCTGCCCGTCCGGGCAGTCATCCGCGATGCACTGAGCGAGTCGCTGGTGAACCTGGCGGAGAACCGGAGGGAAAGAGCATGACAGCCGCACACATCCTCGTGGTCGACGACGAGGCCGACATTCGCACCACCATCAGCGACATCCTGCAGGACGAGGGCTACGCGGTCAGCGTAGCCGCGGATGCCGCTGCTGCCCGGGTCGAAGTTGGCCGCGCACGGCCAGACCTCATTCTGCTGGACGTCTGGATGCCCGATGTGGATGGCATTACGCTGCTGCGCGAGTGGGCGCGGGAAGGGGCGCCCCGTTGTCCCGTGGTCATCCTCTCGGGCCACGGCACCGTCGAAACTGCCGTCGAAGCCACGCGGCTCGGCGCGGTCGACTTTGTGGAGAAGCCACTGTCGCTGGCCAAACTTCTGCGCACCGTCGAGAAGGCCCTCGACAAGGCCCCCGAGCCCCGGCGCCCGGCGCCCCGCACCCTCCTGCCGAAGCGGCTGGCCCCCGGTGGCCGCAGTCCGCTGATGCGGGCCCTGCGCGAGCAGGCGGCAACCATCGCACGACGCCACGAACCGGCCCTGATCGTGGGCGAACCCGGCTCGGGCCGAACGGTGGTCGCCCACTATCTCCATGACCTCGCGGGTGGCGGTCACCGGCCCTTCATCACGCTCGTGGGGGCCTCTGTCCCGGAGGAGAACGCCGCAGCGTTGCTGTTCGGCAGCCGGCTGGGCGAAGCCGCGCAACCCGGCGCCTTCGCCCAGGCGGCAGGCGGCACGCTCTTTCTGCGGGACCTGCAGGACCTGAGTGCCGGCGCGCAGCGCCTGGTGGCCGGGGCCCTGGAGCAGGGCGGTTACGTCCCGCTGGGCCAGTCGGTGCCGGTGCCCCTGGAGGTGCGGGTCATCGGCTCGCTGGCCACGGAGGGCGCCAGTCTGGTGCGTCCGGAACTGCTGGCGAGCCTCGCTGAACTTGAGTTGCGGGTGCCGCCGCTCCGGGATCGGCACGAGGATGTGCCGGAACTCCTGCGTTATGCCGCCGACCGCTTCGTGGATGAGGATGGACTGGCGTTCCGCCGCTTCGGACTGGCGGCACAGAACCGTCTGCGCCATTACCCCTGGCCGGGGAACGTGCGGGAACTCACCAACCTCGTGCGGCGCCTGCTGGTGGCCGGGGGGCCGGAGGAAATCAGCCTGGCAGAACTCGAGAAGCAACTGGTGCCGGCCACCGGCCTTGCGGAACCACTGGTGAAGCAGGATCTCCTCAGCCTGCCCCTGCGGGAGGCCCGGGAAAAATTCGAGCGGGCTTATCTGATGCAGCAGCTGGCGTTGTCGGGCGGCCGCGTCGGCCTGCTGGCGAAGCGGGTCGGCATGGAGCGCACGCATCTCTACCGGAAACTCCGCGCCCTCGGCGTCGATTTCCGGCAGATAACCGAAAAAGAGTAGGAGCGCCTTGAGGCGCGATCCCCTGAAAAGTGCCGGCGGCGATCGCGCCTCAAGGCGCTCCTACGCGAAGAACTTCTGGAACTCGGCTGGCAGTCGCGTCGTGTCCACCGCCGCCAGTTCCGCCGGGTAGGGCCGGGAGTTCCAGGTTTGCCAGAAGACCGGGATGTGCCCCTCCAGCCGGCCGGTCCGGGCATCGCTGATGAGACAGGCCAGAGCCTTGCCTGAGTAAGTGGTGTCCAGACTGAAGCCCGCCAGATCCCGGGCGAGGGCCAGAGCTTCCCGAGCTTCCGGCGTCGGCAGGGCATAGCCCTCGCCGGCGAATTCTGGCCGAAACTCCAGGCTCGCGCGGTGCCTCTTGCCGCTGGTCAGCGCCGGCGGCGGCAGCAGGCGCTCGGTCTCGCGGGTCAGTTGCAGCACAGCCGCTGCATCCACCACGTTCTGGGGCACCACCTTCACGCTCACCACCGTCGCAGCCACCCCCGCCCGACCCAACCCCGCCAGCAGTCCCGCCACGCTGCCCATCGTCCCGCAGGGCAGGTACACGCGTACCGGAGCCGTCAGTCCTGCAGCGGCAAGCTGCGTGGCCAGCTCCGTGCCGGCGTCCACGAAGCCCAGAGAGCCCTGGGGCGACGACCCGCCCCAGGGTACTTCGTACAGGGCCTGGGGACCGGCGGGGTGACTCGCCCGGAGGCGCTCGGCCGCGAGGCCCGTCGCGGCGAATCCCGTCCCGTGGAGGAGGCGCGTGCCGAGCAAGCCATGCCAGCGCAGCGTGTTCGCCACCCAGGGCGTCTCGACCTGGTCGGTAAGCACAGCCCAGCAGGTGAGACCCACCTGCCGCGCATAGATGGCGGTGGCGAGGGCGTGATTCGACCCGGCAGCCCCGAAGGTGACGACCGCATCGCAGCCGCGGTCCAGGGCGTCGCCGAGCAGGTACTCAAGCTTACGGACCTTGTTCCCGCCGTATTCCGCGCCTGCCAGGTCGTCCCGCTTGGTCAGCAAGCCCGGGGCGCCGATGGCGGCGCCAAGACCGGGGCAGGCTTCAAGGGCCGTCGGCAGCGTCGCCAGCCTGACCCTACTCGCCAATCGGGATCACCTGATGGTCGATGCCGTTCTGGCGGAGCTGCGCCCGCAGGCGGTTGAGTTCTTCCAGATTTTCGATGGGGCCGATGCGCACCCGGTGGAACACGGCACCGTTGGCGTCAGCGGTCTGGATTTCGGACACGACGCCAAGAGCGGCCAGCCGCACCTTCACCTTGTCGGCGGCAGCGAGACTCGGAAAGGCGCCGGCCTGGACGACGTAGGCGCCGGGCACGGAAACGGGCGGCGGCGCTGCCGGGCGCGCCGCCGCGGGCTGCTCGGGTACGTCTACCTCCGCATCGGGCAGCAGGTAGTAGAACTCGAAACGCCCAGCGGCCTCTGGGGCCCGGGACCTGGGTTCCGTGGCGGACTGGCGCGCGGGCTTGCTGGTCTCCTTCGCCGCTGCTGCGGCCGCTGGCGCCGCGCGGGTCGCGCCGGCGCCCAGCATCTGGTCCAGTTCTGCCCGGAAAAGCCACGCGAGCAAAGCGGTACACGCCAGCAGCAAGAACACCAGGGTTCCCCGGGACACGCTGGCGGAGTCGCGGCGCCGATTGCGCCGGCGCTTCTGCCGGCTGGGGGCCTTCGCCACTACATGTACTCCAGCGGGCGAATCCCCAGCAGGCCCAGCCCGGTTGCCAGTGCGGTGCGGGCCCTCCCAACGAGCTCCAGTCGGGCCCGGCTACGGGCGGGGTCGGCCTCGTCCAGGACGACGTGCCGGTTGTAGAACGCGTTGAAGACACTGGCCAGATCGTGCAGGTAGTGAGCCACCTCGAAGGGCTCCCGTTGCTCGGCCCCGCGCTGGACGGCGGGGCCAAAACCGCGGAGCTTCTGCACCAGAGCCCATTCCTCGTCGGCGACCAGCAGCGCGAGGTCGCCCGCTGCGGCGGTTGTGGCCACTCCGGCGTCCACGGCCTTGCGGAACAGGCCATGCATGCGCGCATGGGTGTACTGGAGATAAGGCCCGGTATTGCCCTCGAACTGCAGAACGGTGTCCCAGTCGAAGGTCACGTCCGTCAGCCGCCGGGAGGAGACGTCGAAGTAGAGCAGCGCGGCCTGGCCCACAGCCTCGCTGATGGTGGCCAGCTCAGCGGGCGGTACCGCTGGCAGTCCACGAGTGTTGCCTGCTGAGCGCTCCTCCCGGTACCGGGCCGCCCTGTCCCGGGCTTCGTCCAGCACGGCCTCCAGCCACACCGCTTCGCCCTTGCGGGTGGACATGCCGCGCACGTAGCCAAAGCTCACGTTCTCGCAGAGTGCGGGCCAGTTCACCGGCCACTGCTCCGCTACGGCCAGCTTGCCCAGAGCGGCGAAGACCTGGGCAAAGTGGTCCTCCTGCCGGGAGACGACGTAAACATTGGCGCCAAACTGGTAACGCTCCCAGCGGTCAATAGCCTCCGCGCAGTCCCGCGCCGCGTAGGTCGACGCACCGTCGGACTTCTGCAGCATGCAGGGCGCAATTTCCCGGCCGATGACGTCCGACACGTCGACGACGATGGCGCCCAGAGACTCCCGGGCCACGCCTGCCTTGAGGAAGCGGGCGATAACCGGCTGGACCTTGGCGTTTAGCGACGACTCCCCGTCGTAGGAGTCGAACTCGATGCCGAGCCGGTCGTAGGTGCGGTGGAAGCCCTCCAGGGAGAGGGACCGGAAACGCTCCCACAGCCGGACGATCTCCGGGTCGCCCTGCTCCAGGCGCAGGAACAGGCTGCGCGCCTGCTCGCGCACGCCCGGATCCTGCTCACTGTCCCGGTTGGCCCGAATGTACAGCTCAACCAGATAGTCGATAGCCCGGGCTTCCAGGGCGGCCTCGTCACCCCACTGCTGCCAGGCCCAGATCACAAAGCCGAACTGCGTCCCCCAGTCGCCGATGTAGTTCTTGCGGATGACCCGCCAGCCCTCGAAGGTGAAGATCCGGGCGAGATCTGCCCCGAGATTGGTCGAGCGCAGGTGCCCGAAATGGAAGGGCTTGGCGATGTTCGGCGCCGAAAAATCCAGCACCAGCGTGCGGCCACCGCCGAGGTCACGCCGGCCGAAGCCCTCCGGATGGTCCCGAATCTCTCCCAGCACCTGTTCCGCGACATTCGCCCGGTCGAGAAAGAGGTTGAGATAAGGGCCTTCCGCCCGGGCGCTTAAGATGATCGGGTCCCGGACAATCCTGGCGGCCAGGTTTTTTGCGATCACGCCGGGCGCCGAGCGGAGCTCCTTCGCCAGCTGGAAACAGGGAAAGGCCACGTCGCCCAGGGCGGGATTCGGGGGCACGGTGAGCGCTGCTTCGATTTGGGCGGTCCGCTCGACTGGCCAGTCGAGTGCCTTGCGCACAACCTGCGCGATGTGAGAGGTGATCTGCATCTTGGCGCGTAGCGGGTCCCGGGAACCCGCGGGATTCTAGAACAATTCAGACGGGTCCACGTCCATGCTCCAGCGCACGCGTCGCTGGGTCGGCAGCGCGGTCAGCGCCGCGCGAAAGTCCGGCAGGAACCGCTGCAGAACACGCCGGGCGTCGGCCTGCAGCAGCAGTTGTCCCCGGTAGCGGCCGGAGCGGCGCTCCATGGGTGCGGGTGCGGGGCCGAGCACGCGGAGGCCGGGCGGGAGTGCGGTTCGTGCGAGTGCTGCCGCCGACTCCAGAAACGAGAAGACCAGCGGCCGCTCGGTCGCTTCTGCGCGCAACAGTGCCAGGGAGGACCAGGGTGGCCACCCAGCCTGCTGCCGCTCAGCCAGCGCCAGAGTAGCGAACGCGCCGTAGCCGTCCGCCAGTAACACCCGGAGGAGGGGGTGATCAGGAAACAGGGTCTGCAGGTAAACCTCCCCGGGACGGTCGGCACGACCGGCACGACCGGCCACCTGGATGAACGTCTGGGCCAGGCGTTCAGCGCTGCGAAAGTCCGTGCCGAAGAGTCCCTGGTCCACATCGACGATGCCCACCAGGGTGACACCGGGAAAATCATGGCCTTTCGTGAGCATCTGGGTCCCCAGCAGGAGTCGCGCCTTAAGGCTATGGACCCGCTCCAGACGCCGCTCGATCTCGCCGCGCCGGCGGGTGGTGTCCCGGTCGATACGCTCCATCGCCTGCGCGGGAAACTCCCGGGCGAGGGCCTGTTCCAGGCGTTCGGTACCCTGGCCCACGGCCCGGAGTTCGGCGTGGCAGGCCGGGCAGTCCTCCGGCGCCGCCCGGTCACTCCCGCAGTGGTGACAGGTCACCCGGCCCCGCTGCTGGTGGAGAACCATCCGCGCATCGCACCGGTCACAGCTGATCACCGTGCCACACCCGACGCACACCAGGGTCGGCGCGTAGCCGCGCCGGTTGAGGAAGATGAGCACCTGGCCATCCGCAGCGAGGTGCCGGCGGATGGCAGCAAGCAGTGGCTGGGTCAGCCCGTCCCGGGGCTGGTGGGTCCGCATGTCAATGAGGTGGGCCGTGGGCTGGCCTGCAGTACCGGCCCGCTCCGCCAGCACCAGGCGCTCGTAGCGGCCGCTCTGCGCGTTCTCTACTGATTCCAGGGCTGGCGTGGCGGACCCCAGCACCAGCGGGATGCCCAGCTCCCGCGCCCGCCACACGGCAAGGTCCCGGGCCGAGTAACGAAAGCCATCCTGCTGCTTGTAGCTGGCGTCATGCTCCTCGTCGACCACCAGCAAACCGGGATGCTTCAGTGGGGTGAAGATGGCCGACCGGGTGCCAATGACGATCCGGGCGGTGCCGTCCCGCGCCGCGGTCCAGGCCCGCAGCCGCTCGCCATCCGCCAGCCCGGAATGCAGCACCGCCATGGGTACCGGGAAGCGCCGCCGGAAGCGCTCCAGCAGTTGCGGGGTCAGCCCGATTTCCGGCACGAGCACGAGGGACTGCTGGCCTGCGTTCAGCCGTTCCTGGATACAGCGCAGGTAGACCTCGGTCTTGCCACTGCCGGTCACCCCGTCCAGCAGGAAACAGCGGAAGCCCGCTGCGGCGTTGACGGCCGCCACGGCCCGTCCCTGCTCATTGGTGAGCACCGGCGGAACGTCGGCGCTCGCCAGCTCTGCGGCCGCCGCCGGGGGCGTCTTCAGCTTGCGTCGTCGCGTTGGCTCCCGGCCTTCCCGCAGGGCTTTCGGCAGGGCGGCCGCAAGCACCTCCCCGGGCGGGTGCTGGTAGTAGGCCGATGCCCAGCTCAGCAGGCGCCGCAGGTCACCGGGCAACAGCGGTTCGGCATCCAGAACTGCCAGCGCCTGGCGCAGTTTCCCCTCGGGCACTGTGCTCCCGGCCTTGAGCCCCATCAGCAGGCCCACCCGGGTGCCCTTGCCGAAAGGCACCCGGACGCGCATGCCCGGCAGGAGTTCGAACGCCATAGCGGGCGGCGGGAGGTAATCGAAGAGGCCCATCAGCGGCGCAGCAACGGCCACTTCCAGGATCTGGGCACCCTCCACAGACTTATCCACAGATCCTGTGGATAAGTCTGTGGACAAGCAGGGGCAAAGGGGTCTTTCTGCCAGTCTCGTCAACCGTTATGACAATCTGATCATTTTTTGCTCTAAATTTATTAACCATACATTTCATTGGGTTATGAGTACCTTCTCAAGTTTCGAGCGCGAAGAAAACGCTAAATGGCACCTTTCGTAGGGATTGTGCATAAGTGTGGTCCCGGGGAGAGTTTCAGAGGGGGTTGCCGAGGGCTTTGTCAACCCCTGTGGCGACCAATCGTTGTCCGCCCTCCGGGCGCAGGAGAATGCGGCAGTATGCTAAATCCCGACGGTTTCGGGGTTCTGCCCCGACCCCGTCCCTACCCGGCAGCCCGCAAATGAGGAAGTGATGCACGCGGCGACCGGCCTGTGGCTCTGCCTCCTGGGCCTCGTACCCGGTCCCGGCGTCGCCCCGGGGGCGGCGGCAACCGTCGAGGCTGGCGATGAACTCGTCGAGTTCCTGGAGTTTCTGGGGGACGAAAACACCGCCAGCGAGGGATGGAATAGCTTTTTTGACAGCCTGCCGGAAGGTGGGATCGACAGCGATAGGGCGCCGGTCGACCCTCCTACAGCGCCTTGACGGCCTGAATCAGGGCCGCAGCGACGGCCTGCCCGTCCCCGTAGAGCATGTGGGTGTTGTCGAGAAAGAACAGGCCGTTCTCGATGCCCGAGAAGCCGGCGCCCTTGCCGCGCTTGACGACGATGACGTTCCTGGACTTGTCGGCATTCAGGATCGGCATGCCGTAGATGGGGCTGGACTTGTCCGTCCGGGCTGCCGGATTGACCACGTCGTTGGCGCCGATGATGAGGGCGACGTCGGTGTTGTCGAACTCTGCGTTGATCTCGGACTCGTCGTAGATCACGTCGTAGGGGACCCCCGCTTCCGCAAGCAGCACGTTCATGTGGCCCGGCATCCGGCCTGCCACTGGGTGAATGGCGAACTTAACGGTCACGCCCCGCTCCTGCAGCAGCTTGGCCAGCTCCCACACCTTGTGCTGGGCCTGGGCCACCGCCATGCCATAGCCTGGCACGATGATCACTTTCTGCGCGAAAGCCATCATCACGCCCACGTCGGCAGCGTCGATGGGCTTCATCGATCCGCTGACTTCGCCCTGGGGACCCGCCGTGTCGCCGAAGCCGGAGAACAGCACGTTGGCCAGGGACCGGTTCATGGCCTTGGCCATCAGCTGGGTGAGCAGGGTGCCGGCGGAGCCCACCACCATCCCGGCAATGATCATGGCCGCGTTGTTGAGCACAAAGCCCTCGAAAGCGACCGCCAGACCAGTAAGCGCGTTGTAGAGGGAAATCACCACCGGCATGTCAGCGCCGCCGATCGGCAGCGTCATGGTCACGCCGAGCACCAGAGCCAGCCCGAAGAAGAGGGTGACCATACCTGGCACGGGGCCGGCCGCAGCCAGCACCAAAGAAGCGCCCACCAGCACCGAAGCCAGGAGCAACGCCAGGTTGACGACGTTCTGCCCGCGGAACCGGAATGACCGCTTGATGAGGTCCTGCAGTTTGCCGAAGGCGATCAGGCTGCCGGAAAAAGACACCGCGCCGATAAGTCCGCCGAGCACGGCCAGCGCCAGGACCATGGTGGAATGCGCTTCACCCTTGAAGAGTTCGACGGCCGCTATGGCGGCTGCAGCCCCGCCGCCCATGCCGTTGTAGAGCGCGATCATCTGGGGCATGTCGGTCATGGCCACGCGCTTGCCCGTAATCCAGGCCACACCACCGCCCAGGGCGATGGCGACGAGGATCAGCACGATGTTGCTCATGTCTGGGGTAAAGAAGGTTGCGATCGTCGCCACCACCATTCCCGCGCCCGCCCAGCCGATGCCACCCCGTGCAGTGACCGGGGAACTCATGCGCTTCAGGCCCGTGATGAACAGGAACGCGGCGAGCAGGTAGCTCGCCGAAACCAGTACTGCTGCTATCCCGCCGCCCATCAGTGCTTCTTCCCGCCCGCTGTGCCGCCCGCTGTGCCGCCCGCGGGCTTGCTGGACTTGAACATCTCCAGCATCCGCTCGGTCACCACGTAGCCGCCCACCGCATTGCCCGCGCCCAGGGCGACCCCGAGGAAGCCAATGACGAGTTCGAGGGTGGTATCCGCCCGGCCCAGCGCAACCATCGCGCCGACCAGCACGATGCCGTGCACGAAGTTGGAGCCGGACATCAGCGGCGTGTGCAGAATGGTGGGTACCCGGCCGATCACCTCGTAGCCGGTGAAGGCCGCGAGCATGAAAATGTACAGGGCGATAAAGCCGTCGATCATGGTCTGGCTCGCATCAGGTGAAGGCCTTGCGGGTAGGCTCGTGGCGGATGGTTCCGGCGTGGGTCAGCACGGCCCCGGCGAAGACCTCATCGTTCCAGTCGATGGCCAGTTCGCCCTCCCTGGTAAGAGCCGGAGAGAGGAAATTGAAGAGGTTGCGCGCGTACATCTCACTGGCGTGGCGGGGCACCGTGGCGGCCAGGTTAACCGGCCCGATGATGGTGACCCCCCGGTGCACGACAGTCTCGCCGGCCCGGGTCAGTTCGCAGTTGCCGCCACTTTCAGCACCCAGGTCGACGATCACGGCCCCGGGTCGCATGCGCTCCACGGTTGTCCGGTCGATAAGCCGGGGTGCTGGCCGGCCGGGCACAGCCGCCGTGGTGATCACCAGGTCCGCCTTTGCGACCCGGTCGTTAACGACAGCCTGCTGCTTCTGCCGCTCTTCGGCGCTCAGTTCCCGCGCATAGCCTCCGGCGCCATCGGCGGTCACGCCAGTGTCGACAAACTTCGCCCCAAGGGATTCCACCTGCTCCTTCGTGGCCGCGCGGACGTCGAAAGCCTCAACCACCGCGCCGAGCCGGCGCGCCGTGGCGATGGCCTGCAGGCCCGCCACGCCGGCGCCCATGATGAGCGCCTGGGATGGCCGGATCGTGCCCGCAGCGGTGGTGAGCATGGGCAGAAACTTGTCCAGGGCCCCGGCGCCCAGCAGGACCGCCTTGTAGCCTGACACTGCCGCCTGGGAGGAGAGGGCATCCATGGACTGGGCCCGGGAGATCCGCGGCACCAGTTCCATGGCAAAGCTGGTGATGTTGCGCTCACAGAACACACGCACCAGGTCTTTCTGCAGGTGGGGCTGGAGGTAGCCGATAACGACCGAGCCGGGCTTCAGCGCCCCGGCTTCGGCCAGGGTTGGTGGCTGCACCCGGAGCAACACCTGGGCCTCGGCCAGCACAGCCGCCGCATCGGCGACGATGGCAGCCTGGCCCTCAAAGTCCGTGTCGGCGAAGCGGGCCTCCGCAGCGGCACCCGCTTCGATGACCAGGCGTGCCTTGGCTGCGGCGAGCTTTTTCGCCACTTCGGGCACGATGGCAACCCGGGCCTCACCCGGCGCAGTCTCCCTGATCACGCCAATGGTGACTGGCATGAGCGTCGTCACTCCTCATATATGGAGCGGGCCGCCGGTTAGTGGCCCGCATAACGCGCCGGATCATGACAGAAGGAGTGTGACCGGGGAAATTTGATTTTTGGGGCGGAACACGCAATATTTGCCCACACGGGCCAGCCCTTAGCATGTTGTACCTCCACGACGAAGTCAGCGATTTCTCCCAGCAGGTCCTTCGGACCGACGTGGCTGGCATGCCCCTTGAGTGGATCGATTACCGGGACGCCGTTCGCCTGTACTACCTCGGACAGGTGGCCTACACCTGCGGGTCCCCACTCTTTCGCATCCACGGCGGCTTCAGTGCCCTGAGCCGGCAGCAGAGCTGCATCGAGGTGAACTCCATCGTCGCCACGGTCGGCCGTTCGCCGGAGGTGGCCGAGCTGATGGACTGCTACGTTCCGCCCCTCAACAACAAGACCCTGTTCCGGCGGGACTCCAACCTCTGTCTTTACTGCGGCCTCCACTTTCCGGTCCGGGACCTCACCCGGGACCACGTCCGGCCCCTGTCCAGGGGTGGCGGTGACGCCTGGAACAACGTCGTTACTGCCTGCCGGCGCTGCAACAACCACAAGGGTGGCCACACGCCGGAGCAGGCTGGCATGCAGCTGATCGCAGTGCCTTTCACGCCCACCTATGCCGAGTACATCTACCTGAAGGGTCGCCGCGTCCTGGCGGACCAGATGGAGTTCCTGATGGCGCATATTCCGCGCACCAGTCCGCTGCACCAGCGGCTGGCGTCGAGCCTGTTCAGGTCCGGCCAGGCTACCCAGTCCCACAAATAGGGCGACGTTAACCCCGTTCCGGCGTTCCGGGCGGAAGCGACCCCGCCTACAGGCCCCAGGTGCGACGTTAGTCACAGCCGACCCGTTTTCCTGCTGCCATGGCTGGCATATGCTGCCCGCCATGGCGGCAGGAAACGACGACGCAGAGCTGATGATCCGTTACGCGGCTGGCGATGGCGCGGCATTCGCGGCGCTCTATGCCCGCCACAAGGGCCCCCTCTACCGCTATTTTTTCCGCCAGTGTGGCAATCCGGACACCGCGGACGAATTGTTTCAGGAAGTGTGGCTGCGAATCATCAATGCCCGGGGGCGCTATACAGCGACGGCCCGCTTCACTACCTATATGTATCAGAGCGCCCATAACTGCCTGGTGGAGCACTTCCGCAAGGCCGGCCGCGCCTTCACGGACGGCACCGGGGAGCCCAGCGTGGCGCCGATCTCCGCGCCGGTGGCCGAGGAGGTTGACCCGGCTTTCGCTTCTGCCCACTGGTCCCTCGTGGACTGGGAGAACGGTCCCGCGGACCCCGCGCCGGGGCCGGAAGCGGCCAGTTCTGGCGAACAGCGCGCAGATCGCCTGCGATCGGCCCTGGATACCCTGCCCATCGAGCAGCGGGAGGCGTTCCTCCTCCACGAAGAAGCGGAGATGGGGCTGGCGGATATCGCTGAAGTCACCGGGGCAAACCCGGAAACCGTCAAGAGCCGGCTACGCTACGCGGTGAAGAAGCTGCGCACAGCGCTCGGCGACCTGGCACCGGCTGCTGCCCGGTCAACGGCCCGAACGCCCGGGGGAGCGCTCTCATGAGCACCGGCAGTACATCCCGGGATGACGCGGAGTTCGAGGCTTTTCTCGGCCGCAAGTACCCGGTGTCGGCGGATTACGCCGGTCTCGAAAAGGCCGGGCCGCCCGCGTCCCTGGACGAAAAGATCCTGGCGGTAGCCAAGGTGGCCGCCAAGCCTGCACCAAAGCCGGTGGTGACCCCCATTGCCGGGAAGGCCGTGCCGAGCCAGCCCGCCCCGCCTGCTGCCGCGGCCGTAGAAGGGTCAGCCGCCGAGCGGCGCGAGCGGGCTCGCCCCGAGGCAATCGCGAGGGATGACGATGACGAGGCCTTGCCTGCCCGCCGCCCACCCTGGCTCCTGCCTGCCGCCCTGGCGGCAAGCGTGCTGGTGGCGGTTGGCGTGGGACTAGGCGTGTACCTGAATGCTCCGTCCGACTCGGCTGATGCCACTCTCGATGGCGCCCTGTTCGCCAAGCGGGCCCGGGAGCGGAGCGCGGAGAGCAAGGCCGCTGCCGCTGCCGGGCAGGACGCCGCGGTGATTGAACTCGAGGTGGCGCCCCTGCCACCGCCCCCGGTTTTCGAACCGGAGGGTCCGCAGGCCCAGGACGCCGCGATTGCCCTGATTCGCAAGGAACTGGTGCTGGCCAATCAGGTCGCTGCTGCCCAGGAATTCCAGGCGCTGGAGCTGCGGTCGCTCTCGAGTGCCCGGACCCCGGGCCAGCAGGCCGCGGCCCCCGCTCCCGCCACGGAGACGTCCCCGGCATCGGCCAGCGTGGTTCAGCCCCGGGAGCGCCGGCTGACCAAGATTCTCGAACTCTACGATGGCGGCCAGCCCGAACTGGCCGGCGACTCACTCGCGATTTTCCTGCGGGACTTTGAAGACGACCCGATCAGCAAGCGCATCGTTGCCCTCACGCCCAATTGATTCATGTCCAATATCGAATCTGTCCTCCACGAGAACCGGAAGTTTCCACCGTCGACTGCCTTCACAGCAGCCGCGCGGATCAAGCCTGCCGATTTCGTGGCGCTCAACGCCGAGGCCACCCGGGACTCCGTCGCCTTCTGGGGCCGGCTTGCCCGGGAAGAGCTGCGCTGGCACCGCCCCTTCAGCCAGATCCTTGATGATTCCCGGGCGCCGAACTACCGGTGGTTCACGGATGGTGTGCTCAACGCATCGTTCAACTGCCTCGACGTGCACCTTGCGGCCCACGGGGGCGCGCGGGATGGCAAGCCCGCGATCATCTTCGAGGGCGAGGCCGGCGATTCCCGGACCCTGACCTACGGGCAGCTCACCGCCGAGGTCTGCCAGTTTGCCAACGCCCTCAGGGCCCAGGGCATCCAGCCCGGTGATCGGGTGGTCATCTACCTGCCGATGGTGCCGGAGGCCGTGATCGCGATGCAGGCCTGTGCCCGCATCGGTGCCACCCACTCCGTTGTCTTCGGCGGCTTCTCGGCCAACTCGCTCCGGGACCGGATCGAGGACGCGGGCACCCGGATGGTGATCACCGCTGACGGTGGCTGGCGCGCAGGCAAGGCCCTCGAACTCAAGCAGGCAGTGGACGAGGCGCTCGCCACCGGCTGCAAGACTGTCGAGAAAGTAATCGTGCTCAAGCGCACCGGTGGCGCCGTGCTGATGCAGGCAGGCCGGGACGTCTGGTGGTCTGACGCCGTGCGGGGCCAGGCGACCGGGTGCGAGCCCACCTGGGTAAATGCGGAGCACCCGCTCTACCTGCTCTACACCTCCGGCTCCACGGGCAAGCCCAAGGGCGTGCAGCATTCGACGGCGGGCTATCTGCTCAACGCCAAGCTCACCTCCCAGTGGATCTTCGACTTCCGGGAAGACGATGTGTTCTGGTGCACGGCCGACGTGGGCTGGGTCACGGGCCATACCTACGTGTGCTACGGGCCGCTCGCCGCAGGCGCGACCATCGTCATGTACGAAGGCGCGCCCGTATACCCGGATGGCGGCCGCTTCTGGAGTATCTGCGAGCGCCTCGGCGTGACCATCTTCTACACGGCACCTACGGCCATCCGGGCGCTGATGAGACTGGGCGACGAACTGCCCAACAAGTACGACCTGTCGAAGCTGCGTCTGCTGGGCACCGTGGGTGAGCCGATCAATCCGGAAGCCTGGATCTGGTATCACACGGTGATCGGCAAATCCCGCTGCCCGATTGTTGACACCTGGTGGCAGACGGAAACGGGGGCGGCGATGCTCAGCCCGCTGCCGGGCGTGACGGCCACCAAGCCGGGCTCCTGCACCACGGCGATCCCCGGCATCGACATGGCCATCGTGGATGAGGACGGCGATCCCGTGACTGATCCCGACCAGGGCGGCTGGCTGGTCGTCCGCAAGCCCTGGCCGTCCATGCTGCGCACGATCTGGGGCGATAACGATCGCTACGTCTCGACCTACTGGGCGAAGTTCAACAACCGCTACTACGTTGCCGGGGACACGGCGTACCGGGATGCAGACGGCTACTTCTGGGTGATGGGCCGGGCAGACGACGTATTAAAAGTGTCGGGTCACCGGCTCGGGACGGCGGAAGTAGAGAGCGCCTTCGTCGCGCACCCCCGGGTGGCGGAGGCGGCTGTCGTGAGCCGTCACCACGAGATCAAGGGCGAGTCGATCTTTGCCTACGTGGTGCTGAAGGGTCAGCGGCCCACCGGCAAGGACGCGGAGAAGTTTGCCGCCGAGCTGCGGGAGTTCGTCGGCAAGGAACTGGGCGCCATCGCGAAGCCCGACGACATCCGCTTCGCTGACAACCTGCCCAAGACCCGCTCGGGAAAAATCATGCGGCGGTTATTGCGGGCGATCGCCCGGGGTGAGCCCATCACCCAGGATATCTCGACGCTGGAGAATCCGGCGATCGTGGAGCAGTTGCGCGGGGCGGGGTAGGCGGGGCCGGGCCAAGATGGCCGGGCGCAAGTTCACGATTGGCGCTCCCTTCCATTAATCAGCACCGCAGTTTGCCATGCCGGGAATCGTGAGTCAGGACCTCAGGGGCTGGACCCGGGTCGGCCTGGCTGCGCTGCGTGAACGCCCGCCGGCGTCGCCCGACCGAGGCGCGGTGGGGGCTCCGGAATCCGTACGCGAGTCGTCGGACCGGCCTCAGACTAACTCCCTTACTTGCCCCTCTGGAGACCGCAATGACCCTGCGACTGCTGCAATCCCCCGGCCTGACCACGGAGAAGGACCCGGAACTGAATCTGGATGACCCGGAAACGAACTTCATGTCGCTGATGAAGCTGCGTGGGGACCTCAGTGGCAAGGACTTCTTCTTCGCCTTCCCCGGCCAGGCCTGGGCCATGGTGCCCCAGGAGCAGAACCTCAAGTGCTTCCGCACCTTCGGCTTCGGCTCGGGGCGTCTCGAGAAGGTCGCCGAGGGCTACCGGATTTTCAGCCGGGAAGTGCTCTTCTATCTGGACCCCGTAACGGGGGAGATCCTGCAGGAGTGGAGTAATCCGTTTCTCGGCGGGCGCAAGGTGGAGGTGGTCCATATCCAGAACGACCCGGTCAACGGCGTCTTCCCCCGCTCGGGCCCGGGTCCTCTGGCGCCACCCTACCCCTACGTGAGCTGCGGTGACATGGTGGCCTTCCAGTGGAACTTCTTCATCCAGCACCCGGCGGCGATGAAGCGCAAGGAATACCCGCTCTATTCCTCCGGGGACATCGACCAGCACGCCGAGCTCTGGGGGCTGATGGGCAGGAAGTCCGACATCCGGAACCCGGACACCACCTCCGCCTACTGCACGATGTCCTGGAGCCGCGTTGCCGACTGGTTGCCATTCATGGAGATGGGGAACGCGCCGGGCAAGATGGTGTTCCACAGCCATTCCCTCAAGCTGATGGATGGGCCCCGGGAGCTGCCGCGCAAGGTCCTCGACTACATCGAGAAGCACCACAGCGAGTACCTGGCGGCGCCCACGGTGTGGAATGGCCCGCAGATGACCAGTTCCGCGCAGGTCTTCAAGGGAATCATCGACAAGCGCCGCGCGGGGCAGTAACCCGAGCCCGCACTTCAGCTGCCGAACTGCGGGTGCCCGGTCACGGCGCTACGCCACGTTTCATCGCCAGCGGCGGCCCCCAGGGGCGCCTGGGCGTCGCTGCGCTGCCATTTGCTCAGCCACTCGGCACCGAGCAGTTCCCGCCCGTGAGGCAGCGCTCTGGCCAGGGGCGACATGGCAATGGTGGTTTCATGCTTGGGGCCGGCAGCGCAACCTCTGGCCACGAAGAACCCCGCCGCCAGTAGTGCTGCCCGCACGCTGGTGGAGTAGGTGTAGGTAAACAGCTCCGTCGCTTTGTGACGGCAGATCTCCGCCAGTTCCTGGAAGGCATGCAGCGTCCACAGTGCGCTGTCTGTCTTCAGCGAGAACGGGTCGAAGAACACGATGTCCGGTACGGGAGCATCGTGCTTGCGTTGGGTGAAGTCTCCGGCCAGCAACAGCCATTCCAGGCTGCCGGTGGCGGTTGACCAGCGACTGTTGGCCAGTAGCTGCTTCGGCGCGGCATGCCGCAGGTGCCTGAACCACCGCGGATGCCGGAGCGCCAGTTGCAGCGAATCAAGATCACTCTCGAAGCTCACGACCTGCAGGCGGCGCCGCAGCCGCTCAGCCGGCAGGGACTCCACGGCATTGATCGCCGCCATGGCATTGGCAGCGGCACCCAGACCAACATCCCAGATCACCAGTGGTGTGGCATCCAGGACGTGCAGGCGCTCCACCAGTCGCGACTGCTCCACATAGAGTGAGCGCGCCTCTTCGGTGGGATCATTGACCGAGTGCATCACTTCGCCGGAAACCGTATCGCGTATGCGGCCAATGTCGTCCCGCACCATAATCTCGTAGCGCCCCTTTTTCAGATTTGCTGCCTTGCGGGTCGCCTGGGTGCGAAGGCGGGTCTTGGGGCCGTAACTGTCACGGGCATCGAGTACGTCCCGCTGGGCACGATAGAACTCCAGCCAGGTTCCGGCCAGTATGTGCTGGCGCATGGTGCGCATCAGCTGCATGTAGAAGTGCAGGTTGTGCACCCCCACCAGCTGGGTGGCCTGAGAGTCGTAGGTCGCGCGTAGGTGGTACAGATAGGCAATTGAGTAGGACTTGCAGGTGGGGCAGCTGCAACTGGGGTCCAGCGCGCCTTCGTTGGTCCGATAGGCCCCGCGCCGCAGATCCCGCCGACCCTGGCTCGTAAAGGCCACACCCTGCGCGGCCAGGGCAGTGGGCAGGATGCAGTCGAACATGTCCACGCCACGATGCACGGCTTCGAGCAGATCCCGGGTAGTACCGACGCCCATCAGGTAGCGTGGCTTATCCGCGGGCAGGACCTCAGTCACGGTGGCGGTGCAGTCTTCCCGTTCGGCCACGCTTTCACCCACGGCCAGGCCACCGATGGCAAAGCCGTCAAATGGCAGCTGCGTAATGGCCCCGGCGCTCTCGAGGCGCAGATCGGCGTAGCACGCGCCCTGCACGATGCCGAACAGGGCCTGGGGTGAATCGCCCCGGGCCTCCAGGCTGCGTTGTGCCCAGCGGTGAGTGAGCTCCATGGCGTGGCGCGCCGTGGCTCGGTCCACGGTGGATGGCACGCACTGATCCAGCGCCATCATGATGTCCGAGCCAATCGACTTCTGCATGGCAATGCTGCGTTCGGGGCTCAGGCAGATGGTGCTGTTATCCACGTAGCTTTTGAACTCGGCACCGTCCTCCCCCATGTTGCGGCTGTCGGGCAGCGAGAAGATCTGAAAGCCGCCCGAGTCGGTCAGGACCGAGCGTGGCCAGTTCATGAACGCATGAATGCCGCCGAACTTTTCAAACAGCGCCGGACCAGGGCGCAGCAGCAGATGGTAGGTGTTGGCGAGCAGCACCTGGGCGCCACTGTCGAGAAGGTCTTCACGACGCTGGCCCCGCACGGACGCATGGGTACCCACCGGCATGAAGGTGGGCGTCAGCACCTCGTTGTGCTGCGTGCGAAACCGCGCCGCCCGCGCGCGTGACCCCGCAGCAGTCGCTTCAAGTTGGAAATGCAGCCGGGACACGCGCGAAGGATAGGGCAAACACAGCGGCTCGCGGTAGCACCGCTCCAGCCCGGCACACGGCAGTCCCGATTCGCGCGCTGGCGGCGTGTGTCGTTTTCGGTCTATTCTGTCTGTGCATGATAAAAAAAGTCCTGAAAACCTTGGGCGCCCTGGTGGGGCTGGTCGTCGTGCTCGTCGCGGCGCTCGTGGTCTTCGTCCTGCTGACGCTGAAAGCCAGCGCGCCGGGGAACGAGTTTGTCCTGCAGCCATTGCCGGCCGGTGGGGGACGCGGCGTGATCGTCTTCGGCGCCACGGGCAAGCTGGGCACCGAGCTTGTGCGGGACCTCCGAGAGCACGGCGATCAGGTCACGGCCTTCGTCCGGCCCAGCTCGGACCGCAGCCAGCTTGAGCCCCTGGGCGTGAACTTTGCAGTGGGCGACGTGCTCGATGCAGAGTCGGTGCGGCTGGCCTTCCAGGGGGGGGAATTCGACGCTGTCATTGCCGCCGTCGCGGGGCTTTCCGAGCCGGACCTGGACCGGCAGGGCAACGTCAACGTCGCGGACGCCGCCCTGGCCAGCGGCGTCCAGAGGGTGATTTTCATCAGCACCGTGGGCGCCGGCGACAGCCGCGACGCCGCCCCGCTGATCTCGCGCC
>SHZI01000032.1 GCA_009692345.1 Gammaproteobacteria bacterium | reverse complement strand
TCCTGGCCTCTGAGGTTGGTGTGCTGGATATCGCCCCGGAGAACGTCCTGCGCAAAGGGCGGCTGCAGCCCGGGCGCATGTTCCTGGTGGATACCGAGCAGGGCCGGATCATCGAGGACGAGGAGATCAAGCAGCAGATCGCCAACGAGGCCCCCTACAGGCAGTGGCTCGATGAGCACCTGGTGCATCTCGAAAAGCTGCCGCCGGCGCCCGAAGTGCCGGCCCCGGACCACGACACACTGCTGCAGAGGCAGATCGCCTTCGGCTACACCTTCGAGGACCAGCGGATCATCCTGATGCCCATGGCCCGGGACGGGGTCGAGGCGGTGGGCTCCATGGGCAACGACACGCCGCTGGCGGCACTGTCCAACCGGCCCCGGCTGCTCTTTGACTATTTCAAGCAGCTGTTTGCCCAGGTCACCAACCCGCCGATCGACTGCATCCGGGAGGAACTGATCACCGCTGCCGAAGTCTGGCTCGGTTCCGAGGGCAATCTGCTGGAACCCCAGCCCTCCGACTGCCGGCGCCTGGAACTGAAGGGCCCGATCCTGACCAATGAGGAGTTCGCCAAGGTCCGGCGCCTGGAACTGCCTGGCCTGCGGGTGGGGGTGCTGTCGAGCCTGTTCCGCATCGACTGGGGGGAGAAGGGCCTCGTGGGCGCACTCGAGGACCTGTGGAGTACAGCCCGCCGGATGATCGAGAGCGAAAGCATCAACGTGCTGATCCTGAGCGACCGGGGCGTGAACCGGGAGTTCGCGCCCATTCCTTCGCTGCTCGCGATCTCGAGCCTCCACCACTACCTCATCCGGGAAGGCCTGCGCACCCGGGTGAGCCTCGTCGTGGAAACCGGCGAAGCCCGGGAAGTGCATCACTTCTCCCTGCTGATCGGCTACGGGGCGAGCGCGGTCAACCCGTACCTGGCCTTCGAGACGCTGGACGGCATGATCGTCGACGGCCTGCTGTCCAACGTGGACCACAAGACCGCGTGCAAGAACTTCGCCAAGGCCGCGACCAAGGGCGTGGTGAAGGTGATGTCCAAGATGGGTGTCTCGGCGATCCAGAGCTATCACGGTGCCCAGTTGTTCGAGGCCGTGGGCCTGCGCCAGGACCTGATCGACGAGCACTTCACCTGGACTGCCTCCCGGGTTGGGGGCATCGGCATGGATATCGTCGCCCGGGAAGTGTTGCTGCGGCACCAGGCCGCCTACCCCGAGCGCCCGATCGCGGGCCAGGCGCTGCCGGCCGGTGGCCAGTACCAGTGGCGGGCGAACAGCGAGTACCACCTCTTCAGCCCGGAGGCCATTCACCGGCTGCAGAAGGCCGTGCGCACGGGCAGTTTTGCCACCTACAAGTCCTACGCGAACCTGATCGACGATCAGGCAGGACACCTGTGCACGCTGCGCGGGCTCCTCGACTTCAAACCCGCCAAGGCGATTCCCCTCTCCGCGGTGGAGCCGGCTGAAAGCATCCTGAAGCGCTTCAAGACCGGCGCCATGTCCTACGGCTCCATCAGCAAGGAGGCCCACGAGACACTGGCCATTGCGATGAACCGTATCGGCGGCAAGAGCAACACAGGCGAAGGCGGGGAAGATCCGGAGCGGATCGCCGTGATGCCTGACGGTGATTCAAAAAACTCAGCCATCAAGCAGGTGGCGTCGGGCCGCTTCGGGGTGACCAGTGAGTATCTGGTCAGCGCGAAAGAGCTGCAGATCAAGATGGCCCAGGGCGCAAAGCCCGGCGAAGGCGGCCAGCTGCCCGGCTCCAAGGTGTACCCGTGGATCGCCAAAACCCGGCATACCACGGCCGGCGTCGGCCTGATCTCGCCACCTCCCCATCACGATATCTACTCCATTGAGGACCTGGCAGAACTCATCCACGACCTCAAGAACGCCAACCGGAACGCGCGGATCAGCGTGAAGCTCGTGGCGGAAGTGGGGGTCGGGACGATCGCCGCCGGTGTTGCCAAGGCGCACGCCGACGTGATCCTGATCAGCGGGCACGACGGTGGCACGGGCGCTTCGCCCCAGACGTCCATCGCCCACGCCGGCCTCCCCTGGGAGCTTGGCCTGGCCGAGACTCACCAGACGCTGGTGCTGAATAACCTGCGCAGCCGCGTCGCTGTCGAAACCGACGGTCAGCTCAAGACCGGCCGCGACGTCCTCGTGGCAGCATTGCTGGGTGCCGAGGAGTTCGGTTTCGCCACGGCGCCCCTGGTAGCCGTGGGTTGCATCCTGATGCGCGTCTGCCACCTCAACACCTGCCCGACTGGCGTGGCGACGCAGGACCCGAAGCTTCGGGAGAAATTCACGGGCAAGCCGGAGCACGTGGTCAATTTTATGCGCTTCATCGCCGAGGACGTCCGGGAGCAGATGGCACAACTCGGCTTCCGCACCATCGAGGAAATGGTCGGGCGGGTGGACAGGCTGGAACCGAAGAAGGCCATTGAGCACTGGAAGGCCAAGGGTTTCGACTTCAGCAACATTCTTTACCAGCCCGATGTAGGCGCCGAGGTAGGCCGCTTCAAGCAGATGGAACAGGATCACGGCCTGGACAAGTCGCTGGACGTAGTGACGTTGCTCGAACTGTGCAAGCCCGCAATCGAAAGAGCAGAGAAGGTCTCGGCTGCGATGCCCATCCGCAACGTCAATCGCGTGGTAGGCACGATCACGGGCAGTGAAGTGACCAGGAAGTGGGGCGCGAAGGGCCTGCCGGAAGACACGATCCGGATCAAGTTCGATGGCTCCGCGGGCCAGAGCTTCGGCGCCTTCATGCCGGCCGGGATGACCTTCGAACTCGAGGGCGACGCCAACGACTACTTTGGCAAGGGCCTGTCCGGAGGCAAGGTGATCGTGCGCCCGCCGGCGAGCGCAACCTTCGTGCCGGAAGAAAACATCATCATCGGTAACGTTGCTCTGTACGGCGCGACCGGCGGCGAAGCCTACATCCGCGGGATGGCGGGCGAGCGCTTCGCGGTCAGGAACAGCGGCGTAGACACCGTGGTTGAGGCCGTTGGCGACCATGGCTGCGAGTACATGACAGGCGGGCATGTCGTGGTCCTGGGCCCTGCCGGGCGCAACTTCGGCGCCGGCATGTCCGGCGGTATCGCTTACGTACTCGATGAGACCGGCACGTTTGCCAGCAACGTCAATATGCAGATGGTGGCGACCGAGAAGCTGACCGAGCCTGTTGAGATCGGCCGCGTGAAGACCCTGATCGAAAAGCACGTCAAATGGACTGACAGCAGCCGGGCGAAGCAGGTGCTGGCAAACTGGGAGACCAGCGTGGAGCAGTTCGTGAAGGTCATTCCGAAGGACTACAAGCGGATGCTGGCCTGCATTACCCGCGCCCATGACCAGGGCCTCACGGGCGACGAAGCCATCATGGTGGCCTTCGAGGAGAACGCGCGGGATCTCTCCCGCGTCGGCGGCAATTGAAGAGCGTGAACTGAGATGGGCAAACCAACCGGATTCATCGAGTATCTGCGGGAACTGCCCATGGACCGGACGCCGCGGGAGCGGGTGCGGGACTGGAACGAGTTCCATCACCACATGGACGAGAAGCGCCTGCGCCAGCAGGGCGCGAGGTGCATGGACTGTGGTGTGCCGTTCTGCCAGACCGGCAAGATCATCAGTGGCGCAACCGCCGGCTGCCCGATCAACAACCTCATCCCGGAATGGAACGATCTGGTCTATCGGGGCCTGTGGCAGGAGGCTCTGGTCCGTCTGCACAAGACCAACAACTTTCCGGAGTTTACCGGTCGGGTCTGCCCGGCACCCTGCGAGGGCTCCTGCGTCCTGGGCATCAATACCCCCGCGGTGACGATCAAGAACATCGAAGTGGCGATCATTGATCGCGGCTTCGAGGAGGGCTGGGTGGTGGCGGAGCCGCCCAAGGTGCGCACGGGCAGGAAGGTGGTAGTGATCGGTTCAGGCCCTGCCGGGCTGGCTGCCGCGGCCCAATTGAACCGCGTGGGGCACCTGGTTACTGTCCTGGAGCGGGATGACCGGCCCGGAGGCCTCCTCACCTACGGGATTCCCAACATGAAACTCGACAAGCGGGCCATCGTGGAGCGCCGACTGAAGTTGCTGGAGCAGGAAGGCATCAAGTTCATCTGCAATGCCAACGTGGGTGAAAACGTAGGGGCAGAGCTGCTGCTCAAGGACTTCGATGCCACAGTGATCTGCACCGGCGCGACCCAGCCTCGGGACCTTAAGGTCGAAGGCCGCCAGCTCAGGGGCGTGCACTTCGCCATGGACTACCTGACCGCAAGCACCAAGGCTCTGCTGGATGGCAAGCCCGACGAGGCGCCAATGCATGCCAGGGACAGGAACGTGATCGTCCTGGGCAGCGGTGATACCGGCACCGACTGCGTAGGCACCGCCATGCGCCAGGGCTGTCGGACGCTGGTCCAGCTGGAAATCCTGCCGAAACCCCCCATGGAACGCGCGGACGATAATCCCTGGCCCGAGTGGCCGAAGGTTTACAAGCTGGACTATGGCCAGGAAGAAGCAGCCGCCAGATTTGGTGCCGACCCCCGCGCCTACCTGACCACCCTGAAGAAGTTCCTGGGCGACACCGCAGGCAACGTGACAGGGATCGTCACTGTTGAGATCGGCTGGGAGAAGAACGGCACGGGCCAGTTCGTACCAAAGGAGCGGGGTGGCAGCGAGAAGACGGTCCCGGCGGACCTCGTGCTGCTGGCCATGGGCTTTACCGGCCCGGAAGAAGCCTTTCTCAGGAAACTGGCGGTGGAGACGGACGCCCGAAGCAACGTCAAGGCAGACCACGAACAGTACACCACGAGCGTCAAGGGCGTCTTTGCGGCCGGCGACTGCCGCCGGGGCCAGAGCCTGATCGTCTGGGCCATCAATGAAGGCCGGGGCGTGGCCCGCGAAGTGGATCGCTATCTGATGGGGAGTACCCAACTGCCATGACAACGCGTTTCGTAGGAGCGCCTTTAGGCGCGATCTTGATCTTCACTCTCCTGGCGGGCTGCGCCACCACGCCGGGCCGCCCCACGGACGGGCTGATGCCAGAGCAGTCAATCCCCATGGAGTACCCCGGCGACCAGAGCACGCTCGACCAGGAACTCACGGCGTTTCTCGCGAAGTATGCCGAAGCCTACAACCGGGAGGACTACCAGGCCCTCCTCGGCATGTGGGATCAGGACGATCCCTATGCCTTCTACATGGCCGAAGAAATCGATCCGCCCATGCACGGCTGGAAGACCATCCAGGCCTACTTTGCCCGCAGCGGGGTGATCGATGGGATTCGGAATGAGTACACCAAGGTCCGGGCACACTACGTGGCCCCCGACGTCGCCGTCGCCACCTACCGCCTCCGTTTTGATATCAAGGTCAAGAACATCCCGGCACTGTCCAGTTTCGACCGCATCATGGCCGTGTTCCGCAGAAAGAACGGCGAGTGGAAGATGATTGCCTATGCGGAAGCCCCCCAGGCGCCCCTCACGATGATCCGGAAGGCACTGAAGACCTCCAGGTCGCTGGACAAGGACCAGCAGAAGGAACTGTTGCGGGAAGTGCAGACGCTGCTGCAGGACGCGGTGCCCGACGACTTCGACGAATGGCTGGAGAAGCAACAGGCCATCAAGGCTAAACCGTAGGAGCGGCTTTAGCCGCGACCTCCATTGCCGCACCAGTACCCCTCCCCTGCCCGCGCCTGGTACCTGGTGATCCTGCTCACCGTCGCCTACGTTTTTTCCTTCGTCGACAAATACTTGCCAGCTCTTTTGCTGGAGCCAATCAAGGCCGATCTGGGCGTCTCCGACACGGAGATGGGCCTGCTCCTGGGTCCCGCCTTTGCGCTCCTCTACGCCACCCTGGGGCTGCCCCTCGGCTGGCTCGCTGACCGGGTCCGGCGCAACTCGCTGGTAGCAGCGGGGGTTGCCCTCTGGTCACTGGCCACGGCCAGTTCGGGACTCGCCGGCAACTTTACCCAACTTCTGGTGGCGCGGGTTGGCGTCGGCATCGGCGACGCAGCCCTGGCTCCCGGTGCGCTCTCGTTGATCTCGGACAGCTTCCCGCCGGACAAACGGGGCCGACCCGTCGCGCTCTACATCACGGCCCAGTCCTTTGGTGCGGGTCTCGCCATGCTCGGGGGTGGCGCAGTCCTGGCGTGGGCAGCCACCCAGTCTGTGCTCGACCTGCCCCTCGCTGGCGTCGTAACCCCCTGGCAGTTCACCTTTCTGGCAGTGGGCCTGCCCGGTGTGCTGGTCGCGCTGCTGCTGCTGGTCGCCAGGGAACCGGCCCGGGAAACGTCTTGGCGCGGTGGGGTCAGCATGAAGCACACCCTGGCCTGGCTAAGCGTCCGCTGGCGAGCCTTCGGCAGCCTTACGGCGCTGGTCTGCGTGATGACCATCGTGGCCTACAGCCAGAACTGGTATGCCGCGCTTTTCCAGCGGAACTGGGGCTGGGACATCGGCCGGTATGCCACCTGGAGTGGTCTGGCGCTGATCCTCGTTGGGCCGCTCGTCGTCAACATCACGGGCTGGTGGTGCGACCAGCTACTCAGCCGGGGTCGCGCCGATGGCCCCCTGTCTGTCGTCATTGCCGGCACGTTGCTGCTCCTGCCACCCGGCGTCCTCATTCCCCTGATGCCGACCGGCGAACTGGCCATGGCGGTCTGGGTGCTGAACCTGTGTGGCCTGTCCATGGTGTCTGCCGCCGCCCCGGTTGCGCTACTGGCGATCACCCCCGGAGAGATGCGTGGCCAGATCTCGGCGCTGTTCTACATGGTGATCATGCTCATGGGTCTGGTCCTGGGACCCCTCGCCGTCGGCGTCTTCAACGACCAGTTCTTCGCGGGGGAACGACTGGACCTGGCCTGCGCCCTGGTCCCTGTGGTCGTTGGGTTACCGGGACTGGCACTGCTCCGCTCTGCCCGCCGTCACTATGCTGCTGCAGCGGCTGGCTGACCGGCTTGACCGGCTATCGTCCGGGTGGACGATAGCGCTCGCGGTCGCCATCTACGCTTTCTACCTGACGTCGGTCATGCCGGCCCAGAGCATAGAGAGCCAGGTGTACGCGGGCAGCTGGGGTGGGCCGGACCGGCACTTCTTCTACACCCCGGATGAGCTGTACGCCCAGATGGCGACCTGGGGCGCCGCGGGCCGGCAGCAGTACAGCAACTTCCGGCTGGGCCTCGATATCGGCTTTGCCCTGACCTACGCCGCGTTCCTGATGACCATCACGAGCGTCGCGGCCCGGCGCGCCTGGCCCGGTGAGTCCCGGCGCCGCCGCCTGGCGCTGGTCGCACTGGTACCGATGGCCTGTGACCTGCTGGAAAACGCGCTGGGTATCGGCCTGGTCGCGGCCTTTCCGGCGCGTCTGGATAGCCTCGCCTGGCTGACGACGAGCGTCACGGCGCTGAAATGGGCAAGCCTCGTCGTGGCCCACCTGGTGATGGTCTACGCACTTTCGGCTGCTTGCAGGAGCGCCTTGAGGCGCGATTGGTCCAGTCGCGGCTGAAGCCGCTCCTACAGAAGATCGGCGATATCCTGCAGGAAACCCTTGTCGTCGGGTTTCGTCGCCGGCGGGTAGCGCCTGACCACCTGCCCGTCCCGCCCGATCAGGAACTTCTCAAAGTTCCACTCGATATCCCCGGCGAACTCGCTGGTCAGCCACTGGTAAATCGGGTGCCGGCCAGGGCCGTTGACCTCAATCTTGGCCGTGAGGGGGAACTTGACGTCGTAGGTGGCCTGGCAGAACTGGACGATCTCCTGCTCCGTGCCCGGCTCCTGGCCGCCGAACTGGTTGCAGGGAAAACCCACCACGACGAAGCCCTGGCCACCAAGTTCTTCGTAGAGCTTCTCGAGGGCCGTGTACTGGGGGGTCAGGCCACATTTGCTGGCGACATTCACAGCCAGCACTACCTGGCCCGCCAGACCAGGAATCAGATTGCCGCCACCAGCGATGCCGTCAGCCGAAAAGCTCTGCAAAGTTTTCATGTTCATTTTCTCAACAGGACGGTCCGGATACTAAACGATCGGCGGTAGAATGCAGGCCCCATGAAGTACTGCAGCGCCTGCGGGCAGCCCGTGACCACCATTGTCCCGGACGGTGATAATCGGCCCAGGTCCGTGTGCACCGCCTGCGCCGCTGTGCACTATGTGAACCCGAAGATCGTGGCCGGGTGCGTTCCGGAGCTTGATGGCCAGATACTGCTCTGCCGCCGGGCGATTGAACCTCGCCTGGGCTTCTGGACGGTGCCCGCTGGCTTCATGGAACTGGGCGAGTCCGTCAGCGAGGCTGCCATCCGGGAAACCTGGGAAGAGGCCCTGGCCCGCGTCGAGATTGGCCCCCTGTTCTCGGTCGTCGACGTCGTACATGCCGGCCAGGTTCACGTGTTCTTCAGCGCCCAGCTGCTGGGACCGGAGTTCGGTGCTGGAGTCGAGACCCTGGAGACCCGCCTGTTCAGCCCGGAGGAGATTCCCTGGTCGGAACTTGCATTTCCCAGCGTCAGGCTCGCACTCGAACAGCACCTGGAGAATGGCCGGTCGGGCAACGTCCAGGTGCGGCTCTGTGCCGCACCCCGCCTGAGCCTTGGAGCCCCTCGCGCCTGAGGCGCTTTGGGCTCGGGCTGGCGACGACCAGCCTAGTCAGAAGGCTCTGAAATCACTACAGTAGCGGCCCCTGCAGGAGCCTTTAAGCCCATGACGTTCGTCGTTACTGAAAGCTGCATCAAGTGCAAGTACATGGACTGCGTGGAAGTATGCCCCGTGGACTGCTTCCACCAGGGGCCAAACATGCTGGTCATCGATCCGGACGAGTGCATAGATTGCACGTTGTGCGAGCCGGAGTGCCCGGTTGAAGCCATCTTCTCTGAAGACGAAGTTCCTGCGGACCAGAAGGACTTCATCAAACTCAACGTCGAGCTGGCAAAGGGCTGGCCGGTAATCACCGAAGCCGGGACGCCGCCGGCTGATGCGGACGCGTGGAGCAAGGTGAAGGGCAAGCGCGAGCACCTGGAACGGTAGGAGCGCCTGTAGGAGCGCATCACTATCGATCGCGCCGGGCGGCGCTCCTACGGGCTAGTTCTTGGCGACTTTCTGCTCTTCGATGTACTTGGAGAGCTCGGCCGGATCCAGATACCCGCCGATCAGTTCACCGGACTCAAGCACGATCGCAGGGGTGCCCTGCAGACCAAACTCCTTGGCGATCTTGTAATCCTGCGCCACCGGATTCACCTTGCAGGGCTTGTCCTTGGACGTCTCACCCAGCTTGGCCCGCGTTAGCGCCGTGCGCCTGTCCTTGGCACAGGCAACCTGCTCCGCCTTGGTCCAGCTTTCGGTGCCCGGACCGCTTCGGGGGAAGAACATATAGCGCACCTTGATCCCCCGGGCGTTGTAGTCAGCAATCTGCTTGTGCAGCTTGCGGCAGTAACCGCAATCAATGTCGGTGAAAACGGTCACAGTGCTGGTCGGCCTGGTCTTTGGCGCAAAGACGACCATGTCGGCCTCGCTGACCCCGGCAAGAACATCCCGGCGCACGGCTTCCCGGCGGCTTTCGGTCAGGTTCAGGTCGCTGTCGAGATCGATAATCTCCCCCTGGAGCAGGTAGCGACCGTCTGCTGATACGTAGGCAATCTTGGCCCCGATCCGGACCTCAAACAGGCCCTGAACGGGCGACGGTAACACCTGCTCAGCACGCACATCGGGAAACTTGGCGGCAATGGCCGCGCGGGGATCCGGCGCCGCGGCGGTCTGGGCGGCGGTCTGGGCGGCGGTCTGGGCGGCGGTCTGGGCGGCGGCAGCCTGCACCACAGTGGGCCCGAGGACGCAGAGGCCCAGCGCAAGGGTGGGCAGCAAAACACGGATAGGCATGGTCAGCACCTTGGGGATCAGGCCAGAAATGCCGCCCATTGGACCGGTCAGCAGAACCAAGGTTCAGTGCCACCCTGGGCGGGACGCGATACTAGCACGCAGTTTGTGACAGGCCAACGGGGCAAATCAGCCCCGGGGGTGATGCTGGGCGTGCAGTTCTTTCATCCGTTCCCGAGCCACGTGGGTGTAAATCTGGGTGGTCGAGAGGTCGCTATGGCCGAGCAGCATCTGCACCACCCGCAGGTCTGCGCCATTGTTCAGCAGGTGGGTGGCAAACGCGTGACGCACCGTGTGCGGCGAGAGCTTGCCGGCAATGTCCGCCTTCTTCGCGTAGCGCTTGATGATGTGCCAGAAGGCCTGGCGGGTCATGCGGTCGCCCCGGCGGGTGGGAAACAGGTAGTCACTCCGGCGCTCCAGCAGGATCTCCAGCCGGGGACCCGCGAGGAATTCCCGCAGCCAGCGCTGGGACTCCTCACCGATGGGGATCAGCCGTTCCCGGTCGCCCTTGCCACGGATGCGGAGCACGCCCTGGTTGAGATTGACCTGATTCTGCTTGAGGTTAATCAGTTCCGACACCCGGAGGCCTGTGGCGTAAAGCACCTCAAGCATGGTCCTGTCCCGATGGCCAAGCGGGTCCGAGATCTCGGGCGCAGCCAGCAGGGACTCGACCTCGTTTTCCGTGAGAGACTTCGGCAGGGAGCGGCCGATCTTCGGCATCTCGATTTTGACAGTGGGATCTTCCTGAATCACGCCCTCACGCACCAGAAAGCGGTAGAAGCGTCGGAAACTGGACAGCTGGCGCGCCGTGGACCGGGGCTTGGAGCCCTCCTTCGCGCGATTGGCGATGAAGCCCAGGAGATCAGCACGGGTGGCAAACATCAGGCTGATGTCGCGCTGGGCAAGCCAGCGCTGGAGCGCCATCAGGTCAGCGCGATAGGCGCCGAGGGTATTGATCGACAGACCCCGCTCCATCCAGATGGCATCGAGGAACTTGTCGATGATTCCCTCCGAAGACGTCGGGGTCGGGCGCGTACTCGCGACGTACTTGACAGACCCTGGTGACATCAGTGCTTCAGCCGGTGATTTTGACAAGGGCGAGTATGCCGCGGGGAGCTTTTGGCCAACGTGACCACACTCACACATTATGATGAAGTGCATAAACTTAGCATTTTACTAAACGACAGGATGCAGCACACGTTCGCACGCCTCGGCCGGCTCCTTTTCGGGGTCTATGCCACCCTCACGTTCGCGGCTGCGACGCTCGTCAGCGTGGCCCTGCTGGCCCTGACGCCCGGGCTCGTTCGGCGGCGGCGCATCGTGCGCGGCACGGCCCGGAGCGTGTTCCACCTCACCGGTACCCGTCTGGTAATCAGCGGATTGAGTCACATTCCTGCTCAACCCTGTATTATCGTGGCCAATCACGCGAGCTACCTGGACGGACCGATCCTGACCGCGGCCCTGCCGGCCCGTTTTAGCTTTGTGATCAAGCGGGAGATGACCCGGGTGCCCCTCGCCCACTTCCTGCTGCGGCGCATTGGCTCGGAGTTCGTGGAGCGCAATGATGCCCACAAGAGCGCCGCAGACGCGCGGCGGATACTCCAGAAGGCCCGGGCCCAGGAATCTCTCGCCTTCTTTCCGGAAGGCACATTCACGGCTGAGTCTGGCCTGCGTCGCTTTCACAACGGGGCCTTCGCTGCCGCGCTCCGGGGTCAGGTGCCCGTGGTGCCTGTGGTCATTCGGGGCAGCCGCCAGATGCTGCCCGCGGAGCGGGCGCTGCCGCGGCCTGGCCGGATCGACGTGATCGTCAAACCTGCCCTCCTGCCGTCCGCCACGACCAGCGTTGCCGAACTCCTGATGGAAGCCCGGCGCAGCATCCTTGCGGACCTGGACGAGCCGGACCTGCACCCTCCCCGAGCCTGAGGCGCTCCGGACCGGCTGACCATACCGGGGATACCTAAGGCGCCCAGCGCGGCCGCGGCTTGGCGCGGGGCTTTTTGCACCGCATACTTCGGCGCGCTTGCGGCCCCGCCGCTGTATGTGGAGTGCGTCCTTGTCCCGTGAATCCGTAGTCATCGTTGCCGCCCGCCGCACCCCGATCGGTGCTTTTCAGGGCGCCCTCAGCGCCGTTGCCGCGACCGGGCTGTTTGCGACAGCGGCCCGGGCGTGCCTGGCTGACGCCGGGGTGGCGGGCAGCGACGTCAGCGAGTCCCTGGTCGGCTCGGCACTCCAGGCGGGTCTCGGCCAGGCACCGGCCCGCCAGGCCAGCCTGGCCGCCGGCCTCCCCGTTTCCGTACCCACCACGACCATCAACAAGGTCTGTGGCTCGGGCATGAAGACGGTGCATATAGGCGCGGACCTGATCCGTTCGGGGGCCGCCACCATCGTCCTCGCCGGGGGCATGGAGTCCATGAGCAACGCCCCGTACCTGCTCCCCAAGGCCCGGGGTGGCTACCGCATGGGTCACCAGGAAGTACTGGACCACATGTTCTACGACGGCCTCCAGAACCCCTACGACGGGCAGATGATGGGGTACTTCGGCGAAGCCACGGCCAGGCGCTATGGCTTCAGCCGCGCCGACCAGGACAACTTTGCGATCGAGTCGGTGCAGCGTGCTCTCGCCGCCGGGCGCAACGGCCACTTTCTGGATGAGATCGCGTCCGTGTCGGTGAAAACCCGCGCGGGAGAGACCGTCGTTGCGGAAGACGAAGAGCCCGGACGCTGCGACCTCAAGCGAATTCCAACCATGCGCCCTGCCTTTGCCAAGGATGGCACGGTGACTGCCGCTACCTCCTCGTCAATTTCGGATGGTGCTGCTGCACTGCTGCTGATGAGTGCCCGTGAAGCTGAACGCCGCGGCCTGACGCCGCTGGCACGCATCGCTGGCCAGATCAGCCACGCTCAGGAGCCCGAATGGTTCACGACGGCGCCCACTCCGGCAGTGCAGAAGGTGCTCGCTGCCAGCGGCTGGGAGCTTGCCAGCGTCGATCTCTTCGAGATCAACGAAGCCTTTGCCTGCGTAACCCTGGCAGCGATGCGGGATCTCGGCGTGCCCCACGAGCGGGTGAATGTGCATGGCGGGGCCTGTGCACTCGGGCACCCGATAGGCGCCACCGGTGCACGACTGCTCGTCACGCTGATCCATGCACTGCAGCAACGCGGGCTGAAACGAGGCGTCGCCTCGGCATGTATCGGCGGGGGCGAGGCCATCGCCACGGCCATCGAATTAATAATGTAGGAGCGCCTTTAGGCGCGATCCTCTCCGCTCGCGCCTAAAGGCGCTCCTACATGCCCGAGTAGTTGGGGCCGCCCCCGCCCTCTGGCGTGACCCAGCGAATGTTCGCCGCCGGATCCTTGATGTCGCAGACCTTGCAGTGGACGCAGTTCTGCGCATTGATCTGGAAGCGGGGCGTGCCATCCGCCTGCTTCACCACCTCATAGACGCCGGCAGGACAGTAGCGCTGGGCCGGTTCGTCAAAGTCCGGCAGGTTCCGTGCAATCGGCACGGTCGGGTCCTTCAGCCTGAGGTGGCAGGGCTGATCTTCCTCGTGGTTAGTGCTCGAGAGAAAGACCGATGACAGGCGCTCGAAGCTGATCCGGCCGTCAGGCCTGGGGTAAGTGATCGCGGGTATGTCGCTGGCACGACGCAGGCCAATGTGATCCGGCACCGGGCTCCGCAGTGTGAACGGTAACCGGCCGCGAAATACGTTCTGGTCCAGCCAGATAAACGCGCCCCCCAGCAGCAGGCCAAACTTCTTTTGCGCCGGGGCGAAGTTGCGGCCCTCCTCCAGCTCCCGCCAGACCCAGGAACCGCGGACCGCAGTTTCAAAGCTGTCGAGAACCGCCGGAGCGGCGTCGCCCTGACCCAGAGCCCCGAAGATGGCCTCGGCCGCCAGCATCCCGGTCTTCAGTGCGGTGTGGGAGCCCTTGATCTTCGCCCCATTCAGAAACCCGGCGTCACAGCCGGCCAGCAGGCCCCCGGGGAAGGCGAGCCTGGGCAGGGACTGCAGCCCACCCTTGTTGACGGCCCTGGCCCCATAGCTGACCCGCTGACCGCCCGCCAGCACCTGGCGAATAGCGGGGTGTTGCTTCCAGCGCTGGAATTCTTCAAAGGGGTTCAGGTGGGGGTTGGAGTAGTTCAGCGCAATGATGACCCCCAGGTACACCTGGTTGTTTGCGGCGTGATAGAGAAAGCCGCCCCCCTCGGTGTCACCCGCCAGCGGCCAGCCCAGCGTGTGGACCACGAGACCCTCCCGATGCTTCGCCGGATCGATGGTCCACACTTCCTTGAGCCCAATACCGTAGTGCTGGGGATCGCACCCTTCCCGTAGCCCATAGACCTCCATCAACTCCTTGCCCAGGTGACCGCGGCAGCCCTCGGCAAAAATCGTGTATTTGCCGCACAGCTCATAACCGGGCTGGAACCCCGGCTTCTCCTCGCCGTCCGCACCCCGGCCCAGGTCCCCCGTAATCACGCCGGCTACGCGGCCATTCTCGTAGAGCACACGGGAGGCCGCGAAACCTGGGAAGAGATT
Source organism: Gammaproteobacteria bacterium (assembly GCA_009692345.1). Lineage (GTDB taxonomy): Bacteria > Pseudomonadota > Gammaproteobacteria > Steroidobacterales > SHZI01. Next base: position 12,613 of record SHZI01000032.1, on the reverse strand, counting down.
GGCCCCGAGCGCCTCTGCCTGCTGGCCCAGCCACTGACAGAGGCGACCCAGGCTGATGATGTAGTTGCCATGATTGCGCATGGGGCGCGGAATGAAGAACTCCGGCAACTGCAGGCTCGCCGTGTCATTCCGCAGCCAGTGGAACTCGTCATGGGTCACCGGCGTGGTAACGGGCGCGCCCCTCTCCCGCCAGTCCGGGAAAAGTTCCGTCAGCGCCGTCGGCTCAAAGACGGCCCCCGACAGGATGTGGGCACCGATCTCAGCGCCCTTCTCCACGACGCACACGGTCACCTCGCGGCCTGCTGCTGCCGCCAGCTGCAGGACCCGGCAGGCAGCCGCCAGACCGCAGGGCCCGGCACCCACGATCACCACGTCAAACTCCATGCGTTCACGTTCGGACATCGCGACGTCAGTCTACCGTGGCACCCCCGAAAACCGGTAGATTGTGCGTTCACTGGTCACCCCTTGCTCCATGGACCTTCTCACCCGCTACCAGGCTGCCCGGACCGAACTCGGTCTCAGCGACGATGCCGCGCAGGCCCGCGCCGTGGCGGTTCTGGATCGAGTGGGTCGGGAACTGGTGGCCCGACCGGCCCGGTGGGTGCCCAACCTGCTCCGCCGGTACCTGCCGGCGCTGCCTGCACCAGCCACCGTCCGCGGCGCCTACCTGTGGGGCGGCGTCGGCCGCGGCAAGACGCTCATGATGGACATCTTCTTTGAGTGGCTGCCCTGCGCCGACAAGCGGCGCTATCACTTTCATCGCATCATGAGCCGCGTCCACCAGCAGCTGGCCGGACTGCGTGAGTCCCAGGATCCTCTCGCCATCGTCGCCGCAGACTTTGCCAGTGAGGCCCGCGTGATCTGCTTCGATGAGTTCTACGTCGCCGATATCGCTGACGCCATGCTCCTCGGACGCTTTGTCGAGTGCCTGCTGGAGAACGGTGTCACCCTAGTAGCCACGTCAAACAGCGCGCCGCAGGACCTCTACCGGGGCGGGCTCCAGCGCCAGCGCTTCCTGCCAGCTATCGACCTGATCACAAGGCACACTGAAGTAGTGCACGTGGATGGGCTGGTGGACTATCGGCTGCGCGTCCTCGAGGCGGCCGAAATCTGGCGCGCGCCCCTCGATCAGGACGCCGACGCCAACCTGGAGCGCTACTTCCGGGACATCGCCCCGGACCGGGGCAAGAGCAATGCCTGGCTCGAGATCCTCGGCCGGAAGATCCCCGCCCGGCGCCTGGCCGAGGGCGTCGCCTGGTTCGACTTCACCGCGCTCTGCGACGGCCCGCGAAGCCAGGAGGACTACATCGAGATTGCCCGCTCATTCCAGACCGTGATCATTTCCGGGGTCCCCCAGCTCGACGAGAGCCAGGAGAACGCCGCTCGCCGCTTCATCGCCCTGGTGGACGAGTTCTACGACCGGCGCGTCAACCTGATCGTTTCCGCGGCGGAGGCGATCAGCCGGATTTACACCGGGTCCCACCTCCAGAGGGAGTTTGAGCGAACCCGCAGCCGGCTGCTGGAGATGCAGTCGGTGGAATATCTCGCAGCGGGACATCTGCAGTAGGAGCACCTTTAGGCGCGATCACTGGTGATCGCGCCTAAAGGTGCTCCTACCGACGCCGGTACGGTCTAGAATTCTACCTGCGCACATCCCGGAGCTTTGAAATGACAGGCAAGCTGATCCTCTGTCGGCACGGACAGAGCACATGGAATCTCGACAACCGGTTCACGGGCTGGACGGATGTGGACCTGACCGACCAGGGACGCAACGAAGCCCGGGAGGCGGGCCGGCAGCTCAAGGCGCTGGGCTATCGGTTCGACATCGCCTACACGTCAGTGTTGAAACGCGCGATTCGCACCCTGTGGCTGATCCTGGAAGAAATGGACCTGATGTGGATCCCGGTAGAGCGCCACTGGCGCCTTAACGAGCGCCACTACGGCGCCCTGCAGGGGCTGGACAAGGCCGAGACCGCGGCGAAGCACGGCGAGGCCCAGGTGAAGATCTGGCGCCGCAGCTACGACATCGCCCCGCCCCCGCTCGACGCGACAGATGAGCGGCACCCCGCCCGTGACCTCCGCTACAGGAACATACCCGGGATGCCCGGCACGGAATCGCTCAAGGACACCCTGGTCCGTGTGCTGCCGTTCTGGCAGGACAGCGTGGCGCCCCGGCTGCTGCGCGGCGAAGATGTGCTCCTCGCTGCCCACGGCAACAGTCTCCGGGCCCTGGTGAAGATGCTCGACGGGGTCTCGGAGCAGGACATCCTGGAATTCAACATTCCCACCGGCATCCCGCTGGTCTACACCTTCGATGCGGGCCTGAAGCCCCTGTCCCGGGACTACGTGGGGGACCCGGAAGCCATCCGCAAGGCCGCGGAAGCTGTAGCGCGCCAAGGCAGTGCCCGGGGAAACGCCCGATGATCTACAGCCTCGATGGCCTGGAGCCCCGGCTCGGCAGGGACGTGTTCGTCGCGCCGAATGCCACCGTGGCCGGCGATGTGGAACTCGGGGACCAGGTCAGCATCTGGTTCGGCGTGGTCCTCCGGGGCGACGTGGAGCGCCTCACTATCGGTCGCCGGACCAACGTGCAGGACAACTCGGTGCTGCACTCGGACCCTGGCTCCCCGCTCACTCTGGGCGAGGGCGTGACCGTGGGCCACGCCGTCATTCTCCATGGCTGTGCGGTTGGCGACGGAGCCATCATCGGCATGGGCTCCACCATCCTGAACGATGCCCGGATCGGACGGAACTGCCTGGTGGGTGCAAATGCGCTGATCACGGAAGGCAAGGAATTTGCCGACGGCATGCTGATTGTCGGCGCGCCCGCTCGGGCTGTCCGGCCACTGACCGCCGAGGAACTGGCGCGCATGGCCACCAGCGCCGGCCGCTATGCCGAGCGGGGCAGGCTGTACCTGAAGGGGCTCCGGACGGTCCCGTAGGAGCGCCTACTGGCGCTCCGCGGCCGGCCGAACCCGGATCAGGCCTTCCTGGGCCAGCGTGGCAACGAGCTTGCCGTCCGCGGTAAAGACCGAGCCCCTGGCAAGGCCCCGGCCACCGGCCGCCGCGGGACTGTCGAGGGCAAACAGCAGCCACTCATCGACGCGCACCGGCCGATGAAACCACATGGCGTGATCGAGGCTCGCCAACTGGAGCCCGTCCCGCGTGGCGTGCAGTCCATGGGGCAAGGTCGCGGTGCCGATCAGTTCGTAATCCGACATGTAGGCGAGGAGCGCCTGGTGCAGAAAAGAATCAGGCGGTATGCCGTCCGCCGTCTTCATCCAGAGCTGCTTGACTGGCGCCAGACTGTCCCGAAACAGGAACTGCTGAGGATCCACAGGCCGCACGAAGAAAGGCCGCTCCCAGCGCAAAAACCGCTGCATGCGCGCCGGTAGCTCGCCGGAGAACTCGCGAGCGAGGGTTTCCAGGTCTTTGAGACTGTCCGGTTGCGGCACTTGAGGCATAGCCACCTGGTGTTCGAGGCCGGACTCTGCAACCTGGAAAGAGGCCGCCATATTGAAGATCTGCTCGCCATGCTGAATGGCAACCACACGGCGATTGGAAAAGGTGCCGCCGTCACGAGCCCGGTCAACTTCGTAGATGATCGGTGCCTGGACGTCGCCCCGCTTCAGGAAATAAGCGTGCAGCGAATGGACGGTGCGGCCATCCACCGTTCGGCTGGCAGCGGCGAGGGCCTGACCGAGTACCTGCCCACCGAAGACCTGAGGCGTGCCGATGTCGTAACTCTGGCCACGGAATATATTCTTCTCGATGGGCTCGAGGTCAAGCAGGGCAATGAGGTCTGCGAGGCGGTAACTCATGCACGAATTGTACCCGGCCTGTGCTAAGGTTTCGGCACGGAGGGTGTGCAGATGAAAGACGCGCTACAGACGATTCCCCGGAAGGGCTCCCGGCTCTCCAGCATCGGGGTGTGGACAGGTCTGGTCGGTGTGATTCTCGCCGCGCTATCGGGCCTTGGCGCCCAGGCCGGATTCCTCGCACCGTTTGCCAGCATGGGCGCTTATACCGGCGGCAGCCTGCTCCTGCTGATCGCACTCATCACGGCCGCCCTGGGACTCATCCGCAGCGGCGGCACAGCGGGCACGGCGTCACTGCCCGCCACCTGGCTTGCCCTGCTGGCCGGGCTGGCCGTGACTGCCAACAACGGCCTGGTCATGGGCCAGGCCCGGGGTGCACCGCCCATTCACGACATCACGACCGATACCGACAATCCCCCGGCCTTCGTGGCGATCATCCCGCTGCGGCTGGTCGATGCCCAGAATCCGCCTGAATACTCGGGACCCGAGGCAGCGGCCGCCCAGAAACAGGCCTTCCCCGATCTGCAACCCGTCTTCATCACCCAGCCAGCGAACGTGGTCTTCGCCGCGGCCAAGGCTGTGGTCGCCGAGAACGGCTGGACACTGGTGGAAGCCAGCGAGAGGGACGGCCGCATTGAGGCCACTGCTGAAACCGGTTGGGCGCACTTCAAGGATGACGTGGTCATCCGCATTGAGCCGGGGCGGGATCAGACCCGGGTGGATGTGCGCTCGAAGTCCCGCGTCGGCCGGGGTGATATGGGCGCCAACGCCCGGCGCGTGCGGGACTTCCTCAGCGCCCTGCAGAGCCACCTCGCGCGCTGACGGCCCGCTTAGTCCGGTGACGACCGAACGGGTTTCGCCGGCCATCCTGGAGATGGTCGAGTTCTATCTTCCACTTCTGGTCACTGCCGGGGACTACGCCCGGGTCATCCAGCCCCTGGTCTCCGGTCCGCCGGAGAAAGCCGGCCAGAACGCCTGGGTGCAGGCCATCACCGATGCGGACCAGAGCGTACAGACGTTTCTGGAGGTGGCGACCCTCGCCAGATTTCCTGCTGCCGGCTTCTATGGCGAGGAACAGGAGCAGTCACGCAACGCCCCCTACTTTCCCCTCGATGCGGCTACCAGACTGTGGCTGGACCCGATCAACGGGACGTATCTGTACAAGAACCAGCGCCAGGGCTGGGACATCATCCTGTCCATCACACGCCACGACCAGCTATTGGCGGCCATCAGCTACATGCCAGTCCAGGAGCGCTTCAACCTGGCTATCCGCGGCTATGGTGCGTTCACTGGTGACCGGAATTCCCGTCAGGTTAGCCGGATGGCGCCACTGGCTACGGTGCCCGGCAGCCGCGTGTGCGTCACTTATCAGGCGCAGGACGCCTTGACCCGGCTGCGTCGGGACTGGGACGCTTTCGATATCGTCGACGATGATGACCCGCAGCGCGACTTCGACAATCTCAATGACCTGTTTACCGGTCGCCTGGCGGCCTATGCGTCCGAGAGCGCCGACCTGCTGGACTGGGGCGCGATGGCGTTCATAGTGACCCAGGCAGGCGGGATGGCCTCCGGCCTGGACGGCCGCCCGTTTGACGGGTTCGACAGCTTTCAGCTGAGAAGCACCGACCTGCTGGTGGCGGCGACGCCGGCAGTCCACGCGGAGTTGCTGGCAACGCTGCGTTTGTAGGAGGGCCTTCAGGCGCGATCAATACCCATCGCGCCTGAAGGCGCTCCTACGCATCAATCCTCGAAGAAGTACAGCACCAGCGTTTCGAGGTGACAGGCCGGCTTCGTCTCTCCCTCAATCTCGATGGTGTTTTCCAGAATGACCTGCAGCCCGCCAGCGCGCTGGCGAGCGGACTTCAGGCGACCCCGCAACCGCACGCGCTTGCCTGCAGGCACCATGTTCTTGAAGCGCACGTCATTGAGACCATAGTTGATCACGCGCTTGAGGTTCGTGAATTCAACAAAGGTATCGAGCAGCGTCGGCATCAGTGAAACCAGCAGATAGCCGTGCGCGATGGTGGTGCCAATGGGCAGCTCTCGCCTGGCACGCTCTACGTCGACGTGAATCCACTGGTGATCGTCCGTGGCATCAGCAAAGCGGTTGATGCGCTCCTGGTCCACGAGTATCCAGTCGGACACTCCGATATCCAGACCCTCGTAGGCCCTGACGTCGGCAGCGCTGGAAAACACGAGCTTGGTCATCCCGGGACTCAGCTTCCGGAGCGGCCGATGGCGGCAAAGAACTCGCCACGAATACGGTCGTCGTCCTGGAACGCGCCGAGCATTTCGTTCGTCGTCATGCGCACGTTATCCCGGTGCACACCGCGGGTAGTCAGGCAATGGTGCTGGGCCTCGAGCACGACAGCCACGCCCCGGGGTTCAAGCACCTGCTGGATGCAGCGGGCGATTTCTGCGGTCACTTTCTCCTGGACGATCAGCCGCTTCGTAAACGCCTCAACAACCTTGACCAGCTTGCTGATCCCGGCCAGGCGCCGGTCCGGCAGGTAGGCGACGTGGGCGCGGCCGATGACCGGGGCGACATGGTGCTCGCAGTGGGACTCGAAATTCACGTTGGCCAGCACCACGATCCGGTCGTAGTGCTCGACCTGATAAAAGGATGTCCCCAGCAGTTCGTAGGGATCGACCCGATAGCCAGCAAACCAGTCCTCGTAGGCGCCGAGAAAACGGGCCGGTGTGCGTTTCAGGCCCTGACGTTCCGGGTCTTCGCCTATGAATGCCAGAAGCGTACGAACAGCAGACTCGGCCTCCTGCTTTGAGGGCTTGCGGACGGTCTTCTTACGGCTTGTTGCCATCGCTGGGTTCCAGATAACGGTGCAGATCGGCGGGCGTGTTGAGACTGGTTAGCGCCGCCGGCCTCGCCGGCTTCAGCAGCAGTGGGTCGGCAGCAGTGAGTATCACCCGGGGGCTGACAAGGCCGCTACCCGCCTGGCCGACCGCGGCCGCAAGGCGAGCGAGGGTAGCGGGTTCCCAGATGGCGCACAACGGTTCGGGGAGGTCACTGTCCGGGCTGCGCCAGGCGGTGCCGCCGCGGACCGGATCGCGGCCCGTCACGAGGGCCTGCAACATCCCGCTGCCCAGAGCCGGCATGTCGCAGGCAAGGACCAGCCACGCCGCACCGGGATCGTGGCGCCACGCAGCCAGCAGCGCAGCCGCCGGGCCCCGGGTGGGAGCAACGTCGAACAGCAGGGCAAACTGCCGGCGCAGGGCATCGTCGGCCTGCCCGGGGCGGACAGCGACGTGGACGCTGGCCGTTAAAGGCTCTACCGCCTCGACACTCCAGGCAAGGAGCGAACGGCCGCCGACCAGCAACGCTGCCTTGTCTGCACCCATGCGGGAACTCTGCCCACCGGCGAGGATGAGGCCCCGCAGCGTGGGTACGGGCAGCGGCTTCAGGGGCCGGCACCTGGTTCCGGCGGGGCGGCGGAGAGCCCGACGTCACTCTTCCCCCCCGTCTTGCTGATGAGGCGCAGGTCGGCAATGACAATGTCGTGGGACAGTGCCTTGCACATGTCGTAGATGGTAAGCGCCGCGACGGACGCGCCCGTCAGCGCCTCCATTTCGACACCTGTGCGATGGTCCACCCGGGTCGTGCAGTCGATCACGACATCACCGCCGGCATCGAGGACGATCTCAATGCGGCAGGCATCAAGCCCGATGGGGTGGCAGAAGGGAATCAGCTCGTGGGTGCGTTTGGCGGCCATCGTTCCAGCGATGATCGCCGTCTGGAAGACGGGTCCTTTTGGGGTGCGTAGTTCGCCGTCGACAAACGCTGCCCGCACGGCCGGCGGCAGCAGCACCCGGACCCGCGCCCGGGCAGTTCGCCGCGTGACGGCCTTGCCGCTCACGTCCACCATGGTGGGCTGATTGGCGGCATCAACATGGGAGAGCATGGCGGGATTATAGCCTTGTGGTCTCGTGAACCCCGCAAGGCAGGGCCTCAGGCACGTCAGCCGGCACGATCTCCCGGCGCTCCCGGAAGGTGGTCCAGGTCGCTGCCAGCAGTGACGTCGTTCCCCAGATCATGCCCACCAGCACCCCGGCGTCCAGAATTCCCCGCCAGGGCTGGGGCAGCTGATTGAAGAGCAGGACCGCGAGGACGATGAGGCCCGTGCCGAGCCAGATCGTGCGCAGGAGGCCCGGCGTGGCGCCAAAGAAACCCGCACAGAACAGCGGCGCAAGCGCCAGACGGGGGAGCGTCGGATGGTCGTAGAGATTCAGGGCCCGGGCTGCCACCCGTGGGGAAAAACGCTGCTGGAACCCCCGGTAGCCTTCTGCCCAGGCCATGAACGCGGTGTTCACCACCAGCAGGAGCCACTCGACGGGCTCCAGTCCGTCAACGACCGCTTCCAGTGCATAGCGGCCGAGGGCGGCGGCGGCGTAGACCAGGACGGCGGCAATGCCGCCGATGCCCCACAATGTCCCGAGCACACGCATGACCGACCGGCCGGGACCCGGGCCCGCCCGGCGACCCTCGTCCTGTTCCTGAACTGCTATCATCGCGCCCGCATTTTCAGCTTACTGCGCCCCCGAAGCCAGCCTCTTCCCGGAGTGACGCCACACAGCACCATGGGCCGCACGATTCTTGACAAGCTCTGGGCAGAGCACACCGTTGCCGAACTGGGGGACGCCACCAGTCTCCTGTACATCGACCGCATCTTCCTCCACGAACGGACCGGCAGCGTCGCCCTGAAGGGCCTGGAAGCGGCCGGGCGGCCAGTCAGGCACCCGGAGCAGGTGTTCTGCACCATGGATCACATCGTGGATACGACAGCCGGGCGCACCGACGACACCCGCATGCCCGGCGGCCGGGACTTCATCACCAGCACGCGGGCCTCGGCCCGAGCCGCAGGGATCACCCTCTTCGACCTGGGCGATGACCGCCAGGGCATCGTCCACGTGGTCTCCCCGGAACAGGGCATCGCCCTGCCCGGGGTCACGCTGGTATGTCCGGACAGCCATACCTGCACGCTGGGTGGGCTCGGGGCTCTGGCCTGGGGCATCGGCTCGACGGAAGGTGAACACGCCCTGGCCACGAAAACCCTGGCGGTCCGCAAGCCAAAGAATATGCGCATCCGGTTCGAAGGTGCACTGCCGCCACGGGTGTATGCCAAGGACCTGATCCTGCACCTCATCAGTCGCTTCGGCGCTTCCGGCGGTGCCGGCTACGCCATCGAGTTCGCCGGCAGTGCCATCCGCGCCCTCCCGGTGGAGGCCCGCCTGACCCTGTGCAACATGGCGGTTGAATTTGGCGCCTGGACAGGCATCGTGGCGCCCGACGAGCTCACCTTCGACTATGTCCGGGGTCGGCCGTTTGCCCCCCGACCGGACCAGTGGGAGCAGGCGGTCGCCCACTGGCGCACCCTGCCCTCAGACCCCGACGCCGTCTTCGCTCGGGAACTCGAGGTGGACTGCAGCCAGCTCGCTCCCCAGATCACCTGGGGTACGAGTCCCCAGCAGGGCGCCGGGATCGATGCCCGGGTACCGGACCCTGCAACGGAGACGGACGCTAATCGGCGCCAGTCCGCCGAGCGGGCCCTCCAGTACATGGGCCTCCGCCCTGGCGTACCGCTGGCCGGGCTGCCCATCAGCGCCGCCTTCATCGGCTCCTGCACCAACAGCAGGCTCAGTGATCTGCGGGAAGCGGCGGTTGTGCTGCGGGGCCGTCACGTGGCCAGCGGCGTCCGGGCGATCTGCGTGCCGGGCTCCAGCCTGGTCAAGAAGGCCGCAGAGGCCGAAGGCCTGGATCAGGTTTTCCGGGACGCGGGCTTCGAGTGGCGGGAGTCTGGCTGCTCCATGTGCTTCTACGCCGGAGGCGAGAGTTTCGGCCTCGAGGAGCGGGTGGTAACCAGCACCAACCGGAATTTCGAGAATCGCCAGGGACCCCGCACCCGGTCCCACCTGGCGAGTCCGGCAACCGTTGCCGCCTCCGCTATCGCCGGCGCGCTGGCGGATGTGCGTGAGCTGCCGCCGATAGGCTGAGGACATGTCCATGGAAAAGTTCACCACCCTCACCGCCGTCGCGGCTCCTCTCCTGCGCATCAACATCGACACCGATGCCATCATCCCCAGTCGTGAAATGAAGCGCGTGTCCAAGGAGGGCCTGGCGGAAGGACTCTTCGCCGGCTGGCGTTACCAGGCCCCGGGGAGCCGGGAGGAAAATCCCGACTTCATCCTCAATCAGGGGCCCTATCGCCGCGCCCGCGTTCTCTTGTCCGGTATCAACTTTGGTTGCGGATCGTCCCGGGAACACGCGGTGTGGGCGCTGCACGAATGGGGTATTCGGGCGGTGATTGCGCCAGGTTTCGGGGCGATTTTCCAGGGCAATTGCGTGCGCAACGGTATCGTGCCCGTGCTGCTCGACAACCTGACCGTGGAATCACTGGCCCGACAGGTTGAAAGTGACCCGGAAAGAAATCAGGTAACGGTAGATCTGGTCCAGTGCCTGGTGATTGCCCCGGATGGGACCCGGCATGGCTTCCAGCTCCCCACCGCCGACCGGGAGATGCTGCTGGAAGGCCTGGACTCGATTGCCGTGACCCTGAAGCTGGAGGCCGAGATCCTCGCCTTCCGGGATCGGGACCGGACACAGCGCCCCTGGATCTACCTGCCCAGCACGCCGTAGGAGCGCCTTTAGGCGCGCTATCCCTGGCGTTCGCGCCTAAAGGCGCTCCTACAACGCAGCGATTATTTTTCGCGTCACCAGGTCCTGCAGGTCCGCGTCCCCATAGCCCGCCTCCCTGAGGATTTCCCGGGTGTGCTCCCCGGCCCGGGGCACATCCCGGTGCACCCCGAAGCGGGCGCCGGCCATTTCCAGCGGCAGTGCCGGCAGGCGGGTTTTTTCTCCGGCGCGAGGGCCATCCGTCACCGTGAGCGGCAGCAGGCCGCCATTCGCAGCCAGGTGCGGGTCGTCGAACAGCTCTTCCGGCCGGGTGATGGGCGCAAAGGGCAAGCCCGTCTTCTCGAGCTTGGCCATCAGTTGCTGCTTGGTGTACTTCCGGAACGTGGCCTTGATGACTGGCAGGAGTCGCTCCTTGTGGGCCACCCGGTCGTTGTTGCCATCCAGGGATCGGTCGGCAGCCAGTTCGTGCAGCTCAAAGGCAGCGCAGAAATCCTTCCACTGCTTGTCGCTCACCACGCCGACAAACACCTGCTGGGCATCACTGGTTTCGAAGACCTGATAAATGGCCCAGGCGGACACCCGCACCGGCATGGGTGCAGCGGCCTTGCCGGTGACGGCAAACTGGGCCATGTGCTGACCAACGAGAAAGACCGTGCTCTCGTAGAGGGACGCCACGATGTTCTGCCCCCGGCCCGTGGCATGGCGCTGATGCAGGGCGGCGATGATACCCACCGCACCGAACATGCCACCCTGCACGTCGATGACCGAGGTGCCGGCCCGCAAGGGCTGCCCGGGGGGGCCGGTCATGTACGCGAGACCGCCCATCATCTGGGCCACCTCGTCGAGGGCCGTGCGGTTCTCGTAGGGGCCGCTCAGAAAGCCCTTCTCGGAGCAGTAGATGAGCCGCGGATGAAGATCCTTGAGGGTCTCGTAGCCGAACCCTAGCCGATCCATGGTCCCGGGTCGAAAATTCTCGATCAGTACGTCCGCACCCTCGATGAGGCGCAACACGAGCTTGCGGCCCTCATCGGCCTTGAGGTCCACGCACAGGCTGCGCTTGTTGCGGTTGTACATGGGGAAGTACCCCGCCCCGGAGCCGGGCAGGCGGCGCGTGCTGTCGCCTTCCACCGGTTCGATCTTGATGACGTCCGCACCGAGGTCCGCAAGGATGAGGCCCGCCGCAGGCCCCATCACCATGTGAGTGAATTCGATGACCCGCACCCCCGCGAGGGGCAACCCCTGTCGACCTGTCATTGCGCCACCTTTGGTTAAGCGGTGGATTATCCCCCACCCCGCCCCCATATAGAATATGGGCCTTCGATACCCAGGACGACCGCATGACAGGCACGCACGACATTGACGTTCTGGTGAGTGAAGTGGGCCCGAGGGACGGTCTGCAGAGCATCAAGTCCAGCATGCCGACGGCAGCCAAGAAGGCCTGGATTGCAGCGGAAGCTGCCGCCGGCGTCCGGGAGATCGAGGTGTGCTCCTTCGTCCCGGCGAAGATCCTGCCGCAGATGGCCGATGCCGCCGAGATCGTGGCTTACGCCAGAACCCTGCCGGGCCTCACCGTCCTTGCGCTCGTCCCAAACTTCCGGGGGGCACAGGACGCCATCGCGGCAGGCGCCCACAAGATCGCGATCCCCCTATCGGCAAGTGAGACCCACAGCAAGGCCAATCTCCGCAAAACCCACGCGGAAGTTCTGGAAGACGTCCGGCGCATCGTCGAGCTCCTGCGTTCGCTGCCCGCCGACCAGCGCCCGGGCTTTGAAGGAAACGTCTCGACCGCTTTTGGCTGCACCCTCGAAGGAGTGGTACCAGAAGCCAAGGTGGTGGAACTGGCCGTTGCCCTGCTCGAAGCCGGGTGCGATGAAATCGGCCTCTCCGATACCACCGGCTACGCCAATCCGGCCCAGGTACGGCGGCTCATTCGGCTGGTTCGAAAAGAAGTGGGCAATGACAAGCTGAGCAGCGTCCACCTGCACAACACCCGGGGGCTCGGCCTGGCGAATGCCCTCGCCGCCCTGGAGGAAGGCATCACGACCCTGGACAGTTCCCTGGGAGGCCTTGGCGGCTGCCCCTACGCGCCCGGCGCGAGCGGCAACATCGTCACGGAGGATCTGGTGTTCATGCTGGACGCCATGGGCCT
>SHZI01000031.1 GCA_009692345.1 Gammaproteobacteria bacterium | reverse complement strand
GCCGGGTCCGCGCTGGTCCCCCCGCGGCGGCTAGCCGTGAACCCCGTCAGGTCCGGAAGGAAGCAGCGGTAGCGGTGATGCCGGGCGCCGGGGTGCGGCTGGCGCGGGCTCACTTTTCCGCTGTAAAAAGGGCTTATGACCTACCTCGCGCTCGCCCGGAAATGGCGTCCCAAGACCTTCGCTGACGTTGCGGGGCAGGGGCACGTCGTTCGTGCCCTGGAGAACGCCCTGAATTCCGGGAAGCTCCACCACGCCTTCCTCTTTACGGGCACCCGGGGCGTCGGCAAGACGACCATCGCGCGGATTTTCGTCAAGGCGCTGAACTGCGAGAAGGCAGTGAGCGCCGAGCCCTGCGGCGTTTGTTCCAGTTGCCTCTCCATTGACCAGGGGCGCTTCGTGGATTTTCTGGAGGTTGATGCGGCGTCCCGGACGGGCGTCGACGATGCCCGGGAACTGCTCGATAACGCCCAGTACACGCCCGCCGCAGGCCGGTACAAGGTCTACCTCATCGACGAGGTGCACATGCTCTCCAAGCCCGCGTTCAACGCGTTGCTGAAGACCCTTGAAGAGCCGCCGCCCCATGTCAAGTTCCTGCTGGCCACCACGGACCCGCAAAAGATTCCCGTCACCGTGCTGTCGCGCTGCCTCCAGTTCAACCTTAAGCGCCTGCCCCTGGCAACGATAGTTGAGCGGTTGACGCTGGTTTGCGGCAACGAGGGGATCAGCGCCGAGCAGGGGGCCCTGGTGCGCCTGGCCCGCGCCGCCGCGGGCAGCATGCGAGATGCTCTCAGCCTGCTGGATCAGGCCCTGGCCTTTGGCGATGGCGCCTTGCGGGACGCAGACGTGGCCGAGATGCTCGGCAGCCTGGATCGGGGCAAGCTTACGGCCCTGCTGGAGGCGCTAGCCGTAGCCGATGCCCCCGCGCTGCTGGCCCAGGTGCAGTTGCTGGCTGAGCTGGCGCCGGACTATGGCGACGTCCTTGCCGGGCTCGCTACGTTGCTGCAACAGGTTGCTGTGGTGCAGGTGGCTGGCGCCAGGGCGCTGGACACCGAAACCGCAGTGGAGGATGAGGTTGCCCTGCTGGTCCGGCTGGCTGGTCAGGTAGCTCCGGAAACGGTGCAGCTGATGTACCAGATCGCAGTTATGGGTCGCCGGGATCTGGCCCTCGCTCCGGACCCCCGGACCGGCTTTGAGATGGCCCTGCTCCGCATGGTGGCCTTTCACCCGGAGCGCTTGCCTCAGCCGGCAGTCACCACTGCCGCCACTGCTCCGGTCCGAGCGGCCCAGCCCGCGGCCCAGCCCGCGGCCCAGCCCGCAGCCCAGCCCGCGGTGCGGCCCCCCGCCTCGGTGCCCTCAGCGGTGGTCCCCACCGGCAAACCGGCGGATGTTGGCAACTGGTCGGCGTTCATTGCCGGTCTCAGTGTGGATGGCGCGGCCCGTGAGCTGGCAGCGCATTGTGCCGTCGTTAGCCAATCGCCATTTGAACTTCGACTCACTCTCGACAAGCGCAACGGGCACCTGCTGACCGAAAACCTGCAGTCCCGGCTGACGGCCGCGCTGCGTGAGCGGCTGGGCAGTGGCGTGAAAGTGTTGTACGCCATTGCCGAGGTGCCCCAGGAAACCCCGGCCGCGTTGCAGGCAAAGACCGATGACGACGACCTGCGCCGGGCCCGTGAGTTGATCGCCGCAGACAGCAATGTCCGACAAATGACCGAGATGTTCGGTGCAGAGGTCATTCCCGAGTCCGTCCGCAAGAACCCGAATCCGCCAACGAGGAAGTAAGCAGTCCATGAAACCCGATCTCGGCAGTTTGATGAAGCAGGCCCAGAAGATGCAGGCCCAGATGCAGAAGGCCCAGGAAGAGCTGGAGGAATTCGAAGTCACGGGCGAAGCCGGCGGCGGCCTGGTCAGGATCCGGATGACCTGCAAGCATGAGGTGCGCAGCCTGACGGTCGACCCGTCACTGCTGGGCGATGACCGGGAGATGCTTGAGGATGTTCTCGTCGCCGCGCTGAACGACACCCTGCGGAAGGTTGAGCGGACGGTGCAGGAAAAAATGGGCGGCATGACGGCGGGTCTTGGGCTGCCGGCTGGCCTGAAGTTGCCTTTCTAGGCAGAAACGTCTGACATGGCCTTTACTCCGCTCATGCAGGATCTCCTGGCCGCACTGCGGTGCCTGCCCGGCGTAGGGCCGAAGTCCTCCCAGCGTATGGCTTTCCATCTGCTGGAGAGAAACCGGGAGGGTGCACAGCGGATCATCACCACTCTGTCCGCCGCGCTGGAAAGGATCGGCCTGTGTTCCCGTTGCCGGATGTTTACCGAGACGGAGCTCTGCACCATCTGCGGTGACTCCCGGCGCGATGTCGGGGTCGTGTGCGTCGTTGAGACCCCTGCGGACGTCGTAGCCATCGAGGAGTCGGGTGTGTACCGGGGTCGGTACTTCGTGCTCATGGGCCGGCTCTCTCCGCTCGATGGCATAGGCCCTGAGCAGCTTGGGGTGCCAGTTCTCGAGTCACAGATGGCGGATGGCGTTACCCGGGAGATCATCCTGGCCACGAGTGCCACGGTTGAAGGAGAGGCGACCTCGGGTTACCTGGCCAGTCTGGCGCATGGGCACCGTGTGCGGGCGACGCGCATCGCCCACGGTGTGCCCATGGGTGGCGAGCTTGAGTACGTGGATGCGGGCACGCTGTCCCACGCCATCACGGCGCGGACGCCGATGCTCGCTGACTAGCCGGCGCGCCCGTCGGCCTGCCGGACCAGGTTCATTAGCCTCCGGTAGCTCTCGTAGCGTCGTCGATCGATCAACCCGTCAGTCACGGCCTCCTGCACGGCGCAATGACTTTCCCGCAGGTGACTGCAGTCGGTAAACCGGCACTGGCGGCCATACTCGTCGATTTCCGCGAAGCCCTGGCTGATGGCTGTGCGTTCAGGGATGGCCGGCACGAAGTCCCGGACGCCCGGCGTATCAAGCAGGCACCCGCCGCCCGGCAGGGGATGCAGGACCGAC
Source organism: Gammaproteobacteria bacterium (assembly GCA_009692345.1). Classification (GTDB taxonomy): domain Bacteria; phylum Pseudomonadota; class Gammaproteobacteria; order Steroidobacterales; genus SHZI01. The sequence goes on along the minus strand of SHZI01000031.1, from coordinate 24,258 downwards.
GCCGTTGTCGTATGCCGGCCCTCGTCACTCGACAGCGAGATCTCGCCGGTTGTGGCGTCGATGCCCGGCACCAGGGCATTCAGCAGTGATGACTTGCCGACGCCGGATTGCCCCACAAGGATCGCCGTACCCGTGCCTATCCACCCGCGCAGCGCCGCGATGCCGGCGCCCGTGACCGCCGACACGGACCAGACCGGACAGCCGAGACTGTCGTAGCCGGAGAGTTCCGCGGCGGGGAGGGCGGCCATGTCTGACTTGTTCCAGGCGATGGTACTGGTCGCACCCATCAGCCGGGCTGCGCACAGGTAACGGTCTGTCAGGTACAGATCCGGCGCCGGCAGGGCAGCCATCACTACGACGAGATGCGTCACATTGGCGGCAATCGTTTCCGGCAGGCCGCCGCGCCCGGACAGCCGCTGGAGTTCGTTCTCACGGGGTTCAATGCGCGTGATCAGCACGGGCTCGCCAACGGTGGTGACCTGGAAGGACACCCGGTCACCGCAGTAGGCCCTTAGGTGCCGGCCCCTGATCATGAAGGGCAGTCGTCTGCCGTCGGGTTGCGCAAGAATGCCCCGGCGGCCGTGGGCCGCGACTACCAAGGCGGGTTTGCTAGAATCCGCCGCGCCGGCCGGGGTGTGCTTCATTCGGGGCGCGGCATCATTGGAAGGGTACTGGCCATGGGTTCACAGGCAGACCGGCTGATCTGGATCGATCTGGAAATGACCGGGCTCGACACGCAGCGGGATTCTATCATTGAGATCGCGACCGTCGTGACGGACGGGGACCTGACCGTGATCGCGGAGGGGCCGGTGCTCGCCATCCACCAGACTCCGGAGATTCTCGGGCAGATGGACGAGTGGAATACCCGCCAGCACGGCAAGTCGGGGCTCATCGAGCGCGTGCGCTCAAGCCAGATCACGGCGGCCGAGGCCGAACGGCAGACCCTCGCGTTTCTGGCGTCTCACCTGGCGGCGCAGGCCTCACCGATGTGCGGGAACAGCATCTGCCAGGACCGGCGCTTCCTCGCCCGGGAAATGCCGGCACTCGAAGCCTTCTTCCACTACCGCAACCTGGATGTATCGACCCTCAAGATCATCGCTGGCCTCTGGGCGCCAGAGGTTCTGGCTGGCGTCGCCAAGAGTTCCAGGCATCTGGCCCTCGCAGATATCCACGATTCAATTGCCGAGCTGCGTCACTACCGCCAGCACCTTATCCGGCCGCCCGCAAATGACGTCTGATCGACCGGAGCAGACTGTGCAACCGGATTCCCGCTTCCAGATCGCCGTCCTCCAGGGTCCCAGCGTGCTGGCGCCCTTTCCCGCCGTGCTGGCGGAGTTCCCGTTACCGCGGGGCCCGACGCGGACGGCGGCCGAGATCGCCCTGGCCCTGGAGCAGTGGCTCTCACCGGAGTTTCTGGCCCGTGTGGCGCTGCCCCTGGCCGACGGCGCCTTCGAGACGGTGGCCGGGGCGCTTGCCAATGCTATCCAGGATGCCGATGGCCCCTGTGGTCTGCCCGTGCGGGTCACCCGAAGCGCAGATGGCCGCTGCCGCGTGCTCCTCGGCTTTCACGAGCCGAGCGCCACGGTCGTTGCGCTGCAGACGGGCCTGCAGGTGACGGTAGCCCTGTTCCGGCATCTGGCAGGCGAGCGGGTGGATGCCCCGGCAGTGAGCGCGAAGCTGCAGAGGGTTGTGGCCGAGATCCTCAAGCTTCAGCCGGACCCCCTGGCACGGGCCCTTATCCGGGTGGCGCGGCAACGGGGGATCCCGGCTTGTCCGGCGGCCCTGGGGTCCCGGGTGTGGTTGTACGGCCAGGGCGCGGCCGGCTTCCAGTTCTTCGAGACTGCCAACCACCGGGACGGGCTCACGGGGTCGCGCCTCGCCCGCAACAAGTTTTTCAGTAACCGTCTGATCACGCGCCTTGGCCTGCCGGGTGTGCGCCACCGCATGGTGCCCACTGCCGCTGAGGCGCGGAAGGCGGCAGCGGAGTTGGGCTTTCCGGTCGTGATCAAGCCAGCGGACAGTGGCAAGGGCAAGGGTGTCACCGCGGGCGTCACCAGCGCTGCCGCCGTGGAGGCCGCTTTCGAAGTGGCCCACCGGGCGTCGCCGGGCAGGGTACTGGTGGAGGCCCAGATTCCAGGCGAAGACCACCGGCTCGCCGTGTTCAGTGGCCGCTTCGCCTGGGCCGTGCGCCGCTCCCCTCCCAGGGTCACCGGGGACGGAGTTCTGAGTGTCCGGGAACTGATCGCCAGGGAGAACGCTCGCCGCCGTGCCGCCCCGAACCCCGACATCGCCGGTACCGCCATCGTCGTGGATGCAGAACTGGAGGCCCTGTTGGCCAGCCAGGGTCTGACCCTGGAAGCCCGACCCACCGCCGGGACGAGCGTGGCCCTCGGCCAGATTGCCAACATCTCCCGGGGCGGCACGCTCACCGACTGCTCTGCAGAGATTCACCCCGACAACAAGGCCATGGCCGAGGCGCTCGCCCGCAGCTTTCATCTGGATGCCGCGGGCATTGACTTCATGACACCAGACATCGGCCGCTCCTGGCGGGAAGTGCCCTGCGGCATTCTGGAGCTGAATCCCACACCGGGCTTTTCTTCGGACCACCGGGCCGGGATCATCCTGGCGGCAAAGTTTCCGCCAGGCAGCGACGGGCGCCTGCCCAGCGTGCTGCTGGTGGGTGCTGGCCCGCCAGCTCTGGCCATGGTCACGGCCGCCATTGCCGCCACCGGGCTCCGGGTGGGCTGGACGGACGCAGAGCAGACGGGTGTTGGAGACGAGCAGCGCTTTACCAGCCCGGCAACCCTGCCGGAGCGCGTGACCGCACTGGTGCTGGATCCGGCCACCGAAGCCCTGGTGGTGAGTGCCACAGCCAACGATCTCAGCACCCACGGACTGCCGCTGGACCGCTTCGACCTGGCCCTGGTCGCCGCGGGGGCAGGCTTGTCCGGTGCGGCGTACGGCCTGTTGCAGGATTGCTGTGGCGCCGTCCGACGGGACGTGCCAGCAGATGGCATCAGCACAGCCGTGGAGCCGGACATCCGGGCCGTACTCGACCGGCGGGCGGCCGGCGTCGCCGCATGAACTACGAGGACATCTTCCGGGAGCGGGGCGCCGCATACGCCCACGCCATGGCCGCCTGGCCGGACGCGCGGCGCGAAGAGTTCCTGATCCCCGTCGACCGGGCGCCGCTCCAGACCGGCGACGTGGTGGTGGACGTGCCGGCCGGAGGCGGCTATCTGCAGCGCTATCTGCCGGCAGCGGTGCGCTGGTTCGGGCACGAACCCTGCGCCAGCTTCTTCGACACGTCTGTCGCCGGTGATCAGCCGCTGCTCCCCCTGCCCTGGGCCGACGGCTTCGCCGATGTAGCACTCAGTATCGCGGGCGTGCATCACCAGGAAGACAAGCTGCCCCTGTACCGGGAGATCCACCGGGTGCTGAGACCTGGCGGCCGCTTTGTGCTGGCGGATGTCCATGCAGACTCAGACGTGGCCCGATTCCTGGATGGCTTTGTCGGCCGCTACAACAGCACGGGTCACCGGGGTATCTACCTGACGGCCACGGACATCCCCCGGCTGGAGGCCTGTGGCTTCCGGGTGGTAGCGGCCGAGCGCCTGGCTTACCACTGGTGGTTTGCCACGCGGACCGACATGGCGGACTTCTGCCGGCTGCTGTTCGATATGCAGGATATCGGTGGCCCCGCTGTGGCCGACGGCATAGAAGCGCAGTTGGGCGTGAGCCAGCGGGACGGCGAGATCGGGATGCGGTGGGAGCTGTATGCCCTCACTGCCGTCCGGCTGGAGTGAGTGAAGAGGAGCGGCAACTCGCGGAATCAGGACATCCCTGAACTTAGCCTGCTGCCGCAACAAAGAGGCCAATCATGGAGCCGAAGCCCACCAGCCAGACCAGCGAGCGCAGACCCGCCTGGTCCGCCATGTAGCACAGGCCATAGGCCACCCTGGCCACCACGAAGGTGATGGCCAGGGTGTCGATTGTGGACTGGGGTGCGTTGCAGAGCTGCGCGATGATGACCCCCGCCGCGAAGGGCGGAAAGGCCTCGTAGGAGTTCTGCTGCGCAAAGTTGGCTCGGGCCGGCCAGCCGGCGAGGGCGGCCAGAGACTCCCGGGGTCGGGCGTTGTCGTAGCGGACACCGCCAGCGCGGGCGCCCCCGGCCTTTGCTGCGCCTGTCCACAGGATTGGCAGCAGTGCCGCCAGCAGCACGCACCAGTAGGCCGTAGTCATCGCCAGCTTTGGGTATTGATCACGCGCGTTCTCCCCCAAGGTACAGCCAGGTCTCCACGACGGTGTCCGGGTTCAGTGACAGGCTGTCGATTCCCTGCTCAATGAGCCAGCGGGCCAGGTCCGGGTGGTCCGAAGGACCCTGTCCGCAGATGCCAATGTACTTGCCCTCTTTCCGGCAGGCGTCGATGGCCATCTTCAGCAGGATCCGCACGGCCTCATCCCGCTCGTCGAACATCGACGCGATCAGTCCCGAGTCCCGGTCGATGCCCAGCGTGAGTTGGGTCAGGTCGTTGGAGCCGATGGACATGCCGTCGAAGTACTCAAGATATTGATGAGCGAGCAGGGCATTCGTCGGAATCTCGCACATCATGATCAGGCGCAGACCCTGCTCGCCGCGCCTGAGCCCATTGGCCGCCAGCAGTTCGGTTACTGCGCGCGCCTCGGCGACGGTACGTACGAAGGGGACCATGACCTCGACGTTGGTCAGTCCCATGTCCTCGCGCACGCGGCGGAGAGCGCGGCACTCCAGTTCGAAGCAGGGCCGGAAACTCTCGGCCAGATAGCGGGATGCGCCCCGGAAGCCCAGCATCGGGTTCTCCTCATGGGGTTCGTACTGCTGGCCGCCGATGAGGTTGGCATACTCGTTGGACTTGAAGTCAGACAGCCGGACGATCACGGGGCTCGGCGCAAAGGCTGCCGCGATGGTACTGATGCCCTCGGCGAGACGGGCAACAAAGAACTCCAGCGGATCGGTGTACCCCGCCATCTGCTCGCGGATCACCTCCCGCAGTTCAGGCCGGAGCCGGTCGAAATCCAGAAGTGCCTTCGGGTGGACGCCGATCATCCGATTGACGATGAACTCGAGACGCGCCAGGCCGACGCCGTGATTCGGCAGGAAGGAGAAATCAAACGCCCGGTCGGGATTGCCGACATTCATCATGATCTTCACCGGCAGGCTCGGGAGCTTGCTCAGTTCGATGCGCTGCTGCTCGAAATCCAGGACCCCCTCGTAGACCAGGCCCTCGTCACCCTCGGCGCAGGAGACTGTGACGGGAGTGCCGTCCGGGATCTGCCGGGTAGCGTCACCGCAGCCCACCACGGCAGGGATACCCAGTTCGCGGGCAATGATGGCGGCGTGGCAGGTGCGGCCACCGCGGTTCGTGATGATGGCGGAGGCCCGCTTCATGACCGGTTCCCAGTCGGGATCGGTCATGTCGGCCACGAGCACCTCGCCGTCCCGGAGGAGGCCCATCTCTGCGGTGCTGGCAATGATCCGGGCCTGCCCCGCACCGATCCGCTGGCCGATGCTCCGTCCCCGAATGAGCACTTTGGAGCGCGTCTTGAGGCGATAGCGCAGCAGCGTGTTGCCGGTGCGGCTCTGCACCGTCTCAGGTCGCGCCTGCAGGATGTAAAGATGCCCATCGATGCCGTCCTTGCCCCACTCGATATCCATCGGGCGCCCGTAGTGCTGCTCGATGGCCAGGGCCTGACGGGCCAGCGCCTCAATGTCCGCGTCTGTCAGGGAAAACCGGCTGGAGTCAGCGGCGGGCACGGGCTCGGTTCGGACCGTTCGCCCGGGCTCTGCGGCATCCTCGTAGACCATCCGGATTTTCTTGCTGCCGAGTTTCCGGCGGAGGATGGGTCGATGGCCCGACTGAAGGGCCGGCTTGTACACATAAAACTCGTCCGGATTCACGGCGCCCTGGACGATGGTTTCACCCAGTCCCCAGGACGATGTGATGAGCACGACGTCCCGAAAACCCGACTCTGTATCCAGCGTGAACATCACGCCGCTGGCGCCCACGTCTGAGCGGACCATATGCTGGACGCCGACAGACAAGGCCACGAGGCGATGGTCGAAATTCTGGTGGACCCGATACGCGATTGCCCGGTCGTTGTAGAGCGACGCAAAGACGTGGTGGATGGCCTCCAGCAGGCGGGAGAGGCCACGAATGTTGAGAAAGGTCTCCTGCTGACCGGCGAAAGAGGCCTCAGGCAAGTCTTCGGCCGTGGCTGAAGAACGCACCGCGACGGCGAGTTCGCCAGGCTGATCTTTGGCCATTTGCTGCCAGGCGGCCGTAACCTGCTGGACCAGTGGGGCTGGCAGCGGCGTAGTGATAATCCAGTCGCGGATCTGTTTGCCGCGATCGCGGAGCTGCTCCAGATTATCGACATCGAGCTCGCTGAGTACCGCATCGATCCTGCCGGCCAGGCCATCCTGGGCCAGAAACGCCCGATAGGCATCGGCCGTAGTGGCGAAGCCATCCGGTACCCGGACCTCCAGCTTGGACAGCTGACCAAGCAGCTCGCCCAGAGAGGCGTTCTTGCCGCCCACCCGGTGCACGTCGGCCATTCCGAGGGAGCGCAGGGGTATTACGCTGGGATCCAAGTTGCCTCCAATGTTCTGACCGGCCATGATCCAGCCAGTTAATCAGCTAGCGATGCCGGGCATGAATCGACGGGTGGTGTTTTTTGTTTCTGACCAGACTGGGGTGACCGCCGAGACGCTTGGCCGCAGTCTTTTGACTCAGTTCGAGCAGCACGATTTCGACCAAGTCACTGTGCCATTTATCGATTCCGTTGACAAGGCGGACGAGGCAGTCCACCGGATCAACGTCGTAGCCGCGGAGACGGGTACCCGCCCGATCATCTTCAGCACACTGGTGCATGATGATATCCGGGAGCGCTTTTCCCGTGCCAATGGTTTGCTGCTCGATTTCTTCTCCACGTTCCTGGGCCAGCTCGAGCTGGAGTTGCTGATGAGGTCCTCCCACACCGTCGGCAGGGCCCACGGCATGAAGGATCAGGGCAGTTATGACAAGCGCATTGACGCCACCAACTTCGCCCTCAACAGCGATGATGGCACGCGCACCAGCGAGTACGACCGGGCGGACGTGATACTGGTCGGGGTGTCCCGCTCGGGAAAGACACCGACATGTCTCTACCTGGCGCTGACCTACGGGGTCTTCGCCGCCAACTACCCGCTGTCGGAAGATGAATTCGAAACCGGCCGCCTGCCCCGCATTCTCGAGTCTCACCGGGACAAGCTCTTCGGCGTCACGATCTCACCCGAACGCCTGCAGGAGATCCGTCGCGAGAGGCGGCCCGAAGGCCGCTACTCCTCGATCGAGCAGGTGCGCTACGAACTGCGCGGTGCCGAGGCGCTGTTTCGCCGGTATCAGATCGGCTGGGTCGATACCACGGGGTCCTCCATTGAGGAGATCGCCAGCAAGATCCTCAGCAGCACCGGGATCGAGCGCAGGGTCCGGCCGTGAGGACAGCCGGTTCTTCAGATCATTCCAGTGGGTTCGGCCAGTCCTGTGTGGTGACCGATACGGGCGATCTGCGCAGCGAGCCGGCCCAGGGCCGTCACGGCCTCGGCAGTGGAGCGGGCAATGGCTGCTTCGGTAGTGACGTGCTGTTCCAGGTAGACCCGCAGGGTGGCTCCGGTCGTGCCGGTGCCGGACAGGCGATAAACAATCCGCGCGCCATTACTGAAGATCAGGCGTACGCCCTGATGTGCTGACTCGCTCCCGTCTACCGGATCGTGGTAGTGGAAGTCGTCGGCAGTCTCGATGACTCCGCCCGCTGGATTGGTGCCGCACAACGCCGGTAACAGGTTACGGAGCGCTGCCATCAGGTCACTGGCCCGGCTGGCGTCTGGGACAGCGTAGTCCCAGCGCTGGTAGTGGTGACGACCGAAGGTTCGCCAGTGAGCGCTGAGCATCTGGGGAAGTGACCGTCCATCCACCGCCAGCAGATTGAGCCAGAACAGGACGGCCCACAGGCCATCCTTCTCGCGGCAGTGCGCCGAACTCGCGCCGAAACTCTCTTCTCCGCACAGACCAATACGCCCAGCCTCCAGAAGGTTGCAGAAGAAGCGCCAGCCGGTCGGCGTTTCGTAGCAGGGCAGGCCCTGACTGGCGGCCACCACGTCCAGCGCGCGGCTGGTGGGCATCGAGCGTGCAACACCGGGAATTCCACCCCGGTAGCCCGGGATCCGGGTGATATTGGCGAGCATCAGCGCGACGCTGTCGCAGGGCGACAGAAAGAGCTGGGGACCAAGAATCATGTTGCGGTCCCCGTCGCCATCGGAGGCCGCCAGGAGATCGGGAGCATGGTCCGCCAGGGACAGTGCGACAAGTTCTGCGGCATTGATGGGGTTCGGGTCCGGGTGGAGTCCGCCAAAGTCGGGCAGTGACTCAGCGTGGAGCAGGGACTCGGGCCCAGCGCCCAGGCGGTCCACCAGAATCTGCCGGGCATAGGGCCCGGTGACTCCATGCATTGCATCAAAGCTAACCCGCCGGCCGCCGGCGAGCCACGCGGCGATCCGGTCGAAATCGAACAGGGACTCCATCAGGCGGGAGTAGTCGGCTACGGGATCCACAACCTCCACCCGCACACTCTCGAACTCGATCAGCCCAATCCTGGCAAGGTCAATGTGGGGAAGGGTAGCGACGCTGTAGCCCTGAAGTTGCTGGCTCACCCGAAAGACTTCGTCAGTGACCTGCTCCGGGGCCTGGCCTCCAGTGGGAATGTTGAACTTGAGGCCGAAGTCTCCTGCAGGCCCGCCCGGATTGTGGCTGGCAGTAAGAATGAAGCCCGCGTGGGCCTGGCGGGTCCTGATCAGGTGAGATGCGGCTGGCGTGGACAGCAGACCGTGCTGCCCCACGATGATCTCCCGGACGCCGTTGGCCACCGCAACCGCCATCAGGCGCTGGATCGCCTGGGCATTGAAGTAGCGACCATCGCCGCCGATCACGAGGCGGGCTCCCTTGCGGAGCTTCAGTGTCGTGAAGACGGCCTGGGTGAACATCTCCAGGTAGTGGTCCTGGCTGAACACGGAGACCTTCTTGCGGAGTCCCGCAGTGCCCGGCCGCTGATCCATGAACGGTGCATGAGCAATGTCGACAACTCCAAGCGTGGACACGAGCACAGTCTCCAGGACGTTTTCGTCTATCGTTGACTACTGTTCAGCGGTGTGGAAAGTGTGCACGAACCCCTGTGCTATAGTCCAAAAAATGCTCGCAGACAGTTACATAGTTCCGCAGTGCAGGGTCGAGCCACGCAGCCTCGGCGCCCTCATGGCGCTCTACGAAGGCAACTTCATCAAGCTCGCGCTCCTGGCGCCGGCATTGCTTGATTCTGACCGGACCGGTGGCTGGAAGGGTGAGCCGGCCCTCTCGCGGGCTGCCGGCGATCTGGACCTCCACCTGTGCGTCGATGCTGTGACCCGCTATACCATCGATCTTCGCCTTACCTACATCTTTGATGAGCCGGCCGGAATGCTGGCCAATCCCGATCTTCACCTGCGCGTCTACCTGGATGCCCGGATGGCCGAGGTTGTCAGCTGGTCGGACTCCCATCTCCATGCCGTACTCCGGCAACTGGCTGCGACGAACTCGGGAGAGCTGGATCGTCGCTGGTCAAAGAACATAATGCTGGGCAAGTGGCTGGATTACCTGGGAGACCGGGGCCACGGTTTTCTTTCCTGACTCTCCACCGTGACGCGCGTCACGGTGGAGAGTCCCAAACGTCCTTTCCCCGCGTCCAATTGTCGATTGCTTCACCGGTTACGCAGCGCATGTTTTGTTAACGTGTGGTGGTGCTAGCCCGCGCCCAGCAATTTCTTGCCCGTCGAAAACCAGTCGATGACGACCGGTTACTGCGTCTCTTCTGGAACCGTGCAGAACTCAAGCGGGAGTTCGCCAAGCTCCAGCGGGAACGTGAGCGTCTGGGTGACCAGCTCCGGCAGCAGGAGGGCTCCGTACTCCGGGGTCAGCAGCGCCTCGAGCAGCTCGAAGGACTCCTGGCTGATCCGGAGCGTGCGGCCAATGCGGCCGTCTTTTTCCAGTTGCGCGGGATCTGGGCCTACGGGCGGCGCCGGCTGGCCCGGCTGGCCCGTGACCTTACTACCCGCCAGCAGGAGCGCGAGGGGCAGCGGGAGGCAGCAAGGTTCGAGAAGCATCGCCAGGCGGCCCTGGCAGCGATCGGTCAGCGACTCGTGCCGCTGGAAGAGCGCCGGGCCATGCTTCGAAATGAGCTGGTGGCTGTGCGTGCGCAGCTTTTCGAGCAGACCGGCTTCTGGCACTACTTTACCCGCCGGCGACTGCAGACCGAACAGGATGCCCTGGTGGCAGCCCAGGACTCGGTTAACGAGCAGATTGAGCGCTATGAGCGGGCCCGTCAGGACAAGATCAGGGAAAAGGCTTCCCTGCCTGATGACCTCGGGGTTGAGGCCAAGAGACTCGTGAATCTCTCGGTCATTGCGCTGTCCCAGGAACTTTTTCTGGTGTTCAGCGAGCATGACGTAGTCATGCAGGCCCGCGACGCATCGCTACGCCAGGTCAATCAGGCAAGTTACGGGTCCCTGCAGGCGTGCAGGGACCTGAGCCAGCGGATCGAGTCCGTGCTGCGCAAGGTGGAGGCCATGGACGAACTGGCGAGCCGGGTGCGCCGGCGGGCCGAGGCGCTCCGGGAGACGGTAACTTATCGTCGCGACACCGATACAGTCCCGGTGAACGTGCTCGCTGACGAGTACTGGGATCCCTACTCCGTGCTGCTGAGCTGATCTTCGGGCTAGTCCTTGGCAGCCTTTGCCGTGTCTTCTGACTTGGCCTGAGTCACGACCGAGCCGGTAATGCCGGCGTTGATGCGCGAGAATTCGAGGGCCATGTTTGCTGCCGTCTGGAGCAGCGGGTCGGGCTCATCCTCGGGTTTGAGCTTCTCCACGGAGTCCAGGCTGGCAAGCCCCTTGGAAGTCCGCCATGCATTCTCCCTGTCGAGCTGCGCCTTCCGCTGGGAATCCCGCTCCTGCTTCCGGTCCTGGAGATTCAGGGAGACGCTCTGCTGGGTCCGAAGCTGATCGATCGCAGCAATATCAGCCTCCAGGTAGCGCATGTCCGGATTGCCGGACAGCTCTGTGGTCTCGAAGCGCGTCAACCGCGTAATGGCAGCGTCCAGTGGCGGGCTTGACTGAAACCGCGTGGCTGCAATCTGGTCCCAGGGTAGAGCGCGATCCCGGCTGCTCTCGCCAACCTCGCCCGAGTCAATCGCCGAAGGCAGTGTGATGTCCGGAATGACGCCCTTGTGCTGCGTGCTGCCGCCATTCACCCGATAGAATTTGCCCATCGTCAGTGTGAGCTGGCCCAGACCCGGCTCCTGGGTGCTCCGGGAGTACTGGTCGAGTTCGTAGAGGTTCTGAACGGTGCCCTTGCCGTACGTCTGCTGGCCGACGATCAGTCCGCGCCGGTAGTCCTGAATGGCCGCCGCGAAAATCTCTGAAGCCGACGCACTGAAGCGGTCCACGAGTACCACCAGCGGGCCGGTATAGGCAACCGTGGGCTCCGGATCATCCAGAACTTCGATGAGGCCGTTGGTGTGGCGCAGCTGGACGACCGGCCCCCGGTCGATGAACAGGCCAGTGAGGGACGTGGCTTCGGTCAGGTGACCGCCGCCATTGCCCCTGAAGTCCAGCACCAGTCCCTCGATTCTGTCCTTGCGCAGTTCCCCGATCAGCCGGCGGACGTCGCGCGTCGTGCTGACGTAGTCCTTGTCGCCGCGATTCCGGGCGTCGAAGTCCTGGTAGAAGCTGGGTACCGTGATAACGCCGATATTGACGGTTGCGCCATTGCGCTGGACCGGAATAACGCTCTTCTTGGCGGCCTGCTCCTCAAGCTTGATCTTGTTCCGGGTGAGGTCGAGTATGGTCTCCGCCGACCCGGGCACTGCACCCCCCGCCAGGATCTGCAGTTTGACCTTCGTCCCGGCAGGACCACGGATCAGCTGCACGACGTCGTCCAGCTGCCAGCCAACGACATCGACCATCTCGCTGCCCTTGCCCTTGCCCTGGCCCACTGCCGTGATGCGATCATTGGGTTTAAGTCGGCCATCGATCGCCGCCGGCCCGCCGGGAATCACGTTCATGACCTGGACGAAGTCGTCATCGAGTTGCAGGGACGCGCCAATCCCCTGGTAGGAAAGGCTCATCTGAATCCGGTACTCCTCGGACTGCCTTGGCGACAGATAGCTGGAGTGGGGGTCCAGCGTCCGGGCAAAGGCATTCATGAAGGTCTCGAACACCTCGTCGCTGTCCAGTTCATGGATGCGATCAAGCACCCGCTGATAACGCTTCCTGAGTACGTCACCGGTTTCCTTCCAGCTCTTCTCAGCCAGCATCAGGCCGAGCGCATCGTTCTTTACGCGTCGGCGCCAGGTGTCCTGCATCTCTGCCGGCGTGGCGGTCCAGGGCAGCTTCTCCCGATTAAAGACATAGTCCTCCTTGACCGTGAAGTCCGGTTCCTTGTCGAGGAGGCTCAGCGCATAGTCGATGTTTTGCTGCGCCCGCAGCCGGTAGAGGCGAAAGATGTCGAACACCGGCTCCATGTCGCCGGAGCGCAGTGAGTCGTCCAGCGTAGTTCTGTAGCGGGCGAAGTAGGCGATGTCCGACTGCAGGAAATAGTGACGATTGCTGTCGAGCGTTTCGAGATAGGTCTTGAGAGTGGCGTCTGACAGGGAGTCGTCGACGCTCAACCGGGAGTAGTGGGCCCGTTCGACAAAGCGGGTGACCATGCGGGCTACCTGCCGCTCCCGGGACGTTGTTTCCAGGGTGGCGGGCGCAACCGGCCCGGCCTGCCTGGCGAGTGCGGGCACTGCTGGTCCCATGCCGATCGTGAGCACGGCGAGCAGTGCAGCCAGACTGGAGGCCTTACGGAAGCTTGTCGGTGCGATGGTCATGCCTGTCGACTTTGCAGCTGGGTGTTACGGGTAGGGCACCAGTCTAAGCTAGACTTGGCGACGGGATAAGGTGAGAGCAAGCTCCGGAAGCGAATGCAGCCTCTGACGGTAATTCTTGGCATCGTGCTTGGGAGCGTCTTCTCGATAGCGTTCTGCCTGGGGCTGGTGTGGGTAATCTTCGGCCTGCGCCAGGGAGAGGATTCGCGCTACGCAATGGACCTGCCGTTACTGGCCGAGGCCACGGTCATGTTCTCGCTGGTCACCATCCTGTCCGCGCTGTCCTTTGTGGGGTCGATCCGCGAGACTCCCTGGCGGTGGTGGCCGATGCTCGGTCTGGCGCTGGGGCTCACGGGTATTGGCTTTTATTATTGGCCGGCCTGACCCGGATGACCGGGATGACCGGGATGCCGCTTGACCCGACTGTACGAGGGCGCCCGGGGCGCGGGTTCCGAACCTAACATAAACGGGAAAAAAGATATCTTAAGTAGCTGATAGAAATAGATAATCTAGTCTTCGACGCTGCTTTCCCGTAACCAGTTCCCGACCCGCGCCAGCAGGTACCAGACCGTGGCGATGAGGGCTGGCGCCAGCAGCAGCCACCAGGCCAGGACTTCCCCCTGGCCGGCGGCGGCATAGATGCTGCCCAGGTAGTCGGTGAGTCCCAGTTTGCCCTCATAGGCCCCGATGAGCCGCTTGCCGGCCATGTAGCTGGCAATCGGCAGGATCAAGCCCCCGGTCAGGGCGAGGGCCAGGATGGCTAGCCAGGGGGCCAGACTACCAGGACGGCTGTTGCTCATGGCCTAGTCTCCCATTGGGGGTGACGGCGGGGAAGCGGGCCTGATCAATCCAGACCTGGCACTGCAGCCGGTGCCAGGGCCAGGGAGTCCCGGCCAAGCATCTTCCGGGCCCCCTGGCGCAGCGTGGCCAGGTCCGCGCGCCGCCCCGACTCCAGCAGTCCCTTGATCAGGAGGGCGAGGGACTGACCGTTGCGGCCCGACTTGCGGAGCTCGGTATCCAGATCGGCGAAGACGGTCACTGCCCTGGCCGTCACTGGTCCTGTGGAGGAAGGTGTCCGCAAGCTCGTAACAGCGCCACCCCACCGCCGGAACTCCGCAATCGTCGCTTCGTAGCGCAGTGCCGAAATCGTGCCCGAATCCCTGAGCGCGCGCAGAGACAGGTACTCGGCCAGCCCTTCGTCGATCCAGTCCTGTTCCCGGGGCGTGTCGAGGTCGGCCAGCAGCACATGCACCATTTCATGCACGATCGTGCTGGTGCCGTTCTCGCTGATGAGCGGTCGGTCAGAGTGGACAAAGATGGAGTTTGGCGCTGACAGTGCGCCAAGCCACAGTGGTGGACCGGCGGCCACGACACTAATGTAGCGGGGCCGGCTCTCTGCCGTGGCGAGTTGCTGCACCAGCTGGGGAAGGGTCCAGCGCAGGAGACCCAGCATCGCGACCCGCTCCATGCGCTCGCCCCGGGGCGCGGTGACGATGATCTCGATGTCCGCGATGGTGTCCCGGCGGGTGCCGAGGTCACCCGCCGTGATCCAGCCGACAGGGCGCGCCATGCGTTGGCCTGGATTCCGGATCGTCAGTCTGCCCAGCGCGTCGGGCAGATAAGGGGTGATCAGGCTCCATTGGTCCGGCCGACGCACAATCAGCTCACCGGTCAGGCCGCTATCCTTGGTGCGCCTCCACGCCCTGATGGGGAACGCATCCTCGCCGCGGAAGACGGCGAACTTCGCGCCGACCCAGGCGTCGTTGCCCGGGGCAGTTTTCCCCTGCCGGCGGTGACTGAGGGGAACCTGGTAACGCAGCGTTCCCCCCGTCGCGGGCGGCGCCCACCGCAGCTGGCCCTGCCTGAGCGTGATCTCGCCGTCACCCGTGGCCTTCTGCAGCCGGGCCCCGTCGAGCACAATCTCCCGCAGGGCGGCGCTGTCCTGACGGACGATGATGCGCGCAGCGGTGCTGGACTCGCCGGGGGCCAGGTCCAGTTCGAAGCGGAGGTGCGCAGCGGCTGCCAGGGCCGACTGCGGCATCAGGAACGCGGCAAGAACCGCCAGGGCCAGCAGGGTGGGGCGCGCCGCGAACGGTGGCCGCAGCGCAGAAGCGGCAGGCCTCAGGACGGCCCCTCCTGGGTAATGAACTGCCGCAACTCCCGCACCAGCCCGCTGCAGGCCGCCGCCTGCGTCCGGGCGACAAAAGGTAGCGGGATGATCAGGGCGGGCACCATGGAGGTCCCGTGCACGTCGGTGCTCACGTCGCCAGAATGCTGACCCTTCTTCAGATCCCACACCGCGGCCTCGTAGGAGCCCTCGTTTTCCCACCAGACGAGGCCGAAGCAGCCACCGCCGACGGTGCTTGCCGCACAACTCATTCCGCCGCCGCCTGACGTTCGCTCTGTACTGCCTTTGACCCACACCAGGTAGCGCACACCCCGTTCACTGATGCGCTGGGCAACACCTGGCCTCGCCAGCAGCTCTGGCAGTGCCTCGATGCCCTGGGGCATCAGGCGGGGTTCAAACCAGGGGAAGAGGTCGTCCCGGAACTTGGCGCCCGGGTAGATGTTGAACGAGTCGCTGGCGCCGTCGAGCTTGTCGTTTACGCACTCGACGAAGTCGGCTTCGGTCTTGTTGCCCTGGTGATAGCTGGTGGCCAGGATCACGACGGATTCGTCGGCGGAGATGCCGGTGGCGGTGTTCTTGGTTTCTTCGACCCGGGAGGTCACGCAACCGGTGGCCGCCAGCGCCAGCAGGAACACGACTGGCGCACGCCAATACCCGGCGGGCAAGAGGTCAGCGCTGCGCAGGTGTCTGTCAGGGCGCCGGGGCATCGACGTTCTCCATGGTGGGCAGTATGCCGCGGGCTCTGGCTTCCTTCAGGAAGCCCACCGTCAGCATCGCGCCGGCATCCCGCAGGGCCAGCACGGTGGCCTGCTGCATCGAACGGGCTGGCCGCAACAGGGTGGAGCCGCTCTCTCCATAGGCACTGATGTTCCAGGACGTCAGCAGTTCGCCATCAGGCCTGAACACCTTGACAGTGTAGCGGATCCAGACGGAGTACTGCTCCGTTGCCGACTGGTTCGGCAGCGAGAACTCGAAGGCAGCAACGGAGGGCTCGATGATGGCGTTGAAGCCAGCAGCCTCAGGCCCGGTGGGCCGGGAGGCAACCCGCGTTGCGCTGCGAAAGAGGCGTCGGGAGACGCTCTCAAAGAGGGCTACGTTGGCCTTGCCCAGTTCAATGTCCCACTGGGATTCACCCGGCACGTTCTCCTGATAGCGATATTTCGTAAACTCGTCGTTGAAATACAGGGCGACATCCAGGGGCAGCGGCTCGACGACGGGTTCGGGAAAGGTATTCGGGACCGTCAGTGCCTGGTCACAGCCGGCCGCGAGGGGCACCAGCAGGAGGGCGACCCGGATGAAGTACCGATGCATTGGTTCAATCTAGCATGGCCTCCTCGAAGCGGTCACGACGCTCCTCATAGCCCAGTGGATCCGGGTGGATGATGATTTCGCACCCCGGGTAGGCCTCTTCAATCCAGCTCTCCACCTCGTCAAGGATCCGATGGGTTTCGACCAACGAGGTCTCGGCGTTCAGTTCCAGGTGAAACTGCACGTGGTAGCCCGCACCGCCGTGCCGGGTGCGCAGATCGTGGAAGCCCAGAACCCTGGGGTGCCGGGTCGCAAGTTCCCGGATGCGGTCCCGATCGGCGTCGGGAATCTCCCGGTCGAGAAGGATATCTAGGGAGCGCGCCGCGATACTCCGGGACCCCCACGCGAGATAGGCCGCGACTCCCAGTCCTGCCAGTGGGTCTACCCAGCCCAGTCCGGTGAACGCCACGATACCCACCGCTGCCACCACGCTTAAGTTTACGAACAGGTCGGTCTTGTAGTGCAGTGCGTCCGCCGCAATCGCCACCGAGCCTGTTTCCCGGCTGACATAGCGCTGCCAGCTGAGCAGCGCGAGGGTGATCGCCGTTGAGGCCATGATGACCAGCATGCCGGCGACTGGGCGGTGCAGGGTGTCGGGACTCAGCAGGCGCTGCACCGCTTCGACGCCAACGAAGATGCCCGAAGCGCCGATGATGATCGCCTGGAGCAGGGCGGCGAGGCCTTCCGCCTTGCCGTGTCCGAAGCGATGCTCCAGATCCGGGGGCGAGAGGGAAAAACGCACCGCCATGAACGTGAGCAGCGAGGCGAGCACATCCAGTGCAGAGTCGGCGAGGGAACTCAGCACCGATACTGAGTCTGTAGCCCGCCATGCCCAGGTCTTGGCCATGACCAGACAGAGGGCGACACCGACCGACGCGTAGGTTGCCGAGCGCATCAGGCGCGCGCGCCGGTCGGCACGTCCAGTTGCGGGTGGAGCCTGATGCTGATCAGTCATGGTGCCGAGTATGGCTGCGTCCTGCGCAACCCGCTAACATCGACCGTCGTCATGTCCCTGGCCGATATCCTGCAGATCCTGGCAATGGCAGCCGTCTGGGGCGGCTCTTTTCTCTTCCTGCGCATGGCAACGCCGGATTTTGGCCCGGTGCCCCTCGTCGCCGTCCGGGTGGCCGTCTCGGCGCTGTGCCTGTTGCCGGTGCTTCTGCTCCGTCCGGCCTGGCGCACCGAATTCCGCGCGAATCTCCCCAAGCTCTTTCTCCTGGGACTGATCAACGCCGCGATCCCGTTCCCCCTGTTCGCCTACTCAACCCTGTTCGTGACCGCGGGTTTTGCCTCGATCATCAATGCTACAGCCCCATTGTTCGCAGCGGTGGTGGCGGGAGTGTGGCTCCGCGACCGGATCACAGTCGGGGGGTTCCTGGGGCTTGTTGTTGGCTTTAGCGGAGTAGTACTCCTCGTCGGAAATCTGCCGGAATCGCAGCCCGGAGCTTTGCTGGCGATCGCGGGTTCCCTGTTTGCGTCGTTCCTGTATGGCGTTTCAGCCAGCTTCATCAAAAAGCACCTGTCCGGCGTGAACGCCTGGGTCACCACTATCGGGAGTTTCGGCTTTGCGGCGTTGCTGCTGGCACCGCTGGCGATACTGAAATGGCCCGTGGTGTTCCCGTCAGCAGAGTCCTGGATCGCGGTACTGCTGCTGGCCGTGCTCTGCACGGCCATCCCCAACATCTACTATTTCCGGCTGGTCCTGCGGGTGGGTCCCGGCAAGGCCATGGCCGTGGCGTTTCTCATTCCGGTCTTCGGCATCCTCTGGGGAGCCCTGGTGCTGGGGGAGAAGGTTACGCCCGGCATGCTCGGGGGAGGCGCGGTGACCCTGCTCGGGACGGCGCTGGTGATCGGGATGATCGGCAAGCGGCACGGCGCGCTGCCCACCGCCGGCTAGCCGGGAGGAGCGTTCCCCGCTAGGGCGCCGCCGAGTCGTGACAAAAGCTGGCCACCTCGGCCATCAGTTCCTGGCAGAAGAAGCCCGGTCCGCCCACGTTGGCGCACCCTTCGGTTACCCAGGCCTCGCTGGCCAGCACATCCACGGTGTAGTTCGGCGGCACGCCAGTGCACAGGCCCGGAGTGGGCGCGCTGCTGACGAGGCAGGAGCGCACCAGCTGGCGGGCTGACTCCACCCCGGTGCCCCGCCAGGCGGGGTCCATGCCCTGGGTTACGCAGGCGGACTGGGTCCCGGCGGGAGCACCCGGGTTAGCCGGGTTGGCGCCCGTGGCCGGCGCACTGCACGCCAGGGTGACAAGCAGGGCAGCCAGTGAGGGGGCCAGGGGCACGGCTTTCCAGCACTGCATGGGGAGGCTCCTTGAAGGGTGGGAGATGAGGCAGGATTCGCCTCAGGAGTTCGCGTGGATGCGCAGCCGGCTCATGGGCTTTCGTGCCATTGGCCGGCCAGATGCGAAAAACCCCGCAACGACGCGGGGTTTGGAGGCTTTCTCGGCAGTGGTCGGAAGGGTGGTTGGTGGGGGGGTGGAACCCTGCGCCAAACCTATGTAACTCAGCGCCTTAGAACCGCTGCGAACTCCTGCGGAAAGATGCGGAATTCAGCCCTTGTGGCTGGCGATCCTACCAGTTCCCACCTGCGGTTGGCATCAGCCGCTTCGGGCTACGCCCTGCGCAGCTTCCCACGCGCAAGTACATCGACCGAAAAGGAGATCAACCACCACCGACTCGTCCTATACTTATCCACAATTGGCCGCGCCGGCCGCGGCCTCCCTTCCCTGGTCAATATTCGGTCGGCCGGGACAATCCAGGAGACCTATAGATCATATTATGGATTTATTTTCAAACGTAAAAAACAAAATAAATCGCTATTTTCCAACGACCATTGACCCCAGAAAATATCTTTAAATACCTATTGCTGGGTAATTTCACTCCTCTGTCCTCGGGCTCCGACCATGACCAAGTTCTTCCAGAAAATTCACCGGCAAGTCAGTCAATTGACCGGCCCAATTCACCGACTGCTGACCGGCTTCCTGATGCTGGGACTGGCGCAATGGGTTGCAGGCTGCGGCGGCATTGATCGCCTGGTGCAAACCGACCTGGGCTATGTTCAAGGGGCGACACGCAACGGCGTGCTCGAGTTCCGAGGCATCCCCTATGCCGCAGCGCCGATTGGTGCCAAGCGCTTTGCCTTGCCCCAAGCGGCGGCACCTTGGACCGGCGTGCTGGACGCCAGCCAGTTCGGCAAGAGCTGCCCACAATCGGCACGCTTCAATCTGACCGAAGCCAGCTTTGAAGAAGACTGTCTGTTCGTCAATGTCAGCAGCCCGGCCAACATGGCGGCGGGCGCCAAGTTGCCGGTCTTTGTCTGGATCCACGGCGGCGCGTTTGTAGGTGGCGGCTCCAACCTGTACCGCCTGGACCAGTTGGCCAATCAGGGCCAGATGGTCGTTGTTTCATTGAATTACCGGGTCGGACTGTTCGGTTTCATGCCGCTGCCGGCCGCCGGTTCGGCAGCGCCGGGGGCCAATGGCAACGGCAACCTGGGCCTGGAAGATCAGCGCCTGGCCTTGAAATGGGTGCAAAAGAACATTGCGGCCTTTGGCGGCGATCCATCCAACGTCACCGTCGCGGGGGAATCAGCAGGTGCCGGGTCGATCTGCGTGCACTTGGCGTCGGCCGACAAGGTCGGCGGCCTGTTTCATAAAGCGGTGGCGATCAGCGGTGGCTGCCTGTTCCCGATGCCTTCGGTGCAGGAGGCAATCGGAAGTTATGTGCCCTACGCGACGACGACTTCATTTCCGGTCATTGGTTCCCCGGCGGAAGCGACTGCCACGCCGGTTGAAAGCCCGGCAGTTGGCGCGTCGGCCTGGCAGATCATTGCGCAAAATCCCAATGTCAATTGCATTGTTCCGAACACCCCGGTGGCCAGCCTGCCCAGCCCGCAGGCGATTGGCGATTGCCTGAGGAACGTCAAGGTCAAGAATTTATTGCTGGCACAAAACTATTTCTCCAACGTCGCGATCATGGCTTTCAGCCCCACGATCGGCAGCGATGCCAGGAGCCTGGCCGACGCGACGACGACCGCGCCTCGCAGCTTCAGCGATGCAATTGGCAGCGCGAATTTCATGCAAGTGCCCCTGATCATGGGCGGCGCACAGAACGAGCTGCGCCTGTATATGGCCTACAACGTCCTCGGGCAGAACGGTCCGAACGTCAAGATACCGGTCAGCAACGATGGCGGCGCCAGCGTCAACAGTGCCTATATGAATATGTTCTATGGCAATGGCGTTTCCTGCCCAGGCAGCCAATGCAGCGCCATCACCAAGCGCTATTTCCCCGACCCAGGCACCAGCGCCAAGCCTGGTACGACGCCGATCAACGGCGCCACCTTTGGCTCGATGATTTCTGATTTCACGCCAAACGTCGGCATCAACCACTGTCTTTACCTGAAGACATCCAACACCCTCTACGGCAAGACCGGCAACAAGCAATATCAATTCGAATTTGCCGATCCGCATGCCCTGGTCGCTGGCGTCGGCATCACCGTGCCACCGAACGAGCCGCTTGGATTCGATCTCGGTGCCGTGCACTCGTCGGTGCTCAATTACTTTTTCCCCAAGCTGTCGAACACGGCCGCCATCAACGCCCCTGACCTGCCGGCCACGTCGCAGACATTGGCCGATCAGATGGTGGCCTATTGGTCGAGCTTCGCACGCACCGGCGTACCGGCGCCAACCGGTCTTCCTGTCTGGCCAGCCTATGACGGCGCCGCGCTGTCGACCAAGGTCATGCGCTTTCAGCCAAGCGACATCGGCCCGATCACCCCCTTCAATGCCGATGCAGAGCACCAATGCACCGGTTTCTGGTGGGCAGCAGTGTTGACGCCGGCCGAAAAATGACCATCAAACGAGGGTAGTGCCGACTGAAAACTGACCAGGGTGAATGACCTACTCTGCTTATTTATTAAGCAGGTAACCGAGGTGATCACCATGGCATTGATAGGCAAGATCCGCGGGATGTATTTCCGTGACGGAAAGTCGATCAGCGAGATCGCCAGGCTCACGAGCCTGTCACGCAACACGATCAAGAAGTGGCTGAAGAGGGCGCAGGGGACGGCGCCGAAATACCGGCGCTGCGAAGTGCCCAAGAAGCTCACGCCGTACTTGGCATCGCTCACGCAGGCACTGGAGGTGGACGCACGGCGGGTAAAGCGCGAGCGGCGCAGTGCACGCGCGCTGCACGCGCAGTTGGCTGGTGAGGGCTATCAGGGCGGTTACACGCGGCTGACCGATTTCATCCGGACCTGGCAGGACAAGCAAGGCAAGCTGATCAGTGCGCAAGCGTTCGTGCCTTTGACGTTCGCCCCGGGCGAGGCGTTCCAGTTTGACTGGAGCGAAGAGGCGCTGGTGATTGGGGGTATCTACCGGCGCATGCAGGTCTCGCACATGAAGCTGTGTGCGAGCCGCGCATTCTGGCTGGTGGCTTATCCGAGCCAAGGCCACGAGATGCTGTTCGACGCCCATACCCGCAGCTTTACCGCCTTAGGCGGCATTCCTCGGCGCGGCATCTACGACAACATGAAGACGGCGGTGGACAAGATCAAGAAAGGCAAGGGCCGGATCTGGATCGATGCGGCCAAAGAGCGCTTTGGCTCATTCGTCGAACTCAACGTCTGGATCGGCGCGCGTTGCCGGCAGTTGTGGGAGCAGATTCGCCACCCCGAGCATGACCAGTTCAGCGTGGCCGAGATGCTCGAGCATGAAGGCGAATTCCTGATGCCCATGCCCGAGCCCTTCGATGGTTACGTAGAGAAGCCCGCCCGGGTGTCGAGTACCTGCCTAGTGTCGGTGGCGCGCAATCGCTACTCGGTGCCCTGTGAGCTGGCCGGGCAGATGGTGAGCACGCGCCTGTATCCGGGCCGCATTGCGGTGATCGCCGAGGACAGCGTGACGGCCAACCATGAACGGCTGAGCGATGCGGGGCACACCCGCTATGACTGGCAGCACTACATACCGCTGCTGCAAAGAAAGCCCGGTGCGCTGCGCAACGACGCGCCGTTTGCCGATATGCCCGCGCCGCTGCAACAGTTACGCGGCGCGTTGCTGCGCGAGGCAGGCGGGGATCGGGTGATGGCGCAGGTGCTGGCGATCGTACCAAGCGCCGGGCTGGAGGCGGTGTTGGTGGCCGTCGATCTGGCGCTGGAGAGCCGTCCTCCATCAGGGCGTGTGAGCGTGGAACACGTGCTCAACGTGTTGAGCCGATTCAACGACAGCGTGGCCCCAGAGAACGCCGCCACGACGTTGACGATCGCAGAGCCGCCGCTGGCCAACACCGCGCGCTACGACAGCCTGCGTGCCCAGGACGACGCCCAGGAGATCGATCATGCGTGACGTCGCCCTTGAGCTCAAACAGCTGCGTCTGCACGGTATGACGGCCGCCTGGGCCGAACTGATCGCCCCAGGTACCAACACCGCGCTGGAGGAGGCCCGCTGGCTGATCGAGCATCTGTTGCAGGCCGAGACGGTCGATCGCTGGATACGCTCGGTCAGTCACCAGATGTACTCGGCAAAGTTTCCAGGGCATCGTGACCTCGCCGGCTTCGATTTCGAGGTCTCGCCGGTCGATCGCAAGCTGGTGGTGCAGTTGGCAGAGATGCGCTTCACCGAGCAGGCGCATAACGCGGTTCTGGTCGGCGGGCCGGGTACCGGCAAAAGCCATCTTGCCACCGCCATCGGCGTGTCGGGCATTACCCGACACGCCAAGCGCGTGCGGTTTTATTCCACGATCGATCTGGTCAATGCGCTGGAGCAGGAGAAAGCCCAAGGCAAGGCCGGGCGGATCGCCGCGAGTCTAGAGCGTATGGACCTCGTCGTATTGGATGAGCTGGGATACCTTCCGTTCAGCCAAGCAGACGGGGCGCTGCTGTTCCATCTGCTGTCGCGGCTGTACGAGCACACCAGTGTGATGATTACGACCAACCTCGACTTTGCCGAGTGGTCCAGCGTATTCGGCGATGCAAAGATGACCACCGCGCTGTTGGATCGGCTTACCCATCACTGCCACATCGTGGAGACGGGCAACGAGTCGCACCGGTTCCGCCGTAGCAGTGCCGCGGCAAAGACACGCATCAAGGCGCGCGAGCAGACGCGCAAGAGCCCTCCACAAACCCCGCCGCACGATGCGGTCTGAGCGATCGCGCGCGTGGGAAGCCGCTTCGGGCTACGCCCTTCGCAGCTTCCCACGCGCAAGTACATCGACCGAAAAGGAGATCAACCACCACCGACTCGTCCTGTACTTATCCACAATTGGCCGCGCCGGCCGCGGCCTCCCTTCCCTGGTCAATATTCAATCGGCACAGGTGGTCAATATTCGGTCGGCCGGGACACCCAAGATGCGCATTACGCGATCAACGAGGACGGTTCGGACTATGACGATGATGTCGGCGGTCCAGCCTATGTCGCAGGCCGTGACGGGGTAGATCTTGAACCGCTCGCTCCGGCGCAAGACGCCACTGCCAGGCTTGCTGCGCAGAAACTGTTTGAACAAATTGAACGGAAGGTCCGGTAGGGCTTCTGGCTTCGCGCTGGGGCAGTTTGCTCCCTCCGGTAGCCAATGCTGCAATCCAACCGCTTGATTCGTCCGCGCGTAACCCGTTGATCTGTATGGATCTGCGTTGCGGCCTTTGCGGACTTCGGGCCAGTTCCAAGGAGCGAGGTCGGAGCGAGGAATGGCCAGGAGAGAGTGGAATGTGGCCCGGAACGGCCAATTCGGGCGGCAGGCGAAGTCCGCAGGCTTCCGCAGGAACCCCCAACAACACGCGGGAACTGGCGCAAACAGGCAAAAAAAAGCCCCAACTGATAACAGTTGGGGCTTCAGTATTGGTGGAGGCGGCG